>DASTVV010000165.1:0-24514 GCA_035758925.1 Gemmatimonadaceae bacterium
AGTCGGGAATGGCGCCGCCTTCGAATACCACGGTGTCCGGCAGCCACTGATGGTGAAAGCGCGGTGCATCCACCGCGGTCCGGACGTCGGCGTCGTATTCCAGCACCCCAAGCACGACGTTGAACACGGTGTTGATGATCGTGCGCCCGCCCGGTGAACCGGTCACCAGCACCACATCCTTGTCGCGTGTGATGATCGTAGGCGACATCGAGCTGAGCATGCGCTTGCCCGGTGCAATGGCATTCGGCGCCGTGCCGATGTCACCCGAAGTGCTCGTGAATCCGGGCTTCTTGTTGAAGTCGCCCATCTCGTTGTTGAGCAGTATGCCCGTCCCTCGCGCCACGACATGCGAGCCGAAACCGCCCTCCAGCGTGTAGGTGAGCGAGACGGCCATCCCCGCGCTGTCCACCACCGAGATGTGCGTCGTTTCGTCGCTCTCATCCGCCTTGGTGCCCAGGAGATCTGGCGCCAGCGTCGCGCTGTTTGCTGCGTGTTCGGGATCGATCTCGCGAGCGACCTGCGCAGCGTAGCGCTTCGATGTGAGCTCGGAGACCGGCACCTTCACGAAATCCGGGTCCCCGAGCGAGCGAGCGCGATCGAGAAACGCGTGCCGCATCGCTTCGATGACGAGATGCAGTGAGCTCGCGGACCAGCGGTCGCGTTGACGGAGATTCATCGGCTCCAGCACGTTCAGCATTTCCACGATCGCAATGCCGCCAGAGCTGGGCGGGGGCATGGAATGCACGTCGTAGCCGCGATAGGTGCCGTGAACCGGTTCGCGTTCCTTTGCCCGGTAGTCCTTCAGGTCCTTCGCGTCGATCAGACCACCGCCGCGTGCCATGTCGGCGGCGATGCTGTCGGCGATCCATCCGTTGTAGAACGCATCCGCGCCTCCGCGCGCGACGGCTTCGAGCGATCGTCCAAGGTCAGGCAGTCGCAGCGTGTCTCCGGTTTTCCATTCGCCGCCCCCCGGCTTGCCGTATGCCGCCACCGACGCGGGATAGAGCTGCATTCGCGATAACTCGCGGTTCAGCGATCGCGCCAGAGATTCGCTGAGCGGGAACCCGCCCGTCGCGAGCTGCGCCGCCGGTGCTACCACGTCCGGCCACTTCAGACGTCCGTACTTGCGATGCGCCATCTCGAGACCGCGCACGGTACCTGGTACGCCCGGTGCCAGATAGCCTGTCGCGGTGAGTCGTCGGTTGATGTTCCCGACGCTGTCCAGGTACATCGTAGGCGTCGATCGCGCCGGTGCCCGCTCACGAAAGTCGATGGACGTCACTTTTTTCGGCGTGCGCACGAGCATGAACCCGCCGCCACCGATGTTTCCGGCGGCAGGATACGTCACGGCCATGGCAAAGGCCGTTGCGACCGCGGCATCCACCGCATTGCCGCCCTTTGCCAACATCCGCGCCCCCGCTTCGCATGCGATACCCGAAGAGCAGACCACCATCCCGCGAGTGGATTGCACCGCGGGCGGTCCGGGCTCGCGACGGACGGTCGATGTGTCCTGCGCCTGGATGGCGTTCGCGGCGCAAAGAAACCCGAGTAGGATGTACGTGTGTCTCATGTGGCGAATGTCTCGCATCCGACGGGTCCACGCCAGAACCCCCGCGCTTATGATCATGCCTTCGTTTCTTCGTCTCGTTCCGGCCGCGGTCCTGTTCGCGGCCGCCTTCCCCGACTCGGCGACATGCCAGCGGCCGTCTGACGCAACCACCGCATTCGTCAACGTCACGGTGGTGCCGCTCGATCGCGAGCGGACGCTGGACCGACAGACCGTCGTTGTTAAGGGCGACCGCATCGTCGCCATGGGACCGGCGGCGAGCACCGCGGTGCCGGGGGACGCGAACCGCATCGACGGCTCCGGCAAGTATCTCATGCCCGGCCTCGCCGAAATGCACGCGCATGTCGTGGGCGGCAACAACCCGAACCACGAGCAGATCAATCGCGACATTCTTTTCCTCTACGTCGCCAATGGAATTACTTCCATTCGGGCAATGCTCGGCGCCCCGAACCAGCTCCCGTTACGCGAGCAGCTTCGTCGCGGCGAGGTGCTCGGGCCCACAATGTACGTCAGCGCACCGTCCCTCAACGGCAACTCGGCACCGAACCCCGATACGGCCGTCAAGCTCGTGCGCGCGCACAAGGCGGCCGGTTACGACTTCCTGAAGATCCACCCGGGACTCTCGGTCGCGACGTATGACGCCATCGTGGCCACCGCGCGAGAACAGGGCATCACGTGGGCCGGCCACGTGCCCGCCGCGGTCGGCTTGCAGCATGCGATCGAGTCTGGCCAGTCCACGGTGGACCATCTGGATGGGATACTCGAAGCAACGGTGCCCGATTCGACTGGAGTGAAACAGCAGAACGGGACGGCGTCCTTCGCGGAATCCATCAACGGCGTGCAGCCGTCGCGGTTCGCGGCGCTCGCTCAGCAGATGAAGGCGCGCGGCGTCTGGAACGTGCCCACGATTCTCGTCTGGGAGAATCTCTACACTCAGGCCGAATCGCCCGAGGAGATGGGCGCGCGCGCGGAAATGAAGTACTGGCCAAAGCAGGCCGTCGCGAATTTCGTGGCACAGAAACGAAATTCCGTCGGCCAGATGCGGCAGCAGGGCATCACGCCGGAATTGGCCGCAAAATATCTCGCGCTTCGGCGCCAGGCACTCAAGGCGGTCGTCGACGCCGGCGCGCCGCTGCTCATGGGCACTGACTCGCCGCAACTCTTCATGGTGCCCGGCTTCGCGCTGCATCGCGAGCTGGGCATAATCGCCTCCGCGGGAGTCACTCCGTATCAGATATATGAATCCGGCGCCAAGAACGTCGCTCGATATGTCGCCGAGCACTTGAAGCAGGACGGACGATTCGGAACCGTCGCCGTCGGCAATCACGCCGATCTCGTGTTGCTCGACGCCAATCCGCTCGAGAGCGTCGCCAACCTCACGAAACGCTCAGGTGTCATGGTACGTGGACGGTGGGTGTCCTCTGCGGAGATCGAAAAGGGATTGGCTGACCTCGCGACGAGATACGCGCAGTAGACTGGAGCCGGCCGGGAGCGATCATCGCGCTCGGTCGCTCCCGCACACGCGAAACACGGCGCGCCTCGAGGGGTAGAGGCCCACAGTCCTCAGTGGGAGTTGTCCGTGCAGTATCACCTGAGCAGCGTGCGCGCGGCCGCCTTGATGCTCCCAGCCGCGGTTGCGTGTAGCGCTTGTTACTACGGTACCATGACGGCCGGCATACCCGGCCCCTCCGCGGGACGCAGCGCCGCCGAGGTCCTTCCAACCGCCGAGCGATACATCGGAGTTCCGTACAAGTGGGGCGGGACGTCGCCGAGCGGTTTCGATTGCTCGGGCTTCACGCAATACGTCTTCGCCAGGCATGGCGTGCGGCTTCCCCGCACGTCGCGCGCGCAGGCTTCGGCTGGCACCGGAATACGTGAATACCTGTCGTTGCGGCCCGGCGATCTGATCATGTTCGCCGACGACGGGCGTCCGATCAGCCACGTTGCGATCTACGCGGGCCGCGGCCGCATCCTGCACTCGAGCAGCAGTGGCAATGGCGTGCGCTACGACGACCTCGGGAGCCGGCGCGGCGCGTGGTTCCGCGAGCACATGGTCGTCGCAAGGCGGGTCGGCACCGCGGGACAGGGCATGGGGATCGTGCACGACATCGTGGCGGAGCTGCGCGCTGCCGGAGTGCGCGTGGACTTTCCCGCGATTGTCGACGTCATTGGCGACCTCGCGCCGAAGCCATAGCGACCGGACGCGTTGCGTGGAAGGGGACAGCATGTCGGCGTGACCATTTGACGTTCCGCGCGGTTAGGTGGGGCAAGCCTTGCCGCGCGCTGCGCTCGCTCATACAGTCCGCGTGACACAAGCGTGACAAGGCCGCGTCGACGCGTCCTTGCGCGATGCCACACTCCCCCCTCCGAACCAACCGAGGCCTGTATGAGGAGCTGGTGTACGATTGCTATGGGCCTTGCTCTCCTCGCATCAACGGCGAGTGCACAGCAAGGCTCAGTCGGCGGCACCGTGGTCGCCGCCGGCTCACAGGAACCCATTGCTGGCGCGCAAGTCCAGGTCGTGGGCACGACGCTCCGAACCGCCAGCGACGAACGCGGACGCTTCCGCGTGAACGGCGTCCAGGGAAGCGTGACTCTGGAAGTCCGCCGCATCGGTTACAGGCTCGCCCGAATTCCCGCGCGAGCCGGCGACGACAGCATGCGCGTGGTGCTCGCGCTCAACCCCACCAGCCTCGAGGCGGTCGTTGTCACGGGGACGCCGGGCGCCGCGCAGAAGCGGGAGCTGGGCAACGCAGTCGGACAGATCAACGCGGCCGACGTCGTGCAGACCGCGCCCGTCCTCTCACTCCAGTCGCTGATCAACGGCCGGTCCCCTGGGGTTGTGATCCTGCCGACGGCCGGCACCGTGGGCAGCGGATCGCAGGTGCGCATTCGTGGCCAATCGAGCCTTTCACTCGGCAACAACCCGCTGCTCTACGTGGACGGCGTCCGGGTGAACAACCAGGCGGCCTCCGGTCCCATCAGCCAGGCGTTCGGCTCGCAGCCGATTTCGCGCTTGAACGACTTCAATCCGAACGACATCGAGTCGATCGAGATTCTCAAGGGACCCAGCGCAGCGACGCTGTATGGCACTGAAGCAGCCAACGGCGTGATCAACATCATCACCAAGAAGGGCGCCTCCGGTGCTCCGCGGTGGACGGCGACGGCACGCCAGGGCATCAACTACTTCGCCGACTATCAATCGCGCTTCCCGCAGAACTACGGGCCGCGACGACTCCCGACGGATCCGGTCGGAACGGCCACCGGTCCCGTCGAGGCGCTCAACTTCGACTCACTGCTCGTTGGTGCCTGCGGCGACTCCATCGCCACCAGGACCGGGAAGAAGTGCGACATCTATCGCACGGGACGCCAGCAGGAGTCCGAGCTCTCGGTGACCGGTGGTAGCGGCCTGCTGACCTACTACGCCAGCGGGAACCTGCTCGACGCGCAGGGCGTCGAGCCGACGAACAACCGCCGCACGTACAGCGGCCGCCTCAACGTCGGAATCGCGCCGTCTGACAAGTTCCGTATCGCAGCCAATGTCGGTTACGTCACGGGACCCACTCACATACCGTGCGACGCGGGATGCGGCGGCTACACCTGGACCACACTCTCGGCCACACCGGCCAACTACAACAACCCGCAGCGTCACGGCTACCACAGCAGCCTGCCGTACCAGTACGATCAGACGGTTGTGCTGTGGCAGGACCTCGCGCGCACCACGGCCAGCGTTCGCTTCGAGCACCAGCCGACGACGTGGCTGTCGCATCGCCTCGTCCTGGGTGGTGACATGACCAACGAGGGCGACAACGAGTACGACCCGCGCGTCGATTCACTCGCGTCGCTTGGCTTCCGCTCGATCAGCGAGCGCGACGTGATCAATCGCTCGCTCGACTACACGGCCAACGCCATCTGGAACTACTCGCCGATCTGGCGGTTCACGTCGTCCGCGGGCGCGCAGTACTTCACGGAGAGCATTCACTCGGTGACCGCCAGCGGCTCCGTGTTCCCGACGACGGGTCTCAAGTCGGTGTCTGCGACGACCAACCGCAACCCACCAAGCGAAGGCTTCAGCGACGACAAGTCGCTCGGAGTGTACGTGCAGGAGCAGGTCGCGTGGCGTGATCGCCTGTACCTCACCGGCGCACTGCGCTCGGACGACCACAGCGCCTTCGGATCCGGCTTCAACCGCGTCACGTACCCCAAGCTGTCGGCGAGCTACGTCATCAGTGACGAGCCGTGGTTCAGCATCCCCATGGTCGGCGATCGCCTGGGCGAGCTTCGTCTCCGGCTCGCGTACGGCGCGTCGGGCAAGGCTCCCACGACGTATTCGTCGATCCGCACCTACACGACGACCGCGGGACCGGGTGACGTGCCGGCAGTGACGCCGAACGTGACCGGCAATCCAAGACTCGGCCCCGAGAAGAGCAAGGAGCTCGAGGTCGGCTTCGACGCCAGCGCGGCCAACGATCGCCTCGGCTTCGAGTTCACGTACTACAACAAAAAGACGGTCGACGCGATTCTGCTCAAGCAGCTCGCGCCGTCGTCGGGCCAGGCAGGCACGCAGCCGTTCAACATCGGCGGCCTCGTGAACAGTGGTATCGAGCTGCTCGTGCGCGGTACACCGTGGCGCAGCGAGCGCGTTGCTCTCGATCTGACCGGCCAGTTCTCGACGAACGACAGCAAGATCACCGAGCTGGGTCTGCCGGGTCAGTACTTCGTCGACATCGGCGGCTTCGTCCGGCACCAGGTGGGCTATCCGGCATTCGGTTGGTTCGAGCAGCGCGTGGTCTCGACGCCGTTCAGCCGCACCACCGGCTTCCCGGCTCCGGCGCCTGGCCAGCAGTACTCGACGGGCGTCATGTGCGCCGACACCGTTCCCAATTCGAACGGCAAGGAAGGCGGCGTGCGGTCGTGCGTCGGCAACGACGGCGTCTGGGGCACTGCGGACGATGCGCCAAACGTCTATCTCGGGCGCTCCGTTCCGCCGCGTGAAATGGCGTTCAGCGGCACGCTGACGTTGTTCAACCGCTTGCGCGTCTTCACGATGCTCGACGTCAAGAACGGCGCGAAGAAGATGGACGGCAACACCCGCGTGCGCTGCGGCATCTTCGGACGCTGCAAGGAGAACTTCGTCGGAGCCGCGACGCCGGCCACGTTCACCCAGGCATTCGCGGCGGAAGTCGATTCCATCCGCGCGGCCCAGGCGTTGTCGAACAGCAATCTCGTGGACTTCCTGATCACCAATTCGAACTTCGCCAAGTGGCGCGAGCTCACGTTCTCGTACGACATGCCTGATCGCTGGGCTCGCAAGGCCGGCGCCAGTCGCGCGACGATCTCGGTGTCGGGTCGCAATCTCGCGATGTGGTCCGGTTACCAGGGCTTCGAGCCGGAGGCGATGTTCCTCGGCGGAACTCGTGGCGGCAACACCGCCTGGGAGCAGACGACGCTTCCACAGCTCCGGTCCTGGATGGTCACGCTCAACCTTGGCCTTTGAGGCGCTCAACCAATGAAGATGACTCTGAAATCAGCTGTACGAGCGCTGGCGATCCCCGGATTGCTGACGGTTTCGCTCGTCACGGCCTGTGATATGAGCAAGGTCCTGCAGGTGCAGCCAGCCAATCTCGTCCCGGCCGTTGATCTCGAGCAGCCCGTCAACGCCGGGCTGCTTGCAGCCGGCGCTGCCAGTGACTTCGACTGTGCGTTCAACTCCTTCGTCGTCGTCGGCGGCCTCATTGGCGAAGAGCTCGAGGACGCGCTGCAAACCGCCGCGCGCTGGCCGTATGACCAGCGGAACGTCACGGCCGACCAGACCTTCTATTCCACGAACTCCTGCACCGCCCTCGGCATCTACTCGCCGCTGCAGAGCGCACGCGTATCGTCCAATAACGTCGGCCGCCTGTTGAATGGGTGGACGGATGCCCAGGTAGCAAACCGCCGCCTGCTCATGGCCCGGATGTCGGCGTATGAAGCCTGGAGCGAACTGCTCCTCTCCGAAGCGTTCTGCGAGACTGTGTTCTCGACGGTGAACGGCGAGAAGGTGAACTACGGCGGCAGGCTCACGCGCGCCGAGGCGCTGGACTCGGCCGTGGTTCGCTTTACGGCTGCAATCACCGAGGCCACGGCGGTCGGTGGAGCGTCGGCCGACAGCATCAGGCTCTTCTCGCTGGTGGGCCGGGCGCGGGCGTACCACGACAAGAATGACATGGTGAACGCCCGGGCCGATGCCGTGCTCGTGCCGGCGAACTGGGTCTGGAATGTCACGACGTCCAACTCCCAGACTCGCCGTCAGAATCGCGTTTTCCAGGAGAACGGCGTCAACACCAGTCCCAACGCGTCGGTCGGCACGCGGTATCGCGGCCTTGCGGACCCGCGCGTGCCGGTGTCCAACCTGAACAAGAGCAGCAGCGGAACCAACGTTCCGCTGTGGCAACAGCTCAAGTACACGACCGCCACCTCGCCGATTCCCGCGGCAACTGGAACGGAAATGCAGTTGCTCATCGCCGAGGCCGATCGCAACACGAACCGCGCGAACACGCTCGCGATCATCGCCACGATGCGCACGGCAGGGAATCAGGCCGCGTACACGGGAACCACTCCCGCGGAAGACCTGACGGAGATCATCGATCAGCGTCGCCGCGCGCTGTTCCTCACCGGGACGCATTTCGGCGACGTCATCCGCTATAACCTCACGGTTTCGCCCAACGCGGGTGCCTCGACGCCGTGGGGACAGACGTATGGTCCGAACACGGGCAGCGCGATGTGCTTGCCACTGCCCAACGTTGAAAAGGACAACAATCCACTGCTGCACTAGCAGTGCAATCGAACGCTGACGCGCGCGGGTTCGATTGACCGCGCGCTGAGTGCTCTGGAAAAGGCCGGCACCACTTCCGTGGGCCGGCCTTTTTCTATCGCCGTCTGTTTTCCCTTGACCGAATCGAGGGTCCGTTCTATTATCCGGCTATCCGGATATACGAATGGTTCGCTCCGCCGCAGCACTCGATCGTCTCGGCACTTTGGCCGACGCCACGCGCAGCAGGATTCTTCTGCTACTCGAGGGCACGGAGCTCACGGTCGGTGAGCTTTGCATGGTGATGCAGCTGCCGCAGTCGACCGTGAGCCGCCATCTCAAGATCCTGAGCGACGAATCCTGGGTGGAGTCGCGCGACTCGGGCGCCAGCCGGTTCTATACGCTTCGCGTCAGCCACCTCGATCCGTTCGCCAGACGCCTCTGGAACGTGGTTCGCGAACAGATGTCGTCCAGCGCCGCGGCGCAGCAGGACATGCTTCGCCGGTCGAGTGTGCTCAACGCGCGACGCGTGAAGATGCACACCTACTTCACGGGTGCCGCGTCCACCTGGGACCAGGTGCGCGTGGACATCATTGGCGCCAGGACTGATCTGCTGGCCCTGCTGGACCTGCTCGACGAAAACTGGACCGTCGGCGACCTGGGCTGCGGGACAGGCAATCTGAGTGAAGCGCTGGCGCCGGTCGTTCGACGTGTCATAGCCGTGGATGAATCGGGCGCCATGCTGTCCGCCGCCAAGCGACGCCTCGAGCCGTTCGACACCGTCGAGGTGCGCGCGGGCAGCGTCGAATCGCTGCCGATCGAAAATGGTGAGCTGGACGTCGCGTTGCTGTTCATGGTGACGCATTTCGTTCTCGAGCCGGCCAGGGTGCTCGAGGAAGTCCGACGAGTGCTCAAGCCCGGCGGGCGACTCGTCATTCTCGACCTGACGGCGCACGAGCGCGAGGAATACTCGCTGCAGATGGGCCACGTGTGGCAGGGCTTCACCGAGGAACAGGTCCGTTCGTGGGTGACCGATGCCGGTCTGTCGGTCGTGCGGTACCGGGTCCTTCCCGCCGATCCAAAGGCGAAAGGTCCCGCGCTGTTCACGCTGGTGGCAACGAAGACCAACCGTTGAGAGGAATCATTTCATGGGTACCGCTCAGATGACGCGCCGCGAAAAGGCGCCTGCAAAATCCCGGAATCGTCCGGCTTTCAAGGTCGCCGATCTTTCGCTCGCCGAGTGGGGGCGCAAGGAAATCCGGCTGGCCGAGCAGGAGATGCCGGGCCTCATGGCCACGCGCGAGGAGTACCGCGGCAAGAAGCCGCTCAAAGGCGCGAAGATCATGGGTTCGCTGCACATGACCATTCAGACCGCGGTGCTCATCGAGACCCTCGTGGATCTTGGCGCCGATGTTCGATGGGTGTCGTGCAACATTTTCTCCACGCAGGATCACGCGGCGGCCGCGGTCGCCGTGGGCCGCGACGGCACGCCTGAGAATCCGAAGGGAATTCCGGTTTTCGCCTGGAAGGGCGAGACGCTCGAAGAGTACTGGTGGTGCACCGAGCAGGCGCTCATGTGGCCCGATGGCTCGGGTCCCAACATGCTGCTCGACGACGGCGGCGACGCAACGCTGCTCGTCCACAAGGGCGCGGAGTTCGAGAAGGCCGGAAAGATTCCCGCGTTCGATGCGAAGAACGATCCCGAGGAATGGGGCGTCATTCTCGATCTGCTCCGCGCCGAGTCGAAACTGAACCCGGGCCGCTGGACGAAGGTGGCCGCGGACATCAAGGGCGTGACCGAGGAGACCACGACCGGTGTGCATCGCCTTTACGAGATGATGAAGGCGGGCACGCTGCTCTTCCCGGCCATCAACGTCAACGACTCGGTGACCAAGTCGAAGTTCGACAACATCTATGGCTGCCGTCACTCGGTCGTGGACGGGCTGAACCGCGCCACCGACGTCATGATCGCAGGCAAGCTGGCCGTGGTGTTCGGCTACGGCGAAGTCGGCAAGGGATGCGCACAGGCCTTGAAAGGGCAAGGCGCGCGAGTGGTCGTCACTGAAATCGATCCGATCTGCGCGCTCCAGGCCTGCATGGAAGGCTATTCCGTGCTCACCGTGGACGACGTCGTCTCCACCGCCGACATCTTCATCACCGCAACGGGCAACTTCAACATCATCACCGCTGCGCACATGGCGAAGATGAAGGACAAAGCCATCGTCGCGAACATCGGCCACTTCGACAACGAGATCGATATGGCCGGGCTGAAGAAGGTGAAGGGCATCAAGCGGAACAACATCAAGCCGCAGTATGACGAGTGGGTGTTCCCGGACGGTCACTCGGTGCTCATCCTCGCCGAGGGCCGCCTCATGAACCTTGGCTGCGCCACCGGTCATCCGAGCTTCGTGATGTCCAACAGCTTCACCAATCAGGTGATGGCGCAGATCGAGCTCTTCACGAATACGAAGAAATACGAGAAGAAGGTGTACGTGCTGCCCAAGCACCTCGACGAGAAGGTCGCGCGGCTACACCTGGACAAGCTCGGCGCGAAGCTCACCAAGCTCACCAAGGAGCAGGCCTCGTATATCGGCGTTCCAATGGAAGGGCCCTTCAAGCCGGACCATTATCGGTACTAGAGTTCCGCGCGCCAACAGGAACGACTCATCCGAATTTCACGAATGAAGAACGAATAGCTCAACACCAACAAAAGCTCCTCTGCGCCAAGCGCAGGGGAGCTTTTTGTTGCGTCAAGTCAATTCGGATCGATTCGCGGAATTCGGATGAGTCGTTCAGACCATGCGAACGGACCGTCCGCTAGTCGTCGCCGTGCTTCCCGTGCTTGCCGTGCTTCTTGGATTTGCCGTGCTTCACCTTGTCGCTCTCGAATGCTCGGCTGGAGCGATCGAAGCGGTCGTCGTCATCGTCGTCGCCCTGGTCATCCTGACGCCAAACTCCCCTGCCATCGATGACACGGCCATAGACGTCCCGATTCTGTCTTGCGTCGCGGTCCCGGCGATCGATCACGCGTCCATTGGCATCGCGGCACACATCAATGACGCGACCGCTGACGACCACGGCGTCGCGGAACGTGCAGTCGACGTTGCTGCGCTGGTCGAACTTTCCGCGACCGCGACCCGGGAATGACTCCCGGCTCCCATAGATCACGCGGGAATTGGCAACCCGGTTCCTCTGCGCCGTCGCGCAGTCGGTGACGGGAGGCTGCTGGCCCGGCGGCACGCCGTCGATCCACACCCGACACATGCCCCTCGGGGGAAGATGTCCGGGCGGAACGCGTGAGGTGCCGCGTTGCGAAAGGACGGTCCCCGATCCAGGAATCGTCGTCGGATCCAGAATGATCACGGGAGAGTCCGGAACTCGGGGTATCATCTGACCGGCCAGCGGCGCAGCACACAGCGCTACAGCCAGCGCGGCGAACTCGAATCTCGTATGCATGAGGTCTCCTTGGGGTGCGTCCCAGACCCCTAACGCACTCTCGATGCCCGCCAGCGCGGCGTGCCGCAGTCAGCTAAGTTGTTGCCACTCAGCAACATCCGGCGCTAGGCCAAACCACGCGTCTGGCGCCGTGTCCCCAATGTGAACGGAACTCGTCCTCGCGCGAGGATGAGTACGCTTGGCTCTCTTCGAGGACTCGAACGCAATGGACTGGCTCTCGGACCCGAATGCCTGGATCGGACTGCTCACGCTCACCGCGTTGGAGATCGTCCTTGGCATCGACAACATCATCTTCATCTCCATCCTGTCGTCGAAGCTGGCGCCAGCTCAGCAGCCGCGCGCACGGCGACTTGGCCTCATGGGCGCGTTCGCGACACGCGTGCTGTTGCTCCTCAGCATTGCGTGGGTCGTGCGGCTGACCCGCCCCCTGTTCACTGTTTTCTCGTTTCCGATCAGCGGCCGCAGCCTCATCCTCATCATCGGCGGGCTCTTTCTCATCGCGAAAGCGACGTACGAGATCCACGGAAAACTCGAGGCGGAAGACGACGCCGGTGGTGCGATACGAGTCGGGCCGTCGCTCACGGCCGTGGTTGCTCAGATCATGGTCGTCGACATCGTCTTTTCGCTCGACTCCGTGATTACCGCCGTCGGCATGGTGAACCAGGTGTCCATCATGATTGGAGCGAATGTCATCGCGCTGATCGTCATGCTGATGGCCGCCGGGCCGATTTCCGGGTTCGTCGACCGCCACCCCACCATCAAGATGCTGGCGTTGTCGTTCCTGGTGCTCATCGGCACGAACCTCGTCGCGGAAGGACTTGGCCAGCACATTCCGAAGGGGTACACCTATTTCGCGATGGGATTCTCCGTGATGGTGGAGCTGCTCAATATCCGTCTGCGGACCAAGACGACGCCGGTGCACCTTCGCCAGAACGTGTAGCATGGCTCGCAAGGCAGCGAGGAAGAGCGATAGCTACACGCGAATCTATTCCGTCATCCGACGGATTCCGCGCGGTCGCGTCGCAACCTACGGACAGATCGCTCGTATCGCAGGGTTGCCGGGCCGCGCTCGCCAGGTGGGGTATGCGCTGCATGCACTCACCCCGGCAACGGCCGTTCCGTGGCAGCGCGTCATCAACGCGAGCGGCGGTATCAGCCTTTCACCCATGACCGGCGGCATCTCACAGCGACTGCTCCTCCAGAAGGAAGGCGTTCGCTTCGATGCGCGCGGGAAAGTATCGCTCGAGAAATTCGGCTGGCGACCGCGGAAGCCGTAAGAGACGCCTTCGGCTACGAGAGGTCCGGCGTTTTCGCCGTTGTCGCTGAAGACGGTGCGCGAGCGGAGCGGCTCCAGTACAGATAGACCGGAACGCCCAGCAGCAGGATCACCACGCCCATCCCGGCGTCGCGCGGAAACTGCACGATGGTGCTGGCGGCCAGCGTCCAGAACGCGAGCACGAACACGATCGTCGTCACCGGGTGCCCTGGCATGCCGAGACCCTTCACGGGCGTTGGATCGCGACGACGGAACACCAGGAGAGCGGCTCCCGTGAGTCCGAAGAAAATTGCGTCGAGCGCGACCACGTAGTTCAGCACCTGCGCATACAGGCCAATCACGGCGATCACGGAGGCCCAGATCCCCTGAAGGATGATCGCCATGACCGGCGCGCGCGTGCGCGCGTCGATCGTCCCCACTCGATCGAAGAAGACGCCGTCGCGAGCCATCGCGTAGTAGACGCGTGGCGCTGTCAACATGCCCTGGCTCAGAAAACCGACCGTGGAGACCGCGATACCCGCGGCGATCAGCATCGCTCCGGTCTCGCCAAGCGCGCGGCGCATCACCTCGGACGCGGGAGTTTGTGTGGCGGCGAGGGCTGCCGGTCCCAGCGCCAGGACACAAACCAGGTTGACCGCCAGATAGAGCGCGACGACACCGAGCACTCCGAACAGCAACCCTCGGGGCAAGTCCCGCTCTGGATTGCGCATCTCGCCGGACACGAAGCTGGCGGTCTGCCAGCCTCCGTAGGCAAACAGCACGGGAACCAGGGCTGCCAGGAATGCGCCTGGACTCTGGTGTGAGGACCCAGTTGTGAGGTTGGTGGTTTGTTCGAACCCCACGCCCCACATCCCAAACCGCGCAATCGCGCGCCAACCGAGGATGACGAGCATCAGGATCGCCGCGATCTTCGTGACCATGAGCGCGCTCTGCACGTTGCTCCCCGAGCGCACCCCAAGGCAATTGACCGCCGTGAGAATGGCGAGTGTCGCCACGGCGATGACGGCGCGATCGATGTTCAACCCGGTCAGCTCGCGAAAGTAGTCGGCGAACGTCATCGCGACGGCAGCCATCCCGCCGGTCTGGATGACGAGCAGCAGCGTCCAGCCGTAGAGGAATGCCGCCATCGGATGGAACGCATCGCGGAGGTACGCATACTGGCCGCCGACTTCCGGTCTGCGCTGCGCGAGCTCGGCGTACACGAACGCGCCGGCGAGCGCCACGAGCCCACCGACTGTCCAGGCACCGATCATGAACCCCGGCGTGTCGACGTGCCGCGCCACCTCGGACGGGTTGCGGAAGATGCCGGCGCCGATGATGCCGCCCATCACGATCATCGTGGCGTCGAACACGCCCAGACGCCGCGCGAGGCCCGCGCCTTGATTCATGCTGCCTTCGCCTGGCGTTGTTCCGTCATGGCGATCGCGGGCTGCCGATCGTCGAAAGCGCCTTCCAGCCGCGACACAACCAGCGTGGCCACGCCGTTGCCAATGAGGTTCACGATCGCGCGGGCTTCGCTCATGAAGCGATCCACGCCCAGCACGATGGCCAGTCCCTCGACCGGAACCACCCGTGTCGCCGCAAGTGTGCTTGCCAGCACGATGAACCCCGATCCGGTGACGCCGGCCGCTCCCTTCGACGTGAGCATGAGGATCGCCAGCAGCGACAGCTGCTGCCCGATCGAGAGGTCCACCCCAAACGCTTGCGCGATGAAGATGGACGCCATCGAGAGATAGATGGATGTGCCGTCGAGATTGAACGAGTAGCCGGCCGGGATGACGAGCCCCACCACGGGCCGCGCGCACCCATAGCGTTCCATCTTGTCGAGCATGCGCGGCAGCGCGACTTCGGACGACGACGTCCCCAGCACGAGGAGAATCTCGTCCTTGATGTACCGCAGAAAGTGCCAGAGGCTGAAGCCATAAAGCCGGCAAATGAGATTCAGCACGATGAACACGAACAGGAACATCGTGAGATAGACGTCGAGCATCAGCCGGCCGAGCGGTAGCAGTGTCCCCACACCGAAGGTGCCGACGGTGAATGCCATCGCGCCGAAGGCGCCGATCGGCGCGACTACCATGATGATGGCCGTGATCCTGAAGAAGACCTGCAGGACACGATCGAGGAATTCCGCGAGAGGACGGCCATAGTCGCCCAGTCCCGCGAGCGCGACGCCGAACAGGATCGAGAAGAACACGATCTGCAGGATGTCACCCTTGGCAAACGCGTCGAAGACGCTCGACGGAACGATGTGCGTCAGGAAATCGACGAATCGCATCGACTTTCCCTGCGCCGCGTACTGCGACACGTCGCCTTTGGCCATGGAGGCGACGTCGAGCCCCGCGCCGGGCTTCGTGACGTTGACCACGATGAGCCCGATGGCGAGGGCGAACGTGGTGACGACCTCGAAGTAGACGAACGCCTTGAGCCCGACCGTGCCGACCTTCTTCAGGTCGTTCATGTTCGCAATGCCGATCGTGATCGTCAGGAAGATGATCGGCGCGATCACCATGCGAACCAACGCGATGAACGTGTCGCCCAGTGGGCGCATCTTCACGGCGGTGGCTGGCGCCGCGACGCCAAGAAGGATGCCTATCGCTATCGCTACGAGGACGCGGAAGGTGAGGTTCCGGAAGAGGCGCATAGACGCCGCAAACTATGGGGCGTCAGCCATTCGGCCACTACCTTCCTCCCGCGCGCCTCACCGAGGTTCCATTCGGCGATGTTCCTGTCGCTTCTGACCTGCCAACGCTCTGCCAGCTGCCGGGCAGCCTTGCAGGACTCCTCGGTCGCCGGGGCGGAGCTCAGCGCGCGTGCGACGATGGGCAACGCGTCGCCCCTGAGCGTCGCGAGATAGGCATAGTCGATCGGGCGAACGCGCCCCGAACGATTCACCTCGGCTCGGGCGACGATCGCTTCCGGATTGGCTGCGTTGAGCAGACCAAGCATCGCGTACCCGGAGATCACCGCCATCGCTGCGAAGGGCCGCGACCAGCCCCTCAATACCGTGGCGCCCATGAAGAAGAACACCAGCGCCAGCCAGCCCATGAAAACCAGAGCGTACAGACGATCGGTCGTAAGCCCGTAATAGCCCACGTACAGGCGCATCCGCAGGACCGCGGACAGCATGATGGCACCGAGAAACCCAAGGAGAGGGAACGCCAGACGCCGGTGCCGTTGGATCGCGCGCTGATCGCCATCGATCAGGGCCCGCGTCCCGAGGATGACGGGCACCGCGAGCAACGCAACCCACACCAGCTCGAAGAACCCGCGCCTCGCATATTCCGCGACCGTCAGACCCGTCGTCGCTTTGACGACGGCCGCGCCCCCGAACAGCCAGCGCAGCTGGAGACCGACGAAGAGGGCGAAGAGGAGGTTCAGCCCACCCAACACGCTCGTGATCTCGATGGTTCCGAGGCGCGGCAACGCGATGGCCGGAAGAGTTCTTCCGCCGCGTGCAACGAAGGCGCCGCGAAACGATCCGGCGCACAGCCAGGTGAACACGGCGATCGTGACCGTGTGCGATATCGCCTCGTCGATCCTGACGCCTGGAAGCGAGAAAAGCGAGGCAAAGACCGGATCGGCAGATCCAAGAAGATTGCCGAAGATCAGCAGCACCGGAATCGTGATGACGAGCGCTCGTACGAACGGCGTTCGCCTTGCCACCGTTGCGTGGACCGCGGTGCCCATCGACGCGTCGCGCCAGAGCGAGGGCAGTCCGATGAGTGCGTGCTTCGCCGATCGGAACCAGGCGTCGAGCAGGTCGCGTAACCGGGCATCGAGAATCGAGCCTCGGGGCGCTCCGGCGGTGCACATGGCGTACAACATCAACGCGACGAGCGTCGCCATCAGGTTCGTGAACTGCAGGAGCTCGGCATCTCGCCATGCGAACATCCAGGAGCACAGCAGTGCCGCGAGCAGCCAGGCGTAGTGCTCACGAGCCGGCTTCGCCTGGCCTCGCCGGGCCAGCATCAGGAGAGTAGCGACCAGGGCGGCAATCCAGAGCGTAAAACCGGCGCCGAGCGACGACGTTCGGAGGGCCACGTCCGCAAAGCAGCCGAGCAGCACCGCCTCGGCGAAGATGAATCGGGCGAACGACACCTTGCTGGCCGGGTCGCTGGCTTGGGCCACGCTTCGTTCGCTTGGCCCGTGCGTGTCGACAACCGCGCCGCTGCGCTCCACGCGGCCACCGTCTCCCGCCATTCGTCGCTCCGATCGGAATGTGCCAAGTACTTTACGTTGTAAAGTCCCGTCGCGCAAGAGCGACGGTCGTTCCGGCGTGTGATGGCGGTTACATCGGCAGCCAGTAGTTCAGCTTGATCGCGAAGAAGTTCGTCATCTGGTGCGTGACGCCCAGATCGTCGTACCCGTATCGGCCCACGCGTCGGCGGAACGGGTCTACCAGGCTTCCGAACGACACGAACTCGCCGTTGGGAACGTCGGCGCTGCGATTCTGCTGCCACACGACGTAGACGGTTGCACCGGGCTTGTATTCCCAGCGGAGCACGAGGTTGCTGCGCCAGCTGCGAACGTTGAAGTCGCTGAATGGCAGCGTGAACTGTGTGTTGCCGCCGCCGGCTGCCGGCACCTGCGTGTCGGTCACGGTGACACTGCCGTCCGGGTTGGTGACCGCGGTCGTACCGTCCGTACCGTAGAGGCGAATGTGCAACGCACGCGGTACCGTGAGCTCGCTGAACCGATTCCACCGGCCGCTCACCGCAAATGGCTCTCCGTACATCTCGACGGTGAGGTCCGGCTTCAGCGCGTAGTTCAGGCGAAGGACACTCGTGAACGTCGTCTGATCGAGAAAGCCGAAGATGTAGCGCTTGCCCTGCGTCTCCGGGCGACCGTCATCGCGGGTGGTGAAGTATTGATGCGGGTTCTGCGCGCGGAGAAAGTTCGGCGTGACGGAGAAGTCCCAGCGAGGCCCCGGCTTGAACGATATCAGACCGCTGAGCCGATTCACGACGGTCCCAAACTCGTCCTTGCCGTAGTAGACCCGTCCCTGCCAGCGCGTCTTTGAGGATGCAGCATTCGAGAGGCTGATGATGCCGACATTGTAGTACGGCGTTCCCATCAGCGGGCCGCCACGCGTCAGTCGCTCGTCCTGCGCCTGAAAGTCGTGCCTCGCGGTCAGGGAAAGATTCCAGAAGTTCCGGAACGTGGCTCCGGCGTCGCCGCGAATCGTTCCAAACTGTCGCACGTTGTCGAAGTTCCACTCATTCGACTGATTGAGCTCGACGTAGTAGCTCCGGAAAAGCCTCGAGGGTACCGTCTCGCGGTACGTCACGTCGACCGACGCATCCTTGCCGTCCGCGGTGCTGATGCGCCCGAGGTCGTTCAATTCGAGTCCGGGCGATTCGAAGCCGGTTTCCGCGGAATACAGCCAGTGGCGGCCGGTGACTTTTTGGAAGAACAGATACCCGACACCGCCAGTGAGCGACGTGCGTGTCGAATCGAAGTGGTAGGAGCGCGCGTCCGGCCGTTGGAAATATCTCGCGCTGGACCGCTGGACGCTCGCAATCCGGGTCGCGCTGCCCATGACGCGGCTCATGCCCGCAAAGCCGCCCAGCACATAGGCGCCGCCTCGGAAGCGCAGATTCCAGTCGGCGCCGCCGGTGAAAGCGCGAGTATTGTAGACGTTGGCGAGCGGAGACGACACGTCGATGTCGCGCTGCACACCCGTCACGATCGCGCCGATCGTCGACTGATTGGCGCCGAATTGCTGTGAGACCGTCGCGACCCCGTAGCTCGTGATGGGCGCGACCAGCGTGTCCGCCCTGCGACCGGTCGTCGAATCGAACGAGCGTGCGAACTCACGGCCGGTCACCGCTCCCAGTACGCCAAGCGACGTTCGGCCAGCCAACTGCCCGGTGAGCTTTGCCGCGGAGATGATCGTGGACGACGTCGGATAGGCGACGAAGTCGCCCGCGGCGCCGCCACGTGGCGGCGCGCCGATGCGACGCGAGTAGTAGTAGCTCGGACCGTTGCCGGCGAGAATCTGGTTTCCTTCGATGAAGAACGGGCGCCTTTCGGAGAAGAACGTCTCGAAAGCGCTGAGATTCACCTCGGCTGGATCCGCCTCCACTTGACCGAAATCCGGATTGACCGTGGCCTCGAGAGTGAGGTTGGGACCGACGCCCATCTTGAGATCGCCCCCCACGCGCGACTCGAGGTTGCGACCGTCATCGAACGGATCCCGCAGGTTTCGGTTGTCGTTCATCGTGGAGTTCGACGCGACGTATGGCAGCACCTCCACGCGCCGCGTCGGCTTGATGCCACGAATCCCGGTGAGCCTCCCCATCCAGGACGACCAACCGGTCTCCTTCTTCGGAACAGGAATCCAGAAGACGTCTTCGTTCTTCGACGGCGACCAATAGTCGAAGTTGACGCCCCACCGTTGCTCATCCGCCGCGTTGAAGCGAAGCTGCGAAAACGGGATCCGCATCTCGGCCGTCCAGCCCGCGGAGTCGCGCGACGCCACGGCCTGCCAGACGGGGTCGAACGAATCGTCGATGTCGAACTCGTTGTCGCGCGGATGATACCAGTCTCCGCGCACACCGCTGGCGGCGACGGCAAAACTGTAGGCCGTCCGCTGGTCCATGTACGTGTCGAGCGAAATCCAGATGTGCTCCGCCTGATGGATGTTGTCGCGCCGACTCATCGGCGCCTGGATCTTCGAGGGGTCCTTGCTACGGACTCGCGTCGCCACGTACAGCGCCTCGTCGTCGTATGCGATTCGCACCTCGAGGTGATCGGTCGGCTCTGCTCCTTCCACGGGGTCCTTCTGTACGAAATCGTTCAGGAGCGGCACGTCCGCCCAGGCAGTCTCATCCGGACGGCCATCGAGCCTGATGGCGCCAGTGGGAACCCGAACAGCGGTCGCATGCTTCTGCGGCCGTGCCGGTCGTGACCCCGACGACGATACCTGCGCAGGCAGCGCGTGGGCGACGAACAGGACGCTCGTGGCGACGAGCACAACTCGGGATGGCTGGCGGCGCGCTACCATATCTAGGTCCGATGTGGGTCCGGTTGCTGGACGGATCCGTCGAAGTGCTAAAACTCTAGCATAGTGCTAAAAAAATAGCAACGACCACCGAACGCTTTGGCACAACCTCGTGTCTATTCCTGGTGAGCATTCGCCACGTGACGAGCCCCGCCGTTGCCGTTGAAGCCCAGCGCTTCGTGAGCCGCGAGCCCGAGCTGATAGCCCGGGCCGTTGCCGGAGACCGTTTGGCCGCGCGCGAACTGTACGACGCGCACGCGCCACGGGTCTTCAGGTTGGCCTTTCGATTCTGCGGTGACGCGGAGCTCGCCCGTGAGCTCACGCAGGAGACGTTCATCAGGGCGTTCGCGCAGTTGGGTCGGTTTCGTGGGGATTCGGCGCTGTCGACGTGGCTGCATCGCGTCGCCGTCAGCGTCATCTCGAACGCGATGCGAAAGGTCAAGCGCTTTCGCGCCCGCGAGACCGATCTCGACGAGGCAGCGCCCATCGCGGCGGAAACGCGACATGCAGATCCGGATCTGCGCGACGCGTTGCACCGGGCGATCGACGAGTTGCCAGACATCTACCGTACAACGCTCATCATGCACGACGTGGAAGGCTACACGCACGAGGAAATCGCAGGTGTCCTCGGCGTCGCGGAGGGAACCTGCAAGAGCAGGCTGTCCGTGGCGCGCGCCCAGCTGCGCGAGAAGCTGGCGCACTTTGCGAAGGAGTGGTTCGCATGACACAGGATGACCGCTTCACCGAGATAGCGCGCAAGGCCGCGCGTGACTACAACGATCCGCCAGAGTTGTCGCGCGGCGACATGGACGCGATGTGGTCGGCGATCGAGCGCGAGTCGTTCGCCAAGCCATTCCGAACGCCAAGCGCCGTGCGCCCTGTGCCTGGCTCGCCGTGGTCGTGGGCGACGCGAGGGATCCTGCCGCTGGCGGCCACGCTGATGCTCGGCGTGGGCATCGGACGGTTCGCCTTGCCGCGTCCCCAGACCGCACCGGCCGAAATCGGGCCTCGGACCGCGGCTACGGACACCGTCAAGGTGCCCGAACCATATCAGAACACGACGTCTCGATATCTCGGCCAGACAACGGCGCTGCTCGCGGCGCTGCCTGCCGAAGTGAAGGAAGGAAGCGCGGACGAACAGTTCCTGCGCCGCGCGCACGACCTGCTGCTCACCACGCGGCTGCTCATGGATTCACCGGCAGCTGCTGATCCGCGCTTCCAGTCGCTGCTGGAGGACCTCGAGCTGGTACTGGCGCAGGTGGTTCGCCTGCAGTCGATCCAGAACCGCGCCGAGCTCGATCTCATCCGCCAGGCGCTGGAACAGCGCGACGTACTCCCGCGACTGCGTACCGCTGTCGCGGACATCTCTGCCGACGATTAAGGAGAACAGAGCGATGAAATACATCACGCTCGGGTTGATGGTGCTGGTTGCGGCGGTCCCCATGACGGTGACCGCTCAGGTTCCTCCCGTGCCACCGGAGAAGTCGGCGCGGCCGCCATTGCCGGCGAAGCCGCTGCCGCCGACTGACGAGCTGTATCCGCCGCGGCCGGTCAAGGCGTTCGTGAAGCCCATGGAGTTCGAGTTCGAGCGCCTGGGCGACGAGCTGGAGTTCAGGGCGAAGGAGCTGAAGATCCAGGCGCTGGATCTGGCGAACCTGGACATCGAGCGCCTGAACTCGAAGATCGAAAAGCTGAGCTACGACTTTGGCGACCTCACGAAGCTCGACGCGAAGGAGCTCGCCGTCAGCGCGAAGGCGCTTGCCGACGAAGCGAAGTTCCTCGCGCCGAAAATCGCCAAGGCCGACTGGGGAGATCGCTGGATCGAGACCCCGGTCGTGAGCAAGCTGGAGTTCGGCTCCGACAAGCTGTTGTCCGCGAGGCCACGTCAGGCGTGGGCCAGCGGCGATCCGGCGGACTCGCTCTACCGCGCTGCACGTGAGGCCCTGAATCGCGGCGAGTATCGCCGGGCCGCGCAGCTGTTCGGTGAAGTCCAGAAGCGCTTCCCCAAGTCGGAGTACGTGCTCGATTGCACCTACTGGGAAGCGTTCTCCCGATATCGTGCGGGCTCGACGGAAGATCTGCGCCAGGCACTCCGCATCCTGGAGGAGGGCCGCGTGCAGCTTGCGTCGCTTCGCAGCGACGGCAACGTGGACGTGCAGGCCCTGCGCACGCGTGTCCAGGGCGCGCTCGCGGCGCGCGGTGATGACGGAGCGGCGGAGAAGCTCAAGCGCGAGCTGTCGCAGAGCGGTGAGGCCAGCTGCGATCCTGAGGACATCGCCGTGCGTGCCGAGGCGCTGGGCGCGCTTGGCCAGATGGATCGCGCGTCGGCCATGCCGAGCGTGAAGAAAATCCTGTTGCGTCGCGACGAGTGCTATGCGCCGCTGCGGCGCCGCGCACTTTACGTCGCTGCGCGTGATGCTGACGCGGAGGCCGTAACGCTGATCCTCGACGTCGCCAAGAACGATCCCGACGCCAACATCCGTGGCGAAGCCATGCGGTTGCTTCCGCGCGTGGCGGGCGACAACGCTGTGCCGCAACTGGAGGAGCTGCTCCGGACGTCTCCGGACGAACAGACGCAGCGTTATGCGATCAGCGCGCTGGCTTCGATCGACAGCGACCGCGCTCGCAGAGCCGTCCGCGCCATCATCGAACGCAACGACGCCTCCGAGCGCGTGCGGTACGAGGCGATCATGAGCATCTCGCGCGAACGTGATGGGCGCCCGGCCAGCGCCGACGACGCCAACTATCTGCGGACCCTGTACGGCAAGCTCGACGCACCCCGCTTGCGGGAAGCCGTGCTCACGTCGGCGAGCCGCTTCGACACGCCCGAGAACGTGCAGTTCCTGCTCGCTGTGGCGCGCAACGAGAATGAGATGACGGCACTCCGCGCCACGGCAGTGCAACGGCTGGGTCGCATGAGCAGCGTGAACCTCAACGACATCGCCAAGCTGTACGACGTGGCCGACTCGCGTTCCATGCGCGAGCAGATCCTGAATGCGCTTTACCAGCGCAAGGAACCGGAAGCGGTGGATCGCATGATCGAGATCGCCAGGAAGGACACTGATCCGCAGATCCGCCAGCGCGCCATCAACCTGCTGGCGCGCAGCGAGAATCCCAAGGCGAAGAAATGGCTACAGGAGCTCCTCGACAAATGAGACAGACAACCACGTTCGTGGTGCTCGCTCTTGCGGCGGGCATCGCCCGCCCGGCGCTCACCCAATCCCTGGCCGATCGCGTCGCGAGCGCCTCGACCCCGCGTGTCCAGTTCAGCTTCGCCGCGCGTGCCAACGTCTGTGGCAACGGCCGGAGCTTCATCCAGGTCTCCGGCGGTGAATGGTACGGCTCATGGAACGACGGGGACCGGCGCGAGCCGTGCGTCGCCGGCCCGGTGCGCGTCGTGCTCGACCGCGCTGGCCGGGAAATCGTGTCGATCGCCACGTTCGTGGGCCCGGCGCCCGAACCGTCACAAGGCGTGACGAACCTGGGGACCGTGCGCGCGCAGGACGCCGCCAACTACCTGCTCGGCTTCGCCGAGCGCGCCGATGGCCGCGTGAGCCGTGACGCAATCCTGCCCGCTGTCCTCGCCGACAGCGCCGACCTGACGCCGCGACTCGTGGCGATCGCGCGCAACCAGAACGCCGCGCGCGAAACGCGCCGGTCGGCGATTTCGTGGCTGGGACGTCCGCTGGACGCGCGCGAGCGCCCGGTGCAGGAGGTCGCCGCCGTGCTGGTGCAGATCGGAAAGGACGAGGACGAGAATCAATCGGTGCGACAGCAGGGGATGCGCACGCTGGCGCGCCTGGAGCATGGCGCGGGCACCGCGGCGCTCATGGAGCTCGCCCGCGATGCGCAGCGGTCGTGGATGGCGCGCGAAGCGCTGTCAGCGCTGAACGCGTCAGGCGATCCGCGTGCGCGTCAGTACCTGCGCGACGCCGTGCGCCGTGCCGACATGCCGGACGACGTTCTGGCTGCCGCGATTCGCGGCGTCGGTGGCGACTATGCCACGGGCGAAGATGTGAAGCTCCTGCGCGAAGTCTACCCCAAATTGCCGGGCGAGCGATCGCGCGAGGCGGCGCTCCAGGCCGTCGCGAACTTTGGCGGATCGGACAACGTGCAGTGGCTGGTTGCCATGGCCAAGAACCCGGACCAACCCACGCAGGTGCGGCGGCGGGCCATTCAGCATGCCTACCGCGGTGGGGCGTCTGTCGGCGAGATCATCAAGACGTACGACGAGACGACGGACACGCAGCTCAAGGAGTCCATCATGAACGTCCTGGTCGAGAGCGGCGACCGGCAGGCGACGGACAAACTGATGCTGATCGCGCAGAAGGACGAGAGCTCGCAGATGCGTCGCAAAGCGCTCAACGCGCTGTCGCGCTCGTCCGACGAGCGAGTAAAGAAGTTTCTTTCAGGGATCGT
>DASTVV010000207.1:0-9835 GCA_035758925.1 Gemmatimonadaceae bacterium
CCCGACATCATTTTCTTCTGGGTGTCGCGCATGATCATGGCCGGCTACCAATTTGTCGGCCGCGCGCCGTATCACACCGTGCTGCTGCACGGCATGGCGCGCGACGCCCAGGGTCGCAAGATGTCCAAGTCCCTGGGCAACGGCGTGGACCCGATGGAAGTGGTTCGTCTCTATGGCGCGGACGCCATGCGCTGGACGCTGGTGTCCGGAATGGGACTTGGCGCCGACATCACGCTGGATCCGAACGATCTCGAGAAGACGTTCGCGGTGGGGCGCAACTTCGTCACGAAGCTGTGGAACATCGGCCGCTTTCTGCTCGACAAGGCCGGCAGCGGCGCGGTGACATCCATTGACCAGATCCACCCCAACCAGCTGCAACGGGCGGATGCGTGGATTCTCTGGCGCCTGGACGAAGCCATCGAGGCCTGCGACGCGGCGCTCGGACCGCTGCGTCCCACGACTCCCCTCTCGACGCCGGACCAGATCCGGTGGACGGAAGAGGAGCGGCGATTGGGGATGCGGCTCAACGATTTTGCGGAAGTGGCTCGCGGATTCGTCTGGGGCGACCTTGCCGACTGGTACGTGGAAGCCATCAAGGGCCGGCTTGCCGAAGGTGGCGACGACGCTCAGGTAGCGCGCTCCGTGCTCGTTCACATCTTCGACAATGCGCTGCGGCTGCTCCATCCGGTGATTCCCTTCGTGACGGAAGCCATCTGGCAGCAGTTGCCGTCTCACGAGGAAGGCACCTATCTCGCCACGGCCAGCTGGCCGGAAACGAGCAACGTCGCACCACAGCCGGGTGCGGCGGAGTTCGAGCGGATGCGCGAGGTGGTCGGCGCGCTGCGTCAGATCCGCGCCGAGTATTCGGTTCCGCCGTCCACGCATATCCGCGCATACGGCTCGCGGCTCGGCGACATATTCAAAGTCAGCGACTCGGGTGAGGCGACGTCGATCGTCGAACGCCTCGCGCGTGCTCAGGTGAGCATGGACGCACCGCCGCCGGGCGCTGCCGCGCACGCGGTGCTCAGCGCCGGCGCGACGGTGACCGTGCCGCTCGCCGGCCTCGTGGACGTGGAGAAGGAATGCGCCAAGCTCCGCGCGGAGCTCGCATCGCTCGAGAAACAACTCGTGGCGCTCGAGTCGCGCCTGGGCAATGAGAAGTTCGTTGCCAAGGCGCCGGAAGACGTCGTCGCCGGCGAACGGCGCAAGCTCGAGGAGTGGAGCGCGCGACGCGATCAATTGCGGGACAAAGTGCAGACATTGTGCGGTGGATAGCCGCGCTCGTCGCGGCGTTCACGGTCGGGTGCGCGTCCATCGGGGCGCCTCCGGGAGGTCCGCCGCGCACGACACCGCCTGAGATTCTCCTCGTCGCGCCCGACTCCGGCGCGGTGAACGTGCGCGCGCGGAGCGTCGTCTTCACCTTCGACGCGGTGATCAACGATCGCGGAGACCTGGACAAACAGTTCCTCCTCTCGCCGCAGGAGCCGGGTTCGTCCGGACGTCCGCGAATCCTCTGGCGGCGCGAGCGAATCGAGGTCCGGCCGCGACGCGGCTTCCGTCCCAACACCGCGTACTCGGTCACGGTGCTTCCCGGCCTTGCAGATCTTCGCGGCAACGTTACGAAGACCGGCCGTACGATCGTTTTCTCTACCGGACCGTCGATTCCGCGGTACTCCATGTTCGGCCGCGTGTTCGACTGGCTCAACGACCGCACCGCGCCCAAAGCACTCGTCGAAGTCATCAGACGGCCCGACAGCCTCCGCTTCATCGGCGTAGCCGACTCGACGGGCCAGTTCGGTGTCGGACCGCTGGGCGAAGGGACGTACACGGTGCGCGCGATCATCGATGCCAATAACAATCGGGGGATCGACCCGGGTGAATCGTGGGACTCGCTTACCGTGGTGGTCGGCGGCGGGACGTCGCCATTCCTGGAGCTGCTTGCTGCTCCGCGCGACACCGTTCCACCACGGTTGCAGAACATCACCATGCCGGACACGGTCACGCTCGTCGTGTCCTTCGACCGACCGCTGGACCCGACCCAGCCGGTGGGGCCCGGGTCGTTTCGTGTCGTGAGCGCCGACTCGACGCCGCTGAGGATCGTGAGCGTCCGCACCCGCGCGCAGATGGATTCCGCGCTGCAGGCGACACGGGATAGCGCGGCCCGCGCCGACAGCGCGGCGCGGGCAGACAGCATCGCGCGCGCCCGCGGTGACACTTCCAGGCGCGCGGCGCCAAGAGCCGCCCCGCCGCGTCGCGACACCACACGACTTGGCGGACCCGTGGTCGTTCCACCGCCGAAACCGTCCAAGCCGGCGCCACCACGCGAGTTCACCATTCGGCTCGACTCGCTCACGCCGCTGCAGTCCGGCAAGCAGTACCGCGTGACCGCGATCAACATGAAGGGGCTGCTCGGACCGCCGCGATCCTCGGAGCGCGTGATCACGGTGCCGAAACGCGCGCCCACTGATACGACACGTCGCGCACCAGCGGACACTACGCGGCGCGCACCGACTGTCCCGCCGGTGACGGCATCACCCAGGCGGCCGCCGTGAGCGACCCGCGTCGCAACCTCCCCAGCGTGAGCGCGCTCCTCGAGCGCGACGCGATCAAGGCATTGCTGCTGCGGGCGCCGCGCTCGGTGGTCGTGGACGCCGTCCGGGCCACCATCGACGGCGCGCGCACGGGCACCGTGGTCCTTCGCAGCGACACCGACTGGGCCAGCGCGGTGTCCGCGATGCTCGATCGCGCCCAGCAGCCGTCGCTGCGCCGGGTCATCAACGCGACGGGCGTCGTGCTCCACACCAATCTCGGCCGGGCGCCGCTCGCGCCGGCGGCCATCGACGCCATGCAGCGCGCTGCAACCGGCTACACGAATCTCGAGTACGACATCGACTCCGGAAACCGCGGCTCACGCTACGACCATTGTGTCGCGCTGCTGTGCGCGCTCACTGGCGCCGAGGACGCACTCGTCGTCAACAACAACGCGGCCGCGCTGGTGTTGGCGCTCAACACGCTGGCCCTTGGCCGGAACGCGGTCATCTCGCGTGGCGAGCTGGTGGAGATCGGAGGCAGTTTTCGCATCCCTGACATCATGGAGCGCAGCGGGGCGCGGCTGCTCGAGGTTGGGTCCACCAACCGCACACATCCGGGTGATTACGAAGTCGCGCTGGAGGGTGACGTCGGCGCCGTCCTCAAGGTGCATCGCAGCAATTTCGAGATGCGGGGGTTCGTGGCCGAGGTGAATGCGCGCGACCTCGCGTCGCTCGCGAAAGCGCATCGCGTGCCGCTCCTGCACGACCTGGGCAGCGGCTTGCTCATCTCGCTCGACGCCATCGGTCTCACCGGCGAACCCACTGCTGCCGACGCGATTCGCGATGGCGCCACGGTGGTGACCATGAGCGGCGACAAGCTGCTCGGCGGTCCGCAGGCCGGCATCATCGTCGGCACGCGGGACACCGTGCGCCTCATGCGTGAGAATCCCCTGCTCCGCGCGCTGCGCGTCGACAAGCTCACCATCGCGGCCCTGGAGGCCACGCTGGCCGTGTATCGCGACCCCGCCGTAGCCCTCCGCGAGGTTCCCGTGCTCGCCATGCTGGCGCGGCCGATAACCGAGCTGCATCGGCGGGCGGACGCCCTGAACGAGCGCCTGGGTGACGTGGCGACCGTCGTGGACAGCGACGCCAGCGTGGGAGGCGGTGCCTTCCCCAACACGCGCATCCCGTCCGTGGCGATCGCTTTCGGCCGCGATGCCCAGGACCTGGAGCGTCGGCTGCGACTGGGAGAAACGGCGGTGATCGGGCGCGTCAGCGAAGGATGTCTGCTGCTCGACGTGCGCACGGTGCAGCCGGCAGAGGACGACATCCTGGTGGCCGCAATTCGCGCGGCGCTCGCCCCGTGAGCAGGCCAACGGCCTTCCTCGACCGCGACGGCACGATCATTCGGGACTACCACTTCATGGGATCGCCTGAAACGGTAGAACTGGTCCCGGGGGCGGCTGCCGCCGTGCGCCGGCTGAACGAGTCCGGGTGGCCGGTGGTGATCGTCACCAATCAATCAGGAATCGCCCGCGGATACTTCACCGAGGCGGACTACGAGCGCGTGCGCGATCGCTTCGAAGCGCTGCTCGCCGAACAGGGTGCACACGTGGACGCGAGCTACATGTGCCCGCACCATCCAGACTTCACCCCGTCGTCCGAGCCGCTCTGCGAGTGCCGCAAGCCCGGCACACTCCTCTTTCGCCGCGCCGGGACGGAGCTCGACCTGGACCTCTCGATGTCGTGGTACGTGGGCGACAAGCTGCGCGACGTCCTGCCCGCAGCCGCCCTCGGTGGACGTGGGATCCTGGTGCCGAACGAGGGGACCCCACCGGACGAGATTGCGCGGGCCCGAAAGGAGTTCAGCGTCGCGGGCTCGCTGGACGAAGCAGTTGACCGCATCATAGAATCCGCCAGATGACCGCACGGATCGCAGTGCTGGCGTCGGGAGGCGGAACCAACCTTCAGGCGCTCCTGGACTACTTGCGTGTGCGCGACGCCGCCCGAGCGGGCGACGTCGTGCTCGTGGCGTCCGATCGGCCCGAGGCCGGCGCGCTCGTTCGAGCGCGAGCCGCCGGGATCGCATCGGCTGTCCTCAAATCCAAACGGGCGCCCGACGGCGGCGACCTGATGGAACTGCTGCGGACACGCCGCGTCGACTTCGTCGTGCTGGCCGGATACCTGAAGCTGCTGTCCACAGACGTGATCGCGGAGTTCCCGAGTCGCATCGTGAACGTTCACCCTGCACTGCTGCCGGCGTTCGGCGGTCCGGGCATGTATGGAGACCGCGTGCATCGCGCGGTGCTGCTGTCCGGCGCCCGCGTGAGCGGAGCGACGGTGCACTACGTCGATGAGGAGTACGACAGCGGCACCATTCTGGCGCAGTGGCCCGTGCCCGTCCTCGCGGACGACACCGTACAGACGCTTGCGGCACGAGTCCTCAAGGTGGAGCACGTGCTGTATCCACGCGTCATCGACGCCGTGGCGTCCGGGCGCTGGCGGTACGACTCGCGTCCGAGAGCCGTTCCCGACGCCGCCGCGTTCGCCCTGATGCACTGGGACGAACAGCGCCTCATCCAGGAGATCGAGCATGCATTCGGTCTCTGACTGCGACATGCCTCATGCGCCCTGCGTGAGCATGCGTAATGCGCCCCGCATCAGCATTCGTCATGCGTCGTACGTCACGTTTACCAACTCAATCTCAGCTGGGAATGCCTAGAGCTCTGATTTCGGTTTCGGACAAGTCGGGGATCATCGCGTTTGCCACGCGTCTCGCGGCACTCGGGTGGGAGGTCATTTCCACGGGTGGGACGTCCAAAGCGCTCCGCCAGGCAGGCATCAAGACGCGCGACGTCGCCGACGTCACCGGATTCCCGGAGATTCTCGACGGCCGCGTGAAGACGCTGCACCCGGCGGTGCACGGCGGCCTGTTGGCGCGACGTGACATGCCGGCACACATGCAGGCGCTGCAGCAGCACAACATCACACCGATCGATCTCGTGGCCGTGAACCTCTACCCGTTCCGCGAGACGGCGTCGCGCAAGGATGCCGCTCCCGCCGACGTCGTGGAGCAGATCGACATCGGTGGTCCGAGCATGCTGCGGTCGGCGGCGAAGAACTTCGCATCGGTGTTCGTCATCGTCGACCCGGGCGACTACGACCGCGTCCTGTCGGCAATCGAAACGAACGACAACGATCTCGACCTGCGCCGCCTGCTCGCGGAGAAGGTGTACGAACACACCGCGTCCTACGACTCTGCCATCGCGACGTGGTTCGCCGAGCAGCGGGGGGACCTGTTCCCGGACACGTTTACCGCGGCGTTCGAGCGCGCCCAGGCACTGAGATACGGGGAGAACCCCGGGCAGGCGGCCGCGTTCTACGTCGAGCGGCCAGGCGCCGGCTTGTCCGGATTGCAGCAGCGCGGCGGCAAGGAGCTGTCGTTCAACAATCTGCTGGACCTGGAGGGTGCGCTCCTCGCCATCGAGCCGTTCGGCAAGGATCCAGCGTGCGCGATCGTGAAGCACACGACACCCTGTGGCCTCGCCGTTGCCGACGGAGCATTGGCGGCGTACAAGAAAGCGCTGGCGTGCGACCCGGTATCCGCATTCGGCTCCGCGATCGCGTTCAACCAGCCGGTAGACCAAAGCACCGCTGACGTCATCTCGAGTTTGTTCGTCGAGGTCATCGTCGCGCCGCAGTTCACGGCGGAGGCCATCGAGACGCTGGGTCGCAAGAAGAACCTGCGCGTCCTCGAGGGAGTCGCGCGCTGGCCAGACCGCAGCTTCGACTTCAAGCGCGTCCGTGGCGGCGTCCTGGTCCAGGAGCGCGCGCCGACGACGATCGACAGCCAGGGCTGGACGGTCCCGACCAAGCGCAAACCGAGTGACGCCGAGCTCGAGGACCTGCTGTTCGTGTGGCGGGCCGTGGCCGCGGTGAAGTCGAACGCCATCGTGCTCGCGCGCGACGGTGCGACCATCGGGATCGGCGCCGGCCAGATGTCGCGGGTGGACGCGGCCTTCATGGCGGTCCACAAGGCCAGGGCGGCGGGCCACGAGACCAATGGAGCGGTGCTGGGTTCGGACGCGTTCTTTCCATTCCGCGACGGCGTCGATCAAGCGGTCGAAGCCGGGGTAAGAGCCATCGTGCAGCCCGGTGGTTCGGTTCGTGACGCCGAGGTCGTGGCCGCTGCCGACGAGCATGGCGTGGCCATGGTTTTTACGGGTAAGAGGCAGTTCAGGCATTAACTTGAACCGAATGGCTACCGCAACCGAACCAAGACCACCGAGACAACCCAAGTCCTCGATCGGCGTGAGAGCGTCCGCCGACGCCGAGCTCGACTACAAGCCGTCGTACCTGGCGGCCGCCGTCGTCTCGCTCGTGGTATTTGCCCTCTATATCATCACGCTGTCGCCGTCCACGGCGATGTGGGACACCAGCGAGTATATCGCGGCGGCCTACACGCTCGGACTGCCGCATCCTCCGGGCAACCCGCTGTTCGTGCTCATCGGGCGCGTGTTCGCGGTTCTTCCCATCGCGCCGACCGTGGCGATGCGCATCAACGTGCTCGCCGCGCTGTGCAGCGCCGGCTCCGCGGCCATGTGGTTCCTCATCACCGAGCGCGTCCTCGTCGGCTGGCTCCCCGCTCGCTGGCAGCGTATCGCTGGCGCCACCGTCGCGACGATCATCGGCGCGACCGCGTTCACGGTATGGAACCAGTCGGTGGTGAACGAGAAGGTCTACACGGTATCGCTCCTCGGCATCGCGGTGATCTCGTGGCTGATGATCCGCTGGTCGGATGATCCGGACGGACGCAAGGCGGACCGGACTCTCGTTCTCGTCGCGTACCTGCTTGGACTGGGTTACACCAATCACATGGCCGGCATGCTGCCGGCGCTCGCCGTCGGCGTGGCCGTGCTCGTCCGTCGTCCGAGAACTCTGCTGCGCTGGAAGCTGTTGCTGGCGTGTCTCGCCGCGCTGATGTTCGGGATCACGCCGTTCGCCACGCAGCCAATCCGCGCCGCGTATTTCCCGGCGATGAACGAAGGCGAACCCACGGCGTGTCAAAACGGGTTGAAGCTCGACTGCACGTTCTCGAAGCTGACGTACGACCGCTTCATGTACAACTTCAATCGCGGTCAGTACGGCAAGCCGGAGCTGACGCAGCGGCAGGCGCCGTTCACCGGTCAGATCGGCATGTGGTGGTACTACTTCAAGTGGCAGTGGCTGCGTGACGCGCACGGCGAGCATCCCTTCCCGCAACAGCTGCTAGCTGCGGTGTTCCTGTTGCTCGGCCTGGGCGGCGGCTGGATCCATTACAAACGAGACCGACGAAGTTTCTGGTTCTTCGGCACGCTCATGTTCTCGATGACGCTGCTCCTGATCTACTACCTGAATTTCAGGTACGGAGCCACGCAGTCGCCTGAGCTGGGCAACTCGGTCGATCGCGAGGTGCGCGACCGCGACTACTTCTATCTCTGGAGCTTCTCGGCGTGGGGCGTGTGGGCCGGGCTGGGTCTGCTCTACATCTGGGAGTCGGTGTCGTCGCTGTTCGGCACCGAGAAGGTGAAGTTGGGATCCCAGACCGTCGAGGAGCCCACGCGACGCTCGTGGCTCAAGGGTTCGCCGGTGCTCGCGCTGGCGCTCGTGCCGCTGTTCACCAACTGGAGCACCGCGCCCCGTCGGGGACAAACCGACACTGCGGATTTCGCCAAGGATCTGCTCAACTCCGTCGAGCCCTATGGCGTGCTGGTCGTCGTGGGCGACAACGACACCTTCCCGCTGTGGTACGCTCAGGAAGTGGAAGGCATTCGCAAGGACGTCGTGGTCGCGAACACGTCGCTGCTGAACACCGACTGGTACACACGACAGCTGATTCGCCGGCCGGTGTACGAGTATGACGCGGCGAAGGGGCCGGCCATCTATCGCAACAAGGTGTGGCCCAAGCCGACCGGTTCGCCGCTCAAGATGACGCCGACGGAGGCCGACTCGATCCCGCCGTACATGTTCATCGACAAGCCGATGGACCTGAAAGTGGGCGACCTGCACGTGACGCTCGATCCCAGACGCATGCAGCAGGACGGCCAGGGGAACGGAGTCCTCCAGCGCGCGGACGTGTTCGTGCTGCGGATGATCGCGGACTCGTGGCCGAACCGGCCGATCTATTTCAGCCGCACCTCGGGCGGGTACGCGCGTGAGCTGGGCTTCGGCACCAACACGCTGACTCAGGGACTCGCCGCGAAGGTCTTCGTCCCTCCGATGGCGTCGTCGCGGGACACGATGTTCGTGCAGGGTGACGGGTGGCTCGACGTGCGTCGCACGACGGAGCTGTGGAGAAGTGTTTTCAGGGCGCCGCAAGCGCTCATCCGCCGCGGCGACTGGATCGATCAGCCGTCGGTCGGTATTCCGTACCTGTACGTCGCGACCGGCCTGGAGCTCACGGAGGCGCTGCGCGGCAACGACCCGAAGACGGCAGCCGAGGTGCTGAGCCAGACGAAGGAGATCGCTCGCGCGGTGCGTCTGGACCAGGCGGTGGCAGGCACGGAGCAGATCAACCCGTCGGAGATCACCATCCCGTCGGGTGATTCGGCGCGAGGCCGAATTCTTCCGGTGGCTCCGGGAACCAAGACGAAGACCAAGCAGTAGTTCGTGGCTGGGAGGGCTGGCAGAATGGCTAATGCACCGGTCTTGAAAACCGGCGTCCGAAAGGACTTGGGGGTTCGAATCCCTCGCCCTCCGTATAGAGTTACGCGATTCTGCGATCACTGACCCACCGCCTTTTGGGTCCGGTTTGGGTCCAGTAGCACGGCAACCTGGCGGTCTGGCGCTCCTGCTGCGAGCTTCGCCACCGCTTCCCAGCGATCACGATCCGTGGTGATGTTGTAGCGGTCGAAGACGGACCGAGTCAGGTGGCCGGTGAGCGTCATGGCGACCTGCTCAGTGACACCCTTTCGGACGAGATTCCTGGCAGCCGTGCGGCGGAAGTCGTGCGGGATCCGAGCGAGTCCAGTTGCCTTGCACGCGCGCTTCCACGCATTCCGGAAGCTGCGGATTTGCTTGCCCTCGTGGTGGAACAACCACGGCACCAATTGGCCCGTGCGCCGCTGAACTTCGTCCGTGTACCGGCGCTGCTGCTCGATGACGGCCGCCAGTTCGGGACTCGCACCGAATGGAAAGTCTCGCGGGTGACCGTTCTTCGTCTCGCCGTGTTCCAGCCGGATGACGCCCACAGCTTCGTCAACATGACGCCACTGTCGGCTCAAGACCTCGCCGCGCCGCCATCCAGTCCAGTACATGAAGATGAC
>DASTVV010000031.1:0-3649 GCA_035758925.1 Gemmatimonadaceae bacterium
GTTTGGGGGCGCGTGGGAGTACGTCGTGGTCGCCGATAGCGCCGATTCCGGCAAGTCGCTGGTGACGATCACAGAGCGTGGCTGGGTGTCGAATCCCGTGTTCCGGTTTGTCTCCAGGTACATCATGGGACACTACGCGACCCTCGACACCTATTTGCGCGCGCTCGGCAGGAAGTTCGGCGCCGACGTCGTCCCCGTGAGGGGCGTAAGGGCCAGGCCTCCGGCGTCTGGAATGGGCGCCTCCATCCGGCACCGGGCCGGTGCAATTCGAATCACGGCCGTGCCGTTCGTGACGCGGAACGGACCCGCACAAATGCGGCCGCGTACCACGAGACGAACACCAGCGCGCCACGCCATTCCGGCGGGACGCTGCGGTGTGAACATCACGTGGAGACTTTCGATGCGCAAAAGTGTGTTCATGGGGCTCGGACTCGCGGCGACGCTCGCCGGAATTGCGACCGCCCAGCAGCCCGCGGCACCCCGAAATGACAGCGCACGCGTTCATCATGGCGGCCGAGGGCCGGGCGGCGGACTCGATCGCCGCGGTCCGGGTGCCGGACTGCTCTTCAAGGACATCACGCTGACCGAGGTACAGAAGACCGCGGCGAAAGCCATCATGCAGCGCAATCGTCAGGCTATGGAGCAGGAGAGGACGCAGCAGTTCGCGGCAATTCGCAATGTGCTCACCGCCGACCAGCGCGTTCAGTTCGACAAGAATGTCGAGCAGATGAAGCAGATGCAGGCGAAACGGGGCGAGCGCTTCGGCAAGCGGGCCGGCGCGTAGTCAACAGCAGCCGTGGTTCAATCCACACCCAATTTTCTTTCGAGGGCCTCGAGTCGCGATCTGCTGACGCGCAGCCGGCGGCCGCCTTTGAGCTGAACCTCATAGTCGCCGCCGGCTCCCTTGTGGAGCGTTTCGATGAGATCGAGCCGCACGATCACGGATCGGTGCGTGCGAATGAAAACGTCTGGGTCCAGTCTGTCCTCGAGGTGCTGCATCGACTCGCGGATCACGTAGCGGCGGTCTCCGGAGTACAGCTCCGCGTAGGGGCCGCTCGCGATAATGAAGTCCACTTCGGACACCGGCACCACGCGAACCTTGCCGCGCATCTCCACGGGAATGCGCTCGAGATAGCCATTCGCGGGCGCTGCGCCGGTCACCTCCCGGTCCATCGCGCGATCACCCCCGCCCTGAAGCACCGACAGCAGCCGCGTGCGCAGCTTGTCCACTTCACGCAGTTCGATCATCCGGCGGGCGCGCTGCAGCGCCAGCTCGAACCGTTCATCGTCGAAGGGCTTCACGAGATAGTCGATCGCCGCCACTTCGAATGCCTGCAGCGCGTGCGCGTCGAATGCCGTGACGAAGATCGTGAGCGGCATGTCGTCCACGCCGACCTCCCGCGCGACGTCGAGGCCGGACCGGCCCGGCATCTGCACGTCGAGAAACACGAGGTCCGGACGCAGCGAGCGAATGGCGTCCACCGCCGCGATCCCGTTGTCCGCCTCTCCCACGATCGCCACGCCGCCGTCGGCGTGCAGCAGGTCGGCGATCCGCTGGCGCGCGAGCGGCTCGTCATCCACGATGAGCGCGCGCAGGGTCTCCGGAGCCGGCACCGTCAGCTCGCGCGCGCGACCGACGTCGCCGTGTGATAGGGGATCGCGATCTCCGCCTCGGTTCCGCCGCTCTGAGTCGCCGGACGCAACACCACGTGGTACGCGTCGCCATACATCTGACGCAGCCGGGCGTTGGTGTTCGTCAGCCCCACTCCTTCCTCACCGCCGCCAGGGCCCGGACCATTGTCGGTCACGGTCAGGATGAGCGCGTCGGTCTCGCCCACTCGATCCCGGCGGGCGCGGATCGAGATTCGCCCACCTCCGGCGAGTCGACCGACCCCGTGCTTCACGGCGTTCTCCACCAGCGGCTGCAGGATGAGGTTGGGCACCAGCGCATCTCGTACGTCGTCGTCGACGCGCGTCTCGACCGCCAGCTTGCCCTGAAACCGGATTTGCATCAGGTCGACGTACTCGCCCAGGAGATCGAGCTCCCGCCGGAGCGGCACCTCCTGGCCAGTGCTTTCGTCGAGCGTGTAGCGCAGGAGATCGCTCAGCCGTGCGATCATGCGTCGCGCGCCGCGCGCGTCGCGATCCACGAGCGCGGAGACGGCGTTGAGCGTGTTGAAGAGAAAGTGGGGATTGAGCTGCGTCCGCAGCGCGTCGAGGCGCGCCTGGGCGAGCTGCTGCTGCAGACGCGCCGTTTCCTCGAGACGCTTCCGGTACCGGAGGAAGTAGTCGCGCGCCACGCCGGCCCCAAGCACGGCGAAGTACACCATGAGGTCGTCCAGGAACCCGAGTCCCAGGGGCGCCGGCACGGGCCGACGCCGTGGGCCGCGCGGTCTGCCGTCGATCGCGTCGAAGAGGAATGCTTCGCGGACCCGCACGAGTAGCGCGTCCATGGCGATCGCCACGCCGATGCCGAGGAGTACGAAGAGCAGGATGCGACCCAGCCGCCGGCCGCCCTCGACGCTGTAACGGCTGGCGAGCCACCAGATTGGGAGGGCCAGGCAAGCCCACAACGCATACTCCACGTACGTGGCAAGCTCAACGGCACGCTGCACGCGCGGTGCTATCCCCGGGACGCGCGGATCCAGCTCACGACTCACGGTCGAGATGAATCCGAGCAGCGCCCAGAACACCACGATGGCGAGCACATCCACGGTCCGGAGCGGATAGTACTCGCGCTTGCTCTCCGTTCGATCGGTAGAGTCCGCCATTGCAAGGTGCAGGATACCGACTCTACAGCGCAGAACGCGCACCGCTCGTGACGCGCTCGTGACGCGCTCGTGCCGTTCGTGACACCTGCGTGCGTCGGCGTCCTACCGCCCCCGGGGCAGACGTATGATGCATGTGCGCGCTGCACGTGAGCGGCGCACTCGTATCCGGAGGAATTACATGCTCAGGACATCGATTACGCAGGCCTCACGCGTGGTGACCGTCGGCCGGTTCAGGTCGCTGGCGCTCTCGACGGTGCTGGGACTCTCTGCACTCGCATTGCAGCCGCGTGTTGCCGCGGCGACGTCGTTCTCGATACTCGAGAAGGCCGAGACCGCTGTACTTGCGACGGCCGGCGACCCCGGTCGGGGCTCGTCCGCCGGTCTGCCGAATCTCGATCACCCGCGCGTCGACTCGTGGATCAAGCGATTCACCACCGACCTGCGTTCGAGCTTCGCCGCGTACCTAACGCGAATGACGAAGTACGACGACATGATCCAGGGGAAGCTGTCCTCGCGAGGCATGCCCGAGGGCCTGATTTATCTCGCGATGATCGAGTCGGGCTTCAATCCGCAGGCGCGTTCGCCCGCGCGGGCATCCGGCCTGTGGCAGTTCGTCGCGTCGACCGGACGGAGATTCGGCCTGACGATCAATGGCAGGACCGATGAGCGGAACAACCCGGCGCGGGCCACGGATGCCGCGCTCAGTTACCTGACGTACCTGCACCAGAAATTCGGTTCGTGGTATCTCGCGGCCGCGGCCTATAACAGCGGCGAAGGCACGGTGTCCCGCACGATGAAGCAGGTCCTGGGACGCACGAAGGGGTCGGACGCGGACTATTACCGCATCTCCTCGCGACTCCCGAAGGAGACGCGCGACT
>DASTVV010000121.1:0-8522 GCA_035758925.1 Gemmatimonadaceae bacterium
AAGGCCAGCGCGATCGCCGCCAGGGTCACCGGAATCCAGGGCAGCGTGGAGATCAGCGCGGCGCGCAGCACGACGATCGCGGGCATCCGCGGCGCATTCGGCATCTGCGTCAGCGCGGCGCCAATGGAGGTTTGCGCGCCCGCGATCAATGCGACGAGCAACCAGACGATGCAAACGGCGAGAACGACGCGCATGCGCGACACAGACAATCAGCAGCAGAGGGACGGGACGGCGTTCAGCATGGCTGCGGAGCAATCCTACTGCCGGACCAGTCGTGTGTCGACTCGCACCATGTGTCGTTCCGGCCGACCGACATGAACCCACGACTCACCGGGTGCGATCCACCATTCGACGATTCCTTCTTGGCAGCCCACCCCGCCGCACTCACAGTTCGACCGCAGCGCAAGCCGCGGTGGGGGAAAGAGCGACAATGGCTTTCGCGGCTTCGCTCAACCGAGTGAGGACCAACATGTCTCCAGTCCGGCGTCTCAGCGCTCTCGTGCTCGTCGCATCGGGCTTCACCGTTCTCGGCTTCCGTGCCGTTCCGCAAATCGCCTCATCGCCACAGGTCGACGCGCCAGGCGAATCGGGTGCGAGCACGGGGTGTCAGGTCCGCGGGGTATGGGAGCTCGCGGCGTCGATCGTCGATGGAAAGGATCGGCCGCTCGCCGGATACAAGCAACGAAAGCTGGTCACCGAGCGGTACTGGATGTGGCTGGGCATGCAGGCGCGGCGGGATACGCTGCCGCTCAAGACCCAGGCCGATTCGCTGCGGCTGTACCTCCTCGGCGGCGGAGGGGGAACCTACACCACCAGCGGCTCCACATATGTGGAGCACATCGACATCGAGAACGATCCGTCCTGGGTGGGAACGTCGTTCACGGCGACGTGCCGGGTCGAGGGAGACCGATGGTATCACAGCTTCACGATCCCGAACGACACGAGCAAGACCAAGGAGCAGATCCACCGGCTCACCGAAGTATGGCGTCGCGTCGAGTAGTTCACCGCCTGGCAAACGCGTCGCTCTGCGTCGCCGCGCTCCTTGCGTGGCCGTCGTCACGCGTGTACGCCCAGGCCGACAGCGGCGCAACGGTCGAGCGTCTGGCCGACGGCGTCTACGCGATCATTCATCGCGATGCGTTCCAGCTGTGGCCAAAGGGAATAACCCTGGCGCCGCACTCCAACACGGGTGTCATTGTCGGTGACGACGGTGTGCTCGTCGTGGATGCCACCTACCTGCCGTCCCGCGCCCGAGCGGACATCGCGCTGATCCGTCAGATCACGAGCAAGCCGGTTCGCTACCTCGTGAACACGCACTGGCACAGCGACCACACGAATGGCAACGGCGCGTACGTGGAGGCCTTCCCGAGGATCGCGATCCTGAGCGCCCGCGCCAACCGGCAGTTCACTGACATCAATCAAGAGGGTCGGCGCAGCGCTGCACGATCGACCGCGAGCTTCAGCCTCAATGTGATCGGCCAGCTCGAGGTGATGCTTCAGGGTGGCAGGGACAGCGCCGGCCGCCAGCTCTCCACACTGGAACGAGGCTCCCTCGCGGCGAATATTGCCGAGCGTCGCAATGTGCTCCTGGAGCTCGGTGCGCTGGTGAACGCACCGCCTTCCGTGGTGTTCGACGACGCGATGACGGTCTATCTCGGCCGCAAGCGCGTCGACCTCGTGAACCGCGGGCGCGGCAACACTCCGGCCGACGTCACCGTGTACTTGCCGGACGATCGCGTGCTCTTCGCCGGCGACCTCGTGGTAATGCCGGTGCCGTACGCTTTTGGGACCAATCCAGTCCCGTGGATCGGCGCCTTGCGCGCCATCGAATCGACATCGATCGAGTTCCTCGTTCCGGGGCACGGACCCGTGCAGCGCGATCTCGCCTACGTTCGCCAGGTGCGGGAGCTGTTCGAAGCGGCGACGGCACGGGTGGAGGCCCTGGTCCGGCGCAACGAGTACGACGCCAAGAAAGTGTCGCTCGACGACTTCCGGAGCCGGTTCGTGAAACCCGGCGATGCGACGGCGGCCGCGTACTGGGAGGAGCTCGTGCGCGGGAAGTTGCTCGAGGACGTCGCGGCGTGCGTTCAGGGGTCGCGCTGCTAATGCGGTAAGCGGAACCCGTCTGCTCGGGGTCGAAGGGGAGATGCGTTAGACTCCGAGCGAATGCCGCAACGAGCGCAGACCTACCTGCTTGCGATCTCCGGCAGCCTACGCGCGCGATCGTCGAACGCCGAGCTCCTTCGTGCGCTCCGGCTTCTCGCGGCGCCTCGTTTCGAGGTGAGACTCTACGAGGGGTTGGGCGAGCTGCCGCACTTCAACCCGGACCTGGACGGGGACGGCGCAGTCCTGCCGCAGCCCGTGGCTGCCTTTCGCCAGTCCGTGGACGGTGCGGCGGCGCTGGTGATCAGCAGTCCGGAATACGCGCATGGCGTGCCCGGCGCCTTGAAGAATGCGCTGGACTGGCTGGTGAGCGGACCGGAGATCATCTACAAACCCATCAGTCTGCTCAACGCATCGCCGCGGTCGACGCACGCGCAGGCCGCGCTGGCCGAGACGTTGCGCACGATGTCGACGGTCCTGGTGGACGAAGCCTGCATTGCGCTGCCGATCTCCGGACGTGCTCTCGACGCTGACGCGATCGTGAAGGACGACGCGTTGCGAACCCAGCTCGAGGCGGCGCTGTCTGCGCTCGCGGCCGCGACGCCGGCGTACTTCGAGCGGCGGGTCGAGCTCTTTGGCGAGCCGTGATCACCACCGATCGCGTTTCGGAAACTTCCCTGGATCGAACAACCGAGCGGGACGCGCCGGCGGCGTCGCGTCTGGAACTGCTCGTCTCCAGCTCGATCGGGTCGGTCGTCGAGTGGTACGACTTCTTCGTCTTCGCATCCGCGGCGGCGCTGGTGTTCGACCGCGTGTTCTTCCCGACGGCGGATCCGCGCAACGCCGTGTTATACGCGCTCATGACGTACGCGGTTGGCTTCGTGACGCGGCCGGTGGGTGGTCTGGTGTTCGGCGTGCTCGGGGACCTCTACGGCCGGAAGCGGGCGCTCGTTTGGAGTCTCTTGCTCATGGGTCTCGTGACGATGGGCGTGGGTCTCCTGCCAGGCTACGCGACGATCGGTGTGTGGGCGCCCGTGCTGCTCGTCGTCCTTCGTCTCATCCAGGGACTCGCTGTCGGGGGAGAGGTGGGTGGCGCGCTGCTCCTTGTCGCGGAGAGTCTGCCGGCGGAGCGACGCGGCTATTGGTCCGCGTGGCCGATGATCGGCGGACCCGCGGGCAACGTGTTGTCGTCGGCGGTGCTCGCAGTGCTGGCCGTGTGGCTCGGCGAACTGGCGTTCGGGACATGGGGCTGGCGAATCGCGTTCCTCGCGTCCGGGGCGCTGATCGGCGTGGGCATCTGGATGCGAACGCGCGTGAGCGAATCGCCACTGTATCGGGCCTACGCGGCCCGGCGCGCCGGCGCACCAGGGCAGGCAATTGGGCCGATGCTCGTTTCGCACTGGCGATCCGTCCTGACGGTGTTCCTCGTCAAGGCGGCCGAGAACGCGCTGTTCTACGTGTTCACCACGTTCTACGTCGTGTATGTCACGCGGGTCCTGCAACGTCCGCGCTCGCTCGCCCTCGAGGCGGGCGCCATCGGATCGATCGTCGAGGTGCTCGCGATTCTGGCCGCGGGCGCGTGGTCAGATCGCATCGGGCGACGTCCAGTCACGATCTTTGGCCTCATCTGCGCGGCGGCATGGACTTTCATGCTGTTCCCCGCGACCGCGGGCGGCAGCCCTGCCGTCGTGATCGCCGCCGCGGCGATTGGCGGCGCCTGCCACGGCATTGTGGTCGGCGGGATGTCCGCGTTCTTCGTCGAGCTGTTTCCCACCAGCGCGCGCTACACTGGATTCTCGCTCGGCTATCAGGTGGCGACGGTGTTCACCGGGGCGCTCGCTCCGCTGATCGGTGTGGCGCTGCTCAACGCGTACGGGTCAACGTTCCCGGTATCGCTCTACGCCGCGGCGATGGTCGTGCCGGGCCTGGTCAGTCTCGTGGTGTCGCGCGAGACGCGCGGGAGCGATCTGGCGGCCGGTCAGTCGCGCTGATTCTCGCGAGTCGGGCTGACTCCGGAGCCTGTGGCCACAGACGGGGATAGGACAAAGAGAAAGAAGAGCGTGGGTATCGCGTAAAAGAACAGCCAGTGGCCGGAGAACGCGCGCATCGTGTAGACCGCTATTTCGTGCGGATCGCCTGTCACCGGGGCGCCTTTCTGAGGCAAGTGCGGCATCGCGAGGAAGAAGTTCACGCCGGTGTAGATGAAGAGCGCGGCGACAAGTGCCTTGGCCCACGCAGGGAACGGCTGCATCGCCCGAAGCAGGAAATAGGGATCGTAGGAGGCGCCCGCGGCTTCCTGCGACTTCCGGAGCCGAAGGACAAACGGCACGAAGAGCGGGAAGATGCCGACGTGGAGCGCCCAGACGCCCGCGCTGTATTCCTGAACCGCGATGCCGACGTACGTGAGGCCATGGCTGAGAAGACTGAGGGCGAATCCGAGCGCGCCGAAGATCGAGAGGGCGCTCCACTGGGGAGATGAGTGTTCGTTCATGGATAAGGGTGGTCGATCGCCATCGTCACGGTCCCGGTCGAGACGAACGCCGTCGATCGTCAGTGAGCCCTGTGCCTATAGGTGCAAGATCGAGCGGTGCATCTCGATCAGCAGCTGGTTGGCTGCTGCGTGATCGGGAGCCGGCTTGAGCGGTGAGCGAGCGCGCGACGCCTCGATGCCCGCGAAAAGCAGCTCCGCCTCCGCCTTCACCTGATCGAGCGTCCAGCCGCCCCGTTTGATGCGCTTGAGCTCGTCCGCGTCGCTCGTGCGGTACACCTGGAGCTGGCCTGTTTCGAGAAACTCCGCTCCCATGCGCAGCAGCCGTATCAGGTGGGCCGCGTTCTTCACGTCGTACTGATACCGGCGGACCATCGCCTTCCGCTTCTCGCCCATGTAGCCGCTGAAGTGGGAGTGGTGCAGCTTGCGGAATCGCACCAGCCGCTCGTGGTCGATCTGCCAGCGTACGGCGAGATACTGAACCTTCTGTCCATCGGCCTCCAGCAGCTCGGCGATGGGTCCGCGTCGCTTGATCTCGTCGGTGAGCGCTTCGTACTCCGCCATCCGATCGAGATCGAAGGCCTCCATTCGCTTGAGTTGGTCGTACGCATAGCCGGCGAAGGCGTCCGCGGCCTGCTGTGAGGAGAAGATGTCGCGCGTCTGCCGCAGCTTCTCGAACAGCGGATGGCGATGGACGTATTCCTCGTCGCGCAGCCAGAGCAGGCCCACGATGTTCGGATTGCTCTTGAGCAGCAGCCGGAACCCCTTCTCGAGGCTGTACAACACGACGTCGAGCTCATCGAGCTGCATCACCCAGTGCTGCCAGCGCGGCAAGCCAATGTGGTATTCCAGCGGTGGCACGACGAAGCCCATCAGGTCCACGTCGTCCACCGCATTGGGCTCTTCCGGCGGCAGGTAGGTGCCGTGGCTGTGGGAGCCCATGAGGCCGAGCACGACCAGGTGAGGCGCGAGCGGAAAGCCGTTGGCTCGGAGGAACGCGTTGGAAATGCGAGCGTCGAGGGTCATCGCGCTCCAGTTACGGGCGGTCGCGCTGAGCGCCGGAGCGAACCCGCAATTGGCAGCAGAAGGGCGCCGAACGCCAGCAACCTGTCCGACAATGGAGGAAAGCCTTCCAGTATCCAGGCGATGAGTGCAGTCAATAGTGGCACGGAGACAACGAATGTGCGCCGAGATCGCCGTGCCCCGACAAAGGCGATGACGGCCAGGGCGTAAAGCAGCACGCCTCGGCCCAGCGTCAAACCGCAGTCGCTAAGGCAGTGGAATTCCATACCTCAATTCCTGATTGCTAGAACGGCCACAACTTCTTCGCGACTACGTTCTTGCGCGACGGAGCGACGACGTCGCCTACGCCAGCTTCGCCCAGCTTTTCGAGAAGCGCGTCTGATCCTTCCTTGAGCTTGAAATCCATTTCCTCGGCGTACAGCGGCACCAACGACCAGAACCGCACGACGTCTCCATTCGGGCGCACCAGACGATGGACGGACTCCGGAAGCGACAGCGGCGGCAGCACGATCATGCCGCTCAACTTCGTGTTGTCGGCGTATGGCTCCGGCGGGTCGCCGTTCGGGACGGTATGGCCATAGCCAAGCCACGTGCCGTACTCGTGTGGAAGACGCGCCAGCTGCTTGAGGGCGCGGACCGGCCAATAGTTGCGCTCATCCTCGAATGCTTCGGCGCTGAGCTTCCACTCCGCGGGAAGAGATACGAGCAGCTCGGCGTGGCGCCAATCCGGTGGAAGCTCGGGCGGTGTCGTCATTGGCCGCGCGCTCATGCCCGACGTCACCAGCACGTGCCAGGGCCGCTCCGGCGTCGGCGCAATGTGATGGACGTCGACATGCACGTATGTCGAAGCGATCTCGTGAAAGACGACATCGACTGGACCGATGTACGCCTCGACGTGCGCGGTCACTTCCTGGATGAGCGCCTCATCGCCACGCGCCAGCTCACCCTCGGGTTCGCGTTGTTCGTGACGATAGATCGGCCCGTCAGACGATGTCTCTTCAGGGAGCATCTAATCCATTCTCCGGTGTCCTACCGTTACAACTCCAGCGTCGTGAAGATCGGCGGCATGGAGTCACGAATCCTTAATGCAACCGTCACGCAGCGCTCACACCGCTGTCAGAGAAAGCTAATCCGGGGAGAGCATAGTGTCGCTGAAGCCAACCTGGAGCCCCATGAAGCCTCCGACGGCCGCGGCCAACTCCGAGATCAATGTGACGCCCTTTCTGGACATTCTCCTGGTGCTGCTCGTGATCTTCCTCGCGAGTCTCAAAGCCCGGCGCGCGATCGAGGTCCAACTGCCCGTGCCGACGTCGGAGTCGTGCACGGCGTGCGAGGCGATCGTCCTCGAAGTGCGTCGTGGCGACCGCTATGCGCTGAACCAGGCGGAGTTCGACCGAGCGGAGCTGTCCCACCGACTGCGGATAGCATTCGAGGGTCGGCCAACCTCCATTCTCTTTGTGAAGGGAGCGGCCGACGTGCGCTACCAGGAGGTGCTTTCGGCCATGGACAGCGCGCGTGGCGCGGGTGTGAAGGTCCTGGCTATTGCGCCGACTGCCCTGAGGTGAGCGGCGTGCCGTTCCCGGATGTGACTCGGGAAAGACGATTGCAGGAGTAATAGGTGAGGGCCAGGACGACGAGCGGCAGCCAGCGCACGACACGGTAGCCCGGCACACGGAAGTAATCCGTGACGCCTGCGATGACGAACGATACGCCAAGGAGCGCGATTGGCATGCCGATGATGAGAAAGAACGCAACTTCTCCGTGACCGCTGTGGTCCGTGGCCCACAGCGCGAGAAGCACCGCGCCCACGCCAGCGACGGCGAGCCCGAGAGAGATCTCCGACCTGCCGCGTCCATGCGCGAGGCGTTTCAGTCGGCGTTCGCGAGTCAGTGTGTCCATTCGAGGAAGCTGAAGAGATACACGCTTCGGTAAGCAGTCGAGCCGACACGCCTGCGTTTGCGACGCGAGGGAATCCGAACGAGTGGGACAGGCGCAGCCCAGACGCAGCCTGACACGATGCTGACCACCGCGACGCCCTGTCCTTCGGATAGAGGCCCGTGCACACCTCCGAGCATCATGTACGGTATGAGGCCGAGCAGCTCGATGATCCCCGCCAGATACCAGGCGACGCCTTTGATGCCAACGATGTATTCCGACTTCGCCTCGCTGAAGGGACGTATCATCCGCGAGCGGCTCCCGCCGACGGACTCCCGGATGAATTCCTGGCCATCCTTCCTGAATCGAACCCACACGTGACCACCAGGCGTGTCACCTGGCGGGTTCCACTCGCCGCTGACCAGCTCGGCTTCAATTCCGAGCTCCACCAGCTTGCGCCACGCCCAAATCGCGTGGTCCTCGCAGTCTCCCTTGCGCAGGTGCTCGAACGTTCGTGGGTGCTGCCAGAAATCCGCCTCGTTGAAGAGATGCTTGTCGTGGGCGTACTCGCAGTCCAGCAGCCAGTCGCAGAGGTCCTCGATCGTGGTCACGCGAACGCCACTCTCACCCTCGAAATACCACGGGAAAGGGTGGTACGAACCGCGGCCCAAGGTGTGAAGGGGCACGCGGTAGGGAAAGCGCTCCCACGGGTCGTCCCCCTCGTACCATTTCGCGAGGCGACGGAACACCGGTGTGAGGACCCATCGCAGGAAGCGCTTCACGGTTCTACGGATAGGGAACCTCGCTGTTAGCCGGCAGCAACGGGCTGTCGTTGCGACCGCTCAAAGACTCTGAACGACGCCGGTAGCGTACGCGTGCTCCCGATAAGCATGACGTTTCCGGCTCGCCACGAGCTCTCGGAACCGCGCCGCACGTTCGCCCTTGATGCCGAGCGCCCATGTCGCCTCGATCTGCTCGACCACATAGGGCGAGAGCCACGGGATGACCGTGTCCCAGTCCGCGGTGGCGAGGA
>DASTVV010000138.1:0-11201 GCA_035758925.1 Gemmatimonadaceae bacterium
TCGCCGACATGGGGCTCGAGGCCGTGGCGCCCGTCACGCACAAGGCGCTCGGCGCCTTCATCGCGCTCATCGTAGCGAACTGCCTGCTGCTGGCTCGCCAGGAAGCGTTCTCGGCGCGCAACAACGTCTTTCGGTCCGCCCTCGACGCGATCGGCATGGGTCTCGGCTTCACGCTCGGGCTCTGCATCATGGGGTCCGTGCGCGAGGTGCTCGGGAGCGGCAGCTGGTTCGGCATTCGTGTGATGCCGGTCAGCTTCGAGCCATGGGTCATCATGAACCTGCCGCCGGGCGGGTTCCTCACGTTCGGGTTCGTGCTGCTGGGATTCGCGGCGTGGCGCGAGCGGAGGGACAGGGCACGGCGTGTGGTCGAGCGCGCGCCGGCGGTGGCGCCCTCGCCGATGCCAGCGGCAGCCGCAATGGAGGGAGTCCGCTGATGCGCACTCACCTCACGATCTTCTTCTCGGCGATGCTGGTGCAGAACTTCACGCTCGTGATGTTCCTGGGGCTCTGCTCGTTCCTGGGTGTCACCAGCAAGGTGAGCGTCGCGTTCCGACTCGGCATCGCGGACACCTTCGTTCTGATCATCACCGCGATCTCCGCGTCGATCCTGAACCGCTGGGTACTCGGGTCCGCGCCGTATCTGCGGATCATCGCCTTCATCGTCGTGATCGCGTCCATGGTGCAGATCACCGAGATGGCAATCAAGAAGTGGAGTCCGACGCTGTTTCGTGAGCTCGGCATCTATCTCCCGCTGATCACGACGAACTGCGCCATTCTGGCGCTGGCGATTTTCCAGACCAATCGCGGTTACGGGTTCTGGGAAGGGCTCACGTTCGCGGTCGGCGCCGGAATCGGGTTGATCATCGCGCTGTCGCTGATGGCGTCGGTTCGCGAGCGTCTCGAGCTCGCGGACGTGCCGTCGGTCGCGCGCGGCGCGGCCATCGTCCTGATCATCGCCGGAAGCCTGTCGCTCGCGTTCATGGGGTTCGCGGGACTGATGAGCGGAGGTGGCTGATGGGAACGCTCGTCGCCATGGCGCTGTGTGCCGCCTTGTTCGTGATCTTCACGCTGCTACGCCCCAGGCAGAAATGCTCAGGCAACTGCGCCGCGTGCCACGGCTCGTGTGAGCTGGAGCGGGATGGGAGGAAGACCGATGTCCACTGAGAGAGCGGCATTCGTCATCGATCGGCGGCGGTTCGTCGCCTTGAGCCTCGGAACGTTCGTCGTCGCGTCGTTGCCACTGGCGCTACGACGCCGGCGGGCGCGGCTGATCCGGCGACAGCTGCCCGTGATGGGAACGATCGCGCAATTCGCGGTCGTGGATCATGACGACGCGCACGCCAACGCGGCGATCGATGCCGCGATGGACGAGCTGCGTTGGGTGGAGCGGGCCATGACGCGTTTCGACGACGGCTCCGACGTCGGGCGCGTGAACGTCGGCGCGAAGCACGGTCCGGTCGTCGTGGGCGCCGAGACGGCACTCGTGGTCAGTGAGGCGCTGCGCTGGGCTGCTGCGACGGACGGCCGGTACGATCCGGCGGTCGGAGCTGTGGTTCGCGCGTGGGACGTGACGCACCGACATGAACCGCCGTCAGAGCGCCTGGTGCGCCCGCTCGCGGGGCGGCGGTTGCATCGAGCCGTCGAAGTGGGCGAGCACCGTGGGGCGCCGGTGATCCTGTTTCACGATCCCGCCGCGAGTATCGATCTCGGCTCGATCGCCAAAGGCTACGGCGTTGACCGCGCCATCGCCCGGCTGCGCGCGAGGGGAATCACCAGCGCAATCGTCGAAGCGGGCGGAGATCTGTATGCCCTCGGAGCGTCGCCCAGCGGAGATCCGTGGCGGATCGGAATTCAGGATCCGAATGACGACCGCAATGTGGTGGGAGTCGTTGACGTGGCCGATGCCGCGGTCGCGACGTCGGGTACTTACCGGCAGTTCTTCCGCTATCGCGGCAAGCGGTTCCATCACCTCATGGACCCCGAGACGGCTGCGCCGCGGGAGACGCCGGTGCAGAGCTTCACCATTCGAGCGGACAGCTGCATGCATGCCGACGTTGCAGCGACGGCGCTGTACGGCATGCCGCACGCGCACGCGAAGGCGCTGCTGGCGCGCTGCGCTCCGGGTGCATCCATCGAGCGGATCATGTAGTGGCAATTGGGCAGGGGCCCGAGGAGGCCATATGAAGACACAGACCGCGTATTGCTCTGCCTGCGACAGGGACGTCAACATCGTGATCACCGACGAGCCATCGCAGGACGGCCAGGCGAACCTGCATGAGAGCGAGATCGTCTGTCTCGAGATCGGCTCGCAGTGCACTGGGGGGCTTTGTCCGGTAGGCGCCACTTCGTCGGCCGTGATGGCGGCGCGCCTGATTCGCAACGGCCTCTATACCTACATGCAACCCATGGTCACCCAGCACTGCGACGGCTGCGGCGCTATGTCCGAGTTCGTCGCTCTGGACACAAAGTTCGCGACGTGCACTGTGTGCGGCACGACCATCGAGTGGAAGCGCTAGCCTCAGCCATCGAGGCTCCGTACTTCAGGTGGCTGGATAGTTGCGACTTCGTGCGGCTAGCAGAGCCATGAGTGGCACGGACATACTCAGGAGGGCGGGCATGAAAAGGCAATTCTACGCAGTGATTCTCGCTGCCATCGCGATGCTGGTGATCGACACGGCGGGCGCGCTGGCGCAATCAGAACCCAGGCATGGTGCGCCAAAGCCGATGCCGCCCGGCATGCCCAGCGCGGACATGTCCCGCATGATGAATGAGCCGCACGCGGCCTTGGCCATGGCCTTTGGGCAGACGGTCGGCACATTCGCCAGGACGCTGCACGATCAGGCGGAACGTGGCAGCCCGCTCGATGTGTCGTTCGCCCGCACCGCGGTCGCCGAGATTCGGCGCAGCTACAATTCGATGGAGCAGCAGCATGCCGAGCACATGAAAACGATGAGCGACGAGATGCGCTCGCGCATGGCGGCGATGATGAAGGAGATGGAGACACACCAGGCGATGGTCCGGGAGGCTGTCGTGGCTCTCGAGAACGACGTCCGCACTGATCAGCTCGACGCGAAGCAGATCACCCGGGACAGCGGCAATCTCCTGCAGCATCTCGCTCAGATGTCGGCGATGCACCACGAGAGGATGGGGACCCCGAAATAGCTCACACCGATCACTCGCGCGGCGCACATCACGATGCGCACGCGCATCACGAAATGCATGCCGGACACGACGCCCATGCCGGACACGACAAGCACGCCGGGCACAGCGTCGCGATGTTTCGCGAGAAGTTCTGGATCACGCTTCTGCTGACGGTCCCGACGCTCGTCTGGGGTCACATGCTCCAGCGAGCGTTCGGGTATTCGGCACCCGTCTTTCCCGGCGCACGATGGATCCCGCCGATCTTCGGCACCGCGGTCTTCGCCTACGGTGGCTGGCCCTTCATTCAGGGAGCCGCGCGAGAGCTGCGAGGGCGCCTTCCCGGGATGATGACGCTGATCGCGCTGGCCATCAGCGTCGCCTTCGTGTTCAGTGTCGCCGTCACCTTCGGGTTTCCAGGGATGCCTCTATGGGAGGAGCTGTCCACCCTGGTGACCATCATGCTCCTCGGCCATTGGATCGAGATGCGCTCGATCACGCAGGCGCAGGGGGCGCTCAGGGAGCTCGCGAAGCTCCTGCCGGACACGGCGACGCGCGTCGAAGGCGACCGGCTCGAGGACGTTCCAGTTTCGGCACTGAAGGACGGAGATGTCGTGCTCGTTCGCCCGGGCGGCAGAATCCCGGCCGACGGAATCGTTCGAGACGGCCGAAGCAGCGTGGACGAGTCGATGTTGACCGGCGAGTCGAAACCCGTGGAGAAGAGCGCCCGTGACAAGGTGATCGCGGGTACCGTGAACGCGGCCGGCGCGCTGCGCGTCGAGGTGACCGGCACGGGAGACAAGACCGCGCTGGCGGGCATCATGCGGCTCGTCGAGCAGGCGCAGTCGTCGCGTTCGCGCGCGCAGGCGATCGCCGATCGTGCCGCGTTCGCCCTCACGGTCGTGGCCATCGTCGCGGGTGCGCTGACACTCGCAGCGTGGCTGTCCCTTCGCTCCGCGCAACCCCAGTTCGCGGTGGAGCGGATGGTCACCGTGCTCGTCATCGCGTGTCCCCACGCGCTCGGCCTCGCGGTGCCGCTGGTCATCGCCATCTCCACGACGCTCGGCGCCCGCAGTGGCCTGCTCGTGCGCGATCGACGCGGCCTCGAAGAAGCCCGGAACCTCACGACGGTAGTCTTCGACAAGACCGGGACACTGACGCTGGGCGAGCATCGAGTGGTGGACGTCGCGACCGTGGATGGCCTGTCTCCCGATGACGCGTTGCGCCTGGCCGCGGGGCTGGAGCGCGACTCCGAGCATCCGATCGCACGCGCGATCGTGAAGAGCGCCTCGGAACGTGGCCAACAAGTTCCGGGTGTGGACGACTTCGCTTACGTCGCGGGGCGCGGCGTCACAGGCACGGTCGATGGCCGCCAGCTTGCCGCCGGCGGGCCAAACCTGCTCGCGAGCCTGAAGGTTCAACCGCCGCCCGAGTTGCAGCAGGCCGTCGAGCGCGCGGCTGTACGCGGCCAGAGCACGATCTACCTCGTCGAAGGCGGTCGCGCCATCGCGGCATTTGCCGTCGCGGACGCGATTCGCCCCGAGTCGCGCGAGGCCATCACTCAGCTTCACTCGATGGGCATCGAAGTGGTGATGATCACCGGGGACGCCGAGCCCGTGGCGAAGGCCGTAGCGCAGGAGCTGGGAATCGACGTGGTCCTGGCGCAGGTGCTGCCGGAGCAGAAGTCGTCGCGCATCGAGGCGTTGCAGGCACAGGGCAAGAAGGTCGCGATGGTGGGCGACGGCGTGAACGACGCGCCGGCACTCGTCACGGCGGACGTCGGCATCGCCATCGGCGCCGGAACGGACGTGGCGGTCGAAGCAGGGGACATCGTCCTCGTGCGCAGCGATCCGCGCGACGTGCCACGGATCATCGCGCTGTCGCGAGCGAGCTACCGCAAGATGGTGCAGAACCTGTGGTGGGCGGCCGGCTACAACATCGTCGCGATTCCGCTGGCGGCTGGCGTGCTCGCGTCGCGCGGTATCCTGCTCTCGCCGGCGCTCGGAGCCGTGCTGATGTCCGCAAGCACGGTCGTGGTGGCGATCAACGCGCAGTTGCTGCGCCGCGCAAGGCTCTGAAGTCGACCGCAGTCGTGGAGCGGCCCTCAGGGAATCGCTGACAGAGAATCCGCAGCCGCCTGACGACATCGGACTCGCGCTCGCCGCATCCTTCTCGTGTGAAGATGCGTCGTCGCGTCGCCGGCATTGTCGCGCTTTTCGCGCTGGCCCGCTTTTCGTTCGGCGGTGTCATCGCGACGTGCGCGCCGGTCACCGATCCGGCAAGTCAGCATGGCACGCACGGCTCGCCCATCGGCACCGTTGCTGGAATCCCTGTGGGTCATCAGGGCCCGTGTGACGCCGCCGGCCGCTCTGACTGCGGCCAGGCACGGCATGCCGACTGCGCCGCGTCGTCCACGTGCGCCACGGCGCTCGCCTCGCAGCGTTGGACCGCCGCGTCAGGCGGGCCGGGTGCCGAGCGCGGCACGATCGCGCTCGCCGACGTACGGCTGGATCCGCCTCGCGCACCAGACCCTCCTCCTCCCCGCGCGTAGCCCGGTGATCTCCTGACGGCGGCGTCGCGTGACGTCGCCGGCGTTCACCTGGTGCAGCGACTCGATGTCGCTGCCGCGGAGGTTGCGAGGATGCTGCTGCTTCTCTCCTTCACGCTATTGCTCGCGCAGGACTCCACGCGCGCGCATGGCACGCTCGAGCTGCGCGATGCGTATCGAACCGCGGAACAACGGAATCCGCGCCTTGTGGCGGCGCGCGCTCTTGCGGATGCCGCCCGCGCGCGCACCGCGTCGGCGCGCAAGCCGCCCGATCCGCAGCTCCAGCTCGGCGTGATGAACTATGCGCTGCCCGAGTGGCGAGCCATGGACGCCGTCGGCATGACGCAACTCCAGGCGATGCAGATGCTGCCCCTCGCGGGCAAGCTTGGCGCCGCCGGCCGTGTCGCCGACCTGTCCGCGTTCGCGGAGGCCGATCGCGCACAGGACGTCCGCTGGGACGTGCGCGCGAGGGTCGCAAAGGCGTTCTACGACGTGTACGCCGCCGATCGATCGCTCGCGATCGACCGCGAGACGCTGCGCTTGCTGCAGGACGTGCGACATATCGCGGAGGCAATGTACCGCGTGGGCGATGGTCGGCAGGCCGACGTGCTCCGCGCCGATGTCGAGATCGCTCGCATGGTGCAGGACACCATTCGCATGACCGCGATGCGTTCGGCCACAGCGGCACGGCTGGCGGGGTTGCTGAACGGCGGGGGCATGGAGCAGTCGCCGATTCTCCCGGAATTTCCCGATACCACACCGGCGCTAGACACCCTGAACGGGATCGCGTTCGCGAACCGACCGATGCTCCACGCCGGAGAGAACGAGCTGAACGCGGCGGCCGCGCGCGTCGCTCTCGCGCGCAAGGACATCTGGCCCGACCTGACCGTCGGGGTGCAGCTGGGACAACGCAACGGCATGGCGGGGGCGGAGCGCATGGCCAGCGTGATGGTCGGTGCGACCATCCCGGTGTTCGCGCGCAGCCGTCAATTCCGGATGCGCGATGAAGCAGCCGCGATGCAACAAATGGCACGCGCCGAGCTGGACGCAATGCGCGCCGAAACCATGGCGGCCGTCGTCGAGGCGCACGCGGATCTCGTCCGCGCGCGCACGCTCGCAGGTCTGTATCAGACAACACTGCTGCCACAGGCCGAGGCCGCGACGGAGTCAGCGCTCGCTTCATACCGCGTCGGCCGCGTGGATTTCATGACCGTGCTGGACAACCGCATGGGCGTGAATCGCTACCGGAAGGAGCTGGTCGCCCTCGAAGCCGAAGAGGGAAAGGCTTGGGCGGAGCTGGAGATGCTGATGGGTCGAGAGCTGTTCACATCGCGCAGCCGTTCCGCCGCGACGGCCGCGGGGAGGGCACCATGACGAGAGAAGGCACGACACCCTGGCGGCGCTACCTCCGCTTCGCCTCGATGGCCGCGCTTCCGGTGTTGGCCACCGCGATCGCTGTGTTCGCAACCCGCACAGACTCCACGGCCCGGGCTGGGCAGGGCCACGATCATTCGCGGACCGCCGCGCAGGAGTCACGGCCGGTGATGCTCGCTGGCGATGCGGCGCAACGAATCGGTGTGACGTACGCCGTCGTCGTGGAAGAGGCGCTGTCGCGGGAAATCCGCGCGGTCGGCCAGATCAGCGTCGACGAGACGCGAGTCAAGCTCATTTCGCCGAAGGTGGACGGCTGGGTGGAACGTCTTTACGTGAACGCCACGGGTCAGGAGATCGCGGTCGGGCAGCCGATGATGGCAGTGTACTCGCCGATGGTCTCGGCGGCGCAGGAGGAGCTGCTGCTCGCGAAGCAGCTTCAGCTCCGGATGTCAGGCAGCGACAGCGCCGCGCGGCTTCACGCGGCATCGTTGCTCGCGGCCGCCCGCGGCCGGCTGTCGGCGTGGGACGTCTCCGACTCGGACATCGCGCGCGTCGAGGGCGCTGCCCGCGCGGAACGCACGCTCACACTCCGGTCGCCGGTCGCCGGTTTCGTCGTAGAGAAGAACGTTGTTCAAGGTCAGCGGATCATGGCTGGCGACGTGCTGTACAGGGTGGTGGACCTGAGCCGCGTATGGCTCGAAGGCGAAGTGTACGAGCAGGACATGGCAGCGGTACGCGTCGGTCAGCGCGCGAGCGCGGAGCTTCAGGCGCTGCCGGAACTGCCGGTCTCGGGTCGCGTGGCCTATGTCTACCCGACGATCAACACGGAGACGCGCACTGTCCGCGTCCGGATCGAGCTGCCAAATCCAGGACACCGGCTGAAACCCGGGATGGTCGCGACGCTGCATCTGACTGGCAGCACGAACGCTCGTGCGCTCACCATCCCGCGAGCGGCCGTTCTGTCGACGGGCGAGCGTCATCTCGTGTTCGTGAAGCGCCGTGACGGGATGCTCGAACCGCACGCCGTGCAGATCGGTAGAGCGACAGACGACCGCATCGAGATCCTCCGTGGCGTGGCGCGCGGAGACACAGTCGTTGCGTCGGCCACCTTCCTGGTGGATGCAGAGTCCAGCCTCGGCACCGCGCTCGGCGGCATGGGAAACATGCCGGGAATGGACATCGCGCCGCCGAAGAAGAGGGACTGACCATGCTGAATCGCATCATCGAGTGGTCCGTCCGCAACAGGTTTCTGGTGCTGGTCCTCGCCACGGCCTCCGTCCTTGGCGGCGTCTGGGCCATTCGCCGGACACCGCTCGAAGCGCTGCCGGATCTGTCGGACGTGCAGGTGATCGTCCAGGCCGACTACAACGAACAGGCGCCCCGCATCGTCGAGGACCAGGTCACGTATCCCATCGCCGCCGAGATGCTGAAGGTTCCGGGTGCCCGCGCCGTGCGCGGGTATTCGTTCTTCGGCGTGAGCTTCGTGTACGTGATCTTTGCGGACGGCACGGACCTCTACTGGGCGCGCAGCCGCGTGCTGGAGTACCTGAGCGGCATCAAGGGAAGACTGCCGCGCGCCGTGACGCCGACGCTCGGCCCCGACGCGACGGGACTCGGCTGGATCTTTCAATACGCCCTCGTCGATACGAGCGGGCGACTGAACCTCGCGGAGCTGCGGGCACTCCAGGACTGGAATCTTCGCTACGCGCTGACTGCCGTCCCGGGAGTCGCCGAAGTCGCCACGATCGGCGGTTTCGAGAAGCAGTACCAGGTGGATGTCGATCCCGCCAAGCTGCAGGCGTATGGAGTGGCCGTCACGCAGGTGATGAGCGCCATCCAGAACGCGAACGAAGACGTGGGCGCCATGGTGATGGAGCTGTCGGAGCGCGAGTACATGGTGCGTGGCCTCGGCTACCTCAAGTCCATCGGCGACATCGAGAACGTCGTCATCGGCGCAACGGCAGCGGGTACGCCGATCCGCGTCGCGCAAATCGGCCGTGTGACCGTCGGACCGGCGGTGCGCCGCGGGATCGCCGATCTGGACGGTCGCGGCGACGCGGTCGGGGGGATCGTCGTCATGCGTTTCGGCGAGAACGCGCTGCGCACGATCGATGCGGTGAAGGCCAGGTTGCACGAGGTCGAGAAGTCCCTGCCGCCCGGCGTCGTGATTCGGCCGGTCTACGACCGGAGTGGCCTCATCGAGCGCGCCATCGAGGCCCTGCGCGGGAAGCTCGTCGAGGAGAGCGCCATCGTCGCGCTCGTGTGCGTCGCGTTCCTGCTGCACGTCAGCTCCGCGCTGGTCGCGATACTCACGCTGCCGGTCGGGATTCTGCTGGCTTTCATCGGGATGCGCCTCTCCGGAGTCGGAGCGGACATCATGTCCCTGGGCGGAATCGCGATCGCCATCGGCGCCATGATCGACGCCGCGATCGTGATGGTCGAGAACATGCACAAGCACCTGGAGCGCGAGCTCGCGACACCCGCCGGCGACGGGATCATCGATACCGGGCGACTCACCAGTGAGCAGCGCATGCGAGTCGTCGTCGCGTCATCGAAGGAAGTCGGCCCCGCGCTGTTCTTCTCCCTGCTCATCGTCACCGTGAGCTTTCTCCCCGTGTTCGCGCTCGAAGGTCAGGAGGGGCGCCTGTTCGAGCCACTGGCATTCACGAAGACGTTCGCGATGGCCGCCGCGAGCCTCCTCTCGGTGACGCTGGTGCCCGTGACGATGACGCTTTTCGTTCGCGGACGCCTTCGCACGGAGCGCTCGAATCCGATCAGTCGCATGTTGATCGCGTCCTATCGGCCCGTGATCGACGCCGTCCTGCGCAACAAGGCGGCGGTCATGGCTGGCGCGCTGACCGCTCTGATCCTGACGTGGATCCCGTGGAAGCGGATTGGACGCGAGTTCATGCCGCCGCTTCAGGAAGGCACCGTGCTCTACATGCCGACGACGCTGCCGGGTATCAGTGTCGCGCGCGCGCGGGAGATCCTCAGGATTCAGGACGCGATCCTGAAATCGTTCCCCGAGGTCGAGAGTGTCTGGGGCAAGGCGGGGCGGGCGACGACGGCGACGGATCCGGCGGGTCTCGACATGTTCGAGACGACCGTCACCCTCAAGCCGGAGTCGCAGTGGCGAAAAGGCATGACCGAAGATCGTCTTGTCGCCGCCATGGACTCGGCCGTTCGCATCGCTGGCGTCACCAACGCGTGGACCATGCCGATCAAGGGCCGGATCGACATGCTGGCAACCGGAATCCGCACTCCGGTCGGTGTGAAGGTCTTTGGGCCCGACCTCGCGGAGCTCGAGCGGCTGGGCAAGGCGATCGAGCGCGCAGTGCGCGAAGTGCGCGGGACCAGAAGCGCGTTCGCCGAGCGTGCGATCTCGGGTTACTACCTCGACATTGACATCGACCGGGCCGCGGCGGCGCGCCACGGCCTGAACGTCGGTGACATCCAGGCGGTCATCGCGAGCGCCATCGGGGGCATGACCATCACGCAGACCGTCGAAGGCCGTGAGCGCTACGGGGTGCGCGTCCGGTATCCGCAGGAGCTGCGTGACACGCCAGAAAGGTTGGCGGCGGTCCTCGTGCCCGTCAGCCACGGAGTCCGTGAGCCCGCTGCCTCTCCATCAGGCGCAATGAGAGCGATGTCGGGCACGGAGTCATCGACCGGTCGGTTTCCCCAGGTCCCACTCGGCCAGGTTGCGACGATCAAGCTCGCGGCGGGGCCGATGGTCATAAGAACCGAGGACGCGGTTCCCACCGCCTGGGTCTATGTCGACGTGGCCGGCCGAGACATCGGGAGCTTCGTCGACGAGGCGCGCCGCCTGGTGGCGAATTCGGTGACCCTGCCGCCAGGTTACCGTATCGCGTGGAGCGGGCAGTACGAGTACATGGAGCGCGCGGCCCAGCGCATGAAGCTCGTCGTACCGGCGACACTCCTGATCATCCTGCTGCTCCTCTACCTCAACTTCAGGAGCGTGAGCGAGAGCCTCATCGTCATGCTCTCGCTGCCGTTCGCGCTGGTGGGTGGGATCTGGTTCACCTGGGCGCTCGGCTACAACTGGTCTGTCGCCGTCGCCATCGGATTCATCGCGCTCGCCGGTGTCGCGGCCGAGACGGGCGTCGTGATGCTCGTCTAT
>DASTVV010000216.1:0-20289 GCA_035758925.1 Gemmatimonadaceae bacterium
CTCGGGATGGAGCGTGGGCGCCGAGTGCCTCGGGCCGCGTTACAGGAGCTGCTGTTTCCGAACTCGGATGAGCGAAGCGGGGCGCACTCGTTGCGCCAACTCCTGTACAAACTGAGGCAACTCGGGGCTCCAATCGAAGTGGACCAGAGTGCAGTGCTCATCCGCAGCGAACATGTTCGTGACGAGGCAGATGAGCACCGGCTGCTCACGAACGGTCATGTGGCTGCCCAACTGGCATTTGGGTTTGTCCCAGGGTTCGAACCCAAACTGGCCACACGCTACAGTGACTGGCTGGACCAACAGCGCGCATCCGCCTCCGCGCTTCTACGACGGCGATTCATCGCCGCGATGGGCGCAGCTCGCGATTCAGTCGATTGGTCGGACGTCGATCGTCTTGCTCGCCTGGTACTGCAAATTGATCCGTTCAACGAAGAGGCTACGCTGGCGCTTGCCGAGGCCACCGCGCTTCTGGGGTCGAAAGCCGAAGCATTGACTATGCTCTCGCGCTATGAGCAGGAGACAGGACGAACAGACCTACGACTCTCGGCGTCACTGCTTCGCCGTAGGATTTCCGAGCGACTTCCTGACTCCGCACATCAACGACCGAGCGGCCCCTTTGTGGGCCGTGAAGCGGAGGCTGAGACGATAGGCTCTCACATCAAGCTTGGCATCACTGGCAGACCGGTGCTCCTCGCAATCTCTGGGGAACCCGGAATCGGCAAGACGCGGTTGGTCGATGAGACGACTCAGCTTGCAAGGCTTGATGGGGTGCAAGTCGAGATTGTTCGATGCCACCCGCAACATAGCGTACGTCCATTCAGCGTATTTATCGATCTGGTTCCGACTTTGCTGTCGCTTCGGGGCGCTCTTGGTGTATCACCACGATCGCTTGAATTGCTCAATCTCATCGTGAGCCACCAGGATGCGCGTGGCGACCGGCCCTCAGACGTCCTGGATGACTCAACGCGCTCAGGGGTTCTACTTGCCTCGCTGCGGGACCTTATTGACTCAGTGACTTCGGAATCGCCGTTGCTCATCGCGATAGAGGACGCGCACTGGGCGGACGACGACTCGCTACGAGAACTCGGGAACCTGGTTTGCACCGCTGGGCGCGCGCTCGTTGTCATTTGCACGACGCGCCACCTCGACATGCTTAAGCCTTTTCTCGGGCAATCAGCTGTCCTGCTTAGACTGCAGCCGCTCGAGCAGGAATCAATGAAACAGCTAGCGGCTTACCTGTTAACTGGGAGCCAAGTATCGCCGTCCGAAATGGAGTGGTATGCGCGAACGGCAGCCGGCAACCCATTGTTCCTCGAAATGCTGTGCGCTCACTTCGCAAACACCGGCGAGCCGTTTGTAGTACCTGGGGATCTGTTGGCTTCGATTGTCCAGCGTCTAGAGCAACTGCCGGGCGCTTGCCGGCATCTCCTGGAAGTGTGTGCGCTCTTAGGCCGGCATTGCACTCTGGACGCCATAAGCACGATTACGTCGCTTACATCGAAAGAACTCTTGTTGCCGGTACGGCGACTAGATGAGGACGGATACCTCCGCATCACACCTGACTCAAAACTTGTTGTGCACGACTTGGTGAAAGAAGGCGCATTGAAGCTTCTGCCCTCGCTCACGCGCGCGGTGCTGCATCGCAATGTCGCGGAGTATCTAGAGAAGCGCTTTGAGTCGTCCAACGACACCGTCTTTCTCTGGGACTGCGCGGAACACTGGAGTCTAAGTGGGGATTCACAGAAGGCCTTGGAGTTTGTGATGCGATGCGCCCAGCACGCGGCCGACATGGGGCGAGCCAGCCAGGCATACCAGCTACTCGAGCGCGGGCGAGATTTCGCGCACAACGTTGCTGAAAGGGCTTCCGTCTGTTTTGAGATGATGAGACTCGCAAAGGCAGCCGGGCGCTGGCACGACCTGCTTCTCCTTTCCAAGGAGTTGCGACAGCTGCTCGATGCTATAGGACGCCCCATCTCGCCAACTGAGGAACTGCTAACTATAGAGGCGAATTGGGCGATGAACTCAAGAGTCGGCGAGCACGTACACAAAGTATTGCGCGTCGCTCAATCGTCTGGCGCTTCGGCTGCGCAGCGCATGGAGGCCGCAAACCTTGCACTGAGAGTTGCATCAGAGCAAGGAGATCAGAGTCTCGCAAAACAAGCATACGACTGTGTCGCGCCACTACTCGACGCGGACACCGGTTACTACAGTCGGTTCGTTCCGCTCATTTATCACACGACCTTTGGAAGCAAGGCGAGCGCACTGTCGATCGCTAGAAAGCTCCGTGACGACTTGAACACGTTCGAATCCATTACACAAAGACTTCGCGCTGGACTCAACGTCGGAACCGCACTTGTCTACCTTGGAGTCCTTCATGAGGCGTTGACAACCTATCGTGTCTCTTACGAACTCGCGCGCGGTTTAGGACTGACCGCGTGGGAACTGGATTATGCCTGTAGCATGACTTGGATGTACCAGCTGTTCGACGACTTTGAGACCGCGGAAGAATGGCACGCACTAAGCACGCAGGCGATGGCCGCTACGCCAAATTGCCGCCATCACTCCGCCCGCCTGTTCCTTGGTACGGGAATCGAACTGGCCATCTGGAGAAGGGACGTCAGAATGGCGCGTTCGCTTATGAACAGATTCATTGAGCTGGGTAGCGGCGACTCCGTGCGGATCAAAGCGTACCTCGTCGGCCTTGATACCAGGATTCGCCAGCTAGACCAACACTATCAGTGCGACGACGCGACCCTCAGCGAGTTGTTCGTCAACTATCGCGCGGCTCGCAGCCTGTTTGGCGCGGATTTCGTCGTGATTGCTCTCGGTGAGGGCCTGCTGCGACGAGGGCAAATAGAAGAGGCTGCGCGGTTAATGGACGAGTATCTTCAATCTTGGCGCCGCGAGAATTCGCCCGTTACTCGACCTCTCGACGAAATCAGATCACGTTGTGCGATGGCCACGGCGGCCCGAAGCTAGGATGTTTGTCGGCTAAGCGCGACTTACGGTCCGAGTTGCACGCTCTCCATAACGCGGCAAGACAGCGAGTTGCGCTGCGCGAGGCGAAGCCGATCCGGGGTGGGCAAACATCGTCTTCCAGACACCACTACTGAGCAGCTTGTCAACAATCTGCGGATCGAATTGCGTCCCACGGCAACGAACTAGCTCTGCGCGCACCTCCTCAGAGGTGAGCATACGCCTGTAGGGACGCTCCGTTGTCATGGCGTCAATTGTGTCCGCGAAGCGGATGATTCGCGAAGCAAGGGGAATGAGTTCACCCGCTAGTCCGTCCGGATAGCCCGTGCCATCCCAGTTCTCGTGGTGACCTCGAACTGGCGCCACTAACTCGCGCAAACGGGTCATCGTAGCGATTAGATCTGCACCGTCGGCCGGATGCTCTCTCATGACATTCCATTCGGCTTGGGTCAGATTATCGGCTTTGCGCAGAATAGGCCCGTACTTCTCATGAATCTTCCCGACGTCATGGAGAAGCGCCGACCTCCCGACCATTTGAACTTCCTTTTCGGGCAATCCAAGCGCTCTACCAATCATCATCGAGTACTCTTGGACTCGCCTGGAGTGACCTGAGGTGTATGGGTCACGTGCCTCGATCGATTTCACCATCAAGTCGAGCAACTCGACATTCGTTTGCTCGAGTTCGATGTTGGTCTTGTACAGCTGACGCAGCCCAATGATGGGGACCCAAAGTGCCGCAAAAGCGATGGGGCCAAAACGGATATAGGCCCATGCAAACATGAAGACCAGGGGACTGGCGATGATGTCAATACCAATCTTTGCTATCGTCGTTGCATGCCAAACGGACCTTACTCTCGTGCCAGTCGAGAGCGCGATCACCGTGCTGACCGAAAGAGTGTTCAGCATGACGGCGGCAATGAACGCTACGAACGCTGCAACGCCATAGAGCCTCGTCGCCGTCAGAATGTTGCTATCACGAAGACCTATGAGCGACCCGCCACCCATCGATAAGAAAACAAGGGCGGCAAGACCGTAGCTGAGTGCATACTGAGCAACATTGAATACTGCCTTGAGGAATTCGGCGCGTCTAAGCGATTCAACAAGCGCCTTCACAACAGCAATAGCAAGAACTCCTTGCCACGTTGGAGAAATGAGGACCGCCGCTAGCGCAGGCATTGACGAGATTGAGCCGGTTGCGCCCTTCGGCAGCAAGAACGACAGCATCTCTGCAACGAGTGCCAAAGCAGCAAGAACGACAATGGCGATGCCTTCCTCTTGAGCAGCTGAGGCGCTCAGCGGAGGAAGCCAAAAAGGTACGACGAATGCGCACCCGACGATCGCTAAGACAAAGAGTGTCGTTCTGCTTTTCATGGAAGAACTGGCCGCCCCCTCTCCTCATTTAGTTCCAGGAAATGAAGCTCACGCACTGGAGCAACTGAAAGAGGATCTCCATTTCGCGTCACCTCCCTTCTCATGAAGTCACGCTTTCGGCGTGCTTAGGCTAAGGTTGGCTCCGCTCAACTACTGGACTTGCTAGTCCTCCGCTCGTCTTCGCTTCAAACGAGGGAGGGGGTCGGTCCGTTTTTTGGTGTCGGTAGGTGGGGGGTGTCTCGGTCGTGCTTGAGGTGGGACTGCGACTACTTCCGATCGCGTCGCGGCGATCATCGCACGAACTACGGTGGGACTACTCCTGCTTAGAAGTATCTATAGTATCGGCCGGCTTCGGCCGTCTGTGACATTCCGGCACAGCTCACTGCGTCGGGCAAATGCCTACATCTCGCCTGCGCCCAACCCCTACACCTGCAACAGCTTACGCCCTAAGGAACTCCACCCATCTGTTCGTCGCATCCAGCACCGCCAGCACCGCGCTCTGCTCCGGGCTCTCCTTCACCTGCGCGCTGCCCGTCAGCAGTGAGTTCTCGCGGCCTACCCTGGCCGTCACACCCACGAACACGAACTCACGGTCGAACGCGTCGATGTGCCGGGCGCCCTCGAGCCCCAGCACCCGCCCGTCGCCTTCCGCCGCCGAGATCGCGGACAGCGCCGCGCGCGCGGCCAGCTCGATGCGCTGACGCTCGTTCTCCACGCCTTCCGCTTCACCGACGAACGTCTCGTCACCCTTGCGCAGCGTCACGCGGCACGCCACGCCGCGCGTGCGCGAGCGCCGTACTTCCACGTCCTCGAAGTACAGTCGCCGCTTCGTGGTCTCCTCGATCGCAGCCATCGCCGTCGTGGGCGTCGTCGTCGCTGTCGTCGCGCCCGCCCCGCCCGCCCCCTCGGTTGGGCGCCGCATCGCCGGCTCCGTCGTGGTCGCGACGCTGATCTTCTTGTGGCTCACTCGCATCCCCAGGTGCGCCAGCAGCGCGCTTTCCACATTGCGCACGGTTGCCTTGGGATGCACCTCGTCAGTCGTGAGCAGGTGGATCTCGTCCACCGCGCCTGTGGCGCCCGCGACGATGCGCGCGCTCACTACGCCCGGTAGCGTCGCCAGCAATTCCTCGGCGCGCTTGATGGGCAAAACGATTCCCGCGATCGGTGAAGCGTCTCCGGTCGAGGGCTGGTTAGCGGGGAGTGACAACGACATGCTCCCTGGTGCGGCTGGGTTGTAGGAGGGGGGCGCGATCCAGACGCCCGACGGTGAACTAGGTCGGCGTCGACCGGCGCAGCAGGGTCTGGCGTGCGGCTCGGGGGCCAATATGCGCCCAACCGAGCGCCACAGCAAGACCTGCATACTCCTGTATCCGGCTTCGTCGCCCACTCCAGCGCACCGGCGGTCAGTCCAGACCCCCCGAGCAGTACCCTGACTACCCAGCGTGTCGGGCGTCACAAACCGCCGTGAAAGTCATGTCCGGGCAACCACTTCGGCCCTGCTGATGTCACCTTTGTGAGACACGGGGTCAACCCCGCTCTTACCCCCGGATTATTCCGACTCGCCCGATTCTTCGACCATCTCGCTGAGTGGTACGCGGAACTCCTTGATCTTCCGGTACAGCGTGCGCTCGCCGATGCCCAGCATTTCCGCCGCTTTTCGGCGATTGCCGCGGGTTTCCTTGAGCGCCGCCTCGATCACGCGTCGCTCCACGTCGCCCATCCTCGTGCCAGGCTCGATCACGACGACGTTGGGCGGCGGTTCCACGTCGCGCGGCGCCAGTGCCCGCACCGTCGGTGCGCGGGGCGACGTCGCCGCCGCTGCGCCGCCGTCGTCCTGCCACACCTCGCCGATGAAGCGCGAGTCCGTTGCTGGTACCGCGCCCTCGCCGTTCCCGATCTTGCGACGCAGGTCTTCCACCTGCAGCCTGAGCTCCAGCAGCGAGCGCAGGATGAACTCCAGCTCGCGACCGTCCGCCGCGGCCACCGCCTGCGCGCGCGCCATGGGCACCGGCACCGGCAGCCATCGCGCGCTGCCACCGTCGCGAATCTGACGCGGCAAGTCGTCACGCGTGACCTCCCGGCCCGGCGCCAGCACTACCATGCTCTCCACGAGATTGCGCAGCTCGCGCACGTTGCCGGGCCACGGATACTCCATCAGCAGCTGCATCGCCTCCGCGCTGATGCCATGAAACGCGCGGTCGTGCTGCGCCGAGTAGTCCGCGATGAACTTGCGAGCGATATGAGGAACGTCCTGCGGACGCTCCCTGAGCGGCGGCAGATAGATGGACAGCACGTTCAGCCGGTAGAAGAGATCCGCGCGGAACGCGCCCTCGTCCACCAGCTGGCGCAGCGGCCGGTTCGTGGCCGCGATGACGCGCACATCCACATGGATCGGCGCGGTTCCACCCAATCGCAGAAACTCGCGCTGCTCCAGCGCGCGCAGCAGCTTCACCTGCGTCGTCAGCGGCACGTCGCCGATTTCGTCGAGGAACAGCGTGCCCGTGTTGGCCAGCTCGAAGCGTCCGATGCGCCGTTCCGCCGCTCCGGTGAACGCGCCTTTTTCATGGCCAAAGAGCTCGCTCTCCAGCAGCGTCTCGGGCAGCGCGCCGACGTTCTCCGCGATGAACGGCTTGTTCTTCCGCGCCGACAGTCGATGGAGCGCGCGCGCCACCAGCTCCTTGCCGGTGCCGCTGTCGCCTTCGATGAGCACCGTGCTGGACACCGGCGCCATCTGCTCGATCTTCACCAGCACTTCGCGCAGTGGCTCGCTCTCGCCGATGAGACCAGTCTCCGCCTGGAGCTCGCGCCGCCGCAGCATGCGCCGCACGGCGCTCGCCAGCTCCTCAGCCACTACCGGCTTGGCGTAGACCTCCACGAACCCGCTGGATTTCAGGCGCTCCAGCTGCCGCTCGTCGTGCACGTCCGCGAGACCGATCGACGCGGCCCCGCCCCACTGCTGCTCGTGCACGAGCGACAGCGTCAGCGCGTCTCCCAGCTCACCCGTGAGCACCATCAAGTCCGGCTTCACGCGCTTGATGACGCCGCGGATGTCGTCCAGCGGCGACACCATCTCGGTCCGGATGCCGGTGCGCTCCAGCTCCGCGTTGAGGCGCACGGCGGGCTCGACGTCGTGCAGTGTGATGAGAACGACCGGCATAGTGGCAAATATATGCCGGAATGGCAGGCGGAGGGCCTCGGTCGCCGTTCCGCCGTTCAACCCGTCAACCCAAGTCAGCCTACGTCGAAGCGCGCGCGCTGCTCCGGGCTAGGTAGCTCGCAAGCGTCCGCCCTTCCAAACCAGCGGTAGCGGTGACGGGCAAAGGCATCGTACATCGCGTCCCGCAACGGTCGCGGCACCAGTCGCGCGACCGCGGCCGCCACGGCCCAGACTCCCCCCAGGTAGCGCGCGAGGCGCAGGGCGCCGTCCGACTTGGCCCACACGCGCTCGGCGCTCGCGGCGCCTTCAAGCCCGTCCTCCACCCACAACAACGAGTCGACGCCCGCCACCTCGGGATGCCGCGCGCGCACGGCAAGTCCGCGCTGGCTCTGGAGCGCCGCGAAGCGCAGCGGACCATGCGGATCGTGCCGCAGCGCGAACTTCACCGTGCGATCGCAGAACCCGCATTCGCCGTCGTACAGCAGCGTCGGCGCGCTCACGCGGCCCCCCCACCCTGCAGCTGGGGCGCGCGCGCTCCCCCCCGTGCGCGCCAGCCGCGCCAGGCGCGTCCCGCGGCCTCGCCCCACGCCGCGTCGTACGTGAAGACGTGCAGCATCAGCATTCCGATGGACAGATCAGCGAAGCTCACCAGCAGCACGATTCCAATATGCATGCCGGCCATCGCGAGCCACACGAACGGCCGCGTACGGCTCCAGAGCGCGAGTGGCAGGAACGCCAGCTCGAGCGCCAGCGCCGACCACGTGAACGCGCGGAACACGGACATCGGCAAGCCAACCATCGCATCGCGAAGCCATCCATCGCGGGCCAGCGGACTGTTGAGCACGTGCCAGATCGCGGTGCCATCCAGCCAGCTTGGGCTGAGCAGCTTGACGATTCCACTGTACGTGTAGCCCACGGCCATGAGCGTCCACGCAGCGAAAAGCACCCACGCGGGAAACTCGAACTGCTCGTCTCCACCGTCCCTGCTCCGCGCGCCGATGCGCCAGCGCTCGCGCGCCGGAACCAGAGTGCTGAGCAGCAGCAGCAGTCCCACGTACGCGATGGACGGATTCGAGATCAAAGGATTGCGATTGAACAGGCACGCCCACCCGTACCAGAGCGCGACCGCGGCGAACCGGCGCCACAATCCCAGCGCGAACAGCACGGAGAGAACGACGAGGGACGTGAGCAGCGCGGTCGCGAACGCGGGGCTGTCCCACCGCGACAGCACGTTCGGGAACACACCGTACAGTGGGCTCAATTCGGCATTGCCCAGGGTGCCCTCTCGGCTGAACAGCTCCGGCCCCCATGGGATGAGTTGCGCGAAGTGGATCGCGAGATAGGCGCCGAACGCGATTCGAAACAGCGCGAACTGGCGCGCCGGGATCGGCGCAGTTTTCAGCAGGCTGGCGCGTATGTCCATGCGTCGTGTCGTCCGCGGGTTCGCGTGCGGATGGTGATGGTGAGGTCGTGATCCGTCGGAGCGAGGCCCAGCTCATGACGGAGCGGTCCGTGCGGGCTCAGTCCGTGGCAGTACACGGACGTCCAGAGCGCTTCAGGCATGCGTGGCGCGTACGACAGCGCTGCCCCGTAGACGTTGCGCCGGTTGTACGGCCCGCGAATTCTGCCGTACACCTCGGGCGTGATCACCAGGGAGTGGGCCGCGCCCGCCGCGTCGCGAAAGAAAAGCGTGAATTCGCTGGCGAACGTCTCGAGTCCGTCCACGTCGCTGAAGACCTTGGGGTTCGGAGCCATCGCCAGTGCGGCCCCCAGCCCGCGCAGCGCGCGACTGTCCACCGCCACGCCGAGCATCTGGATGGAGCCCAGCAACAGCAGGGTGACCGCCGCGATGTTGCGGCGCTTCAGCGCGCGCCGGGTGTCAACGCGGTCAGCGGTGTCAGCGCTGTCAGCGAACATCGGCGCACGCCCAGCGCTTTTTGCAGCCGATGCATGTGGGCAGCACGTGCAACGGCGAGCTGGAGGCAACCTGCTTGTCGTGCAGGTCGCGGAACGCCAGCAGATCCTCGAAGCGGTCCTCGCGCTCGCGAGTGAATCCGCAGGATTCGATGCGCCGCCGCGGGTTCTGGTACGTGCCGAACATGATGTCGAAGATCGGCAGGTCAGAGTAGTTGTTCGTGTGCTAGTCGCGCTCGTGATGCACGCGATGCGACTCGGGGCGCTGGAAGATGGGGCCCAGCCACGCGGGCGTCCGGATGTTCCAGTGGTAGAAGAACTCCGCCACCGCCGTGAACACGGTGTACAGCGCGGCGGCCGGAACGCTCACGCCGAGCAGCGTGTAGACTATCGAAGCGCTGAGGATGGAATTGAGCGTGATCTCCGCCGGGTGCTTGTAGAACGACGTCAGCACCTCGATGCGCCTGGGCGAGTGATGCAGCTGGTGGCACACCTTCCACCAGAACTGCGACGAATGCCGCCAGCGGTGCCACCAGTAGTAGATGAAGCTCGAGACCACGTACGCGACGAGCGCCTGGGGCAGCACGCCCATTCGTCCGTCCAGCTGGAACAGGGACACGCGGCGCAGCCAGCCGTCCCACGTGTATCCGGCCAGCACGAGGATGCCTGCCTGCAGGCTGTTGATGAGCAGGATGCGCGGATACCAGGCGCGCACGCGCGGCAGCTTCGCCGCGGGCCAGAGACGTTCCGTGATCAGAAAACCTGCGCCGATCCCAAACACGAGCAACAGAGTCATTCGGGCTTCCGTCTTGTGACGTGTCCAGAATGACGCCTTTTGGCGCGCGTCAGTTGCCTAGAAAAGACGTAGAAAGCGCGCCGGAATTACGTATTTCCCTTAGACGAGAACCGGACAACCCGACAACCCGACAACCCGTCAACCCGACAACCCGTCAACCCGACGTCAGTGCACGCCGGCGACCGCCGAAGCCTCGAACGCCGCCGTTACAGGACGGCCCGTGATGTTCGCGGGAGCGTCGATGCCAAGCAGCCACAACACGGTGGCCGCGGTGTCCATGGTGCGAACGCCGGTGAGCGTGTCACCCGCCTGAACTCCGGCGCCCCACACGATCCATGGGATGGTGGTGTCCACCGGATCCGGCGTTCCATGCGTGCGGTCGTGTCCCCCGTGGTCCGCCGTGACGATCACCGTGAATTTGCCCGCGCCGAACCGCGCGGTGGCGCGCTCGAGAATGCGCTCCACGCCGCGATCCACGTGTTGCACGGCGCTTCCATACGCGCGACTCATCCAGCCCAGCGAGTGGCCCGCCTGGTCCGGATCCATGATGTGTATGAAGACGAGGTTCGGGCTGGCGGTGTCGAGATAGTCCGCGAGGTAGTCGACGGCGCGACCCACGGAGAACAGGCTGATGAATCCACCCCGCGGCGTGCGCGAATAGTCCAGCGTGGACGGCACCTCGAGATGATGGAACTTGGTCTTGCTAAAAACCGCCGCCGTTACGAATCCCGCCGAGTGCGCAAGTGAGAAGACAGTCGGCGCAGTGACGTAGCCTCTCTGGCGCACTTCGTCGTCGTTCCACGTCACGCCGTGCTGCTCCAGCGACAGGCCGCTGAGCATCGACACGTGCGACGGCAGTGTGACGCTCAAGCCAATGGTCTGCGCCGACGGCGCGTACCGGCCTTCGCGCCTGAGGCGTTGCAGTGTAGTCGCCTGGAACTCGTCGATGGCGTCGGGCCGGAGACCGTCGATCGAGATCACGATGACGTGATCCGTCACGCGTCCATGCCGGAGCGTCGCGCCCTGCTGCGAGACGGTCCCGCCGTTGGCACCGTTCGCGGGCGGCTGCGGTGGCGACGTGCACGCGACCATCGCTACCGCGGTCAGAGCGAATCTGAGCGGATAAAATGAGCTCTTCAGCGGTTTCATCACCCCTGCACGTTGTCCACGGTAGCCAACTTTCACCAGGTGCACCCACCAACTTTCACCAGGTGCACCCAAATGATACCCCAACTCACGCGCAATGTCGGGCACGGCGCCCAGCCTGCTGTACTCGTTCGGCTTGCCGCGCACGATTCGCTTACGTCTCGAGGCGTTCAGATATTGATGGCTTCCCTCTCCCTCACGCGCATGCTCACGGTCCGTGGGTTGTCCAAGAGATTCGGGCCGGTGTGGGCGCTGCGCGACGCGAGCTTCCACGTAAATGAGGGAGAGGTTCTCGGGCTGATCGGTCCGAACGGGGCCGGCAAGAGCACGGTGTTCCAGTGCCTTGCCGGCCTTCTGCCGTCGGACGGCGGCGAGGTGCTGTCCGGCCAGCGCGAGCTGGAGCCGGGCAAGCGATCGTCGGTGATGCTGTTCCTGCCTGACCGCATCACGCCGTGGCCCGATCAAACGGTGGACTTCGTGCTGGACTTTGCGGCGCATGCGTTCGGCGCCGCGCAATCATGGGCTGGCAGCGCGCGTGGCGAGACCGGCCAGGTGCTGCGCCTGCACGAGCTCTCGGGCAAGCGCATGGGCCAGTTGTCCAAGGGACAGCGCAAGCGCGTGCTGCTGGCAATGGCGCTGTGCGCGCCGCAGCCGCTGACGCTGATGGACGAGCCGTTCGACGGGCTGGATCTGCGGCACGCACGCGTGGTTGCCGAGTACCTGCGGGCGCAATCGCGCACCGGCCGCACCTTGTTCCTCTCGATTCACGACATGCACGACGCCGCACGGGTGTGCGACCGTCTCGTGCTGCTCAACGAGGGCACGGTTGTGGCCGAGGGCACTCCGGACGAGCTGCGCGTTCGCGCGCAGAAGCCAGGCGGCGACTTTGAAGAGGTGTTTCTTGCCCTCACCTAGCGTGCGCTGGCTGCTGAAGAAGGAGGTGCGCGAGCTGGCGGCGTCGCGCGCGTTCCTCGTGTTCGCGCTGCTGGTGGGCCCGCTGGTGTGGCACGCGTTCAGGATATCGGTCTTCACGTACGTCGAGATGAGTGGCGCTGCCGGCGGTCCGGCGGCGCTGTCGCAGGGATTGAGCCCGCTGGATGGCATCGTGGTGCCGACGTTCGGCGCGTACGTGCTGGCGCTGTCGCTGCTGTTTCCGTTCGCGGCCATTCGACTCGTGAGCGCCGAGAAGGAAAGCGGCGCGCTGTCGCTGTTGATCCAGAGCCGTCACACGCTCACGGCGCAGGTGCTGGTGAAGTTCGCGGTGCTGATGGCTGCGTGGGTGCTCTCGTGGATTCCCGGACTTGTCGCCCTGTGGCTGTGGCGGTCGGGGGGCGGACACCTGTGGGCGCCCGAAGTGCTGTCCGTGCTGGCTGGCCACCTGCTGCGCGGCGCGCTCGTGATCTCCATCGCCATGCTTGCGGCAGCCGTGATGGAGAACGCCGCGGCCGCCGCGGTGCTGGCGCTCGCGTTCACGCTGGCGTCGTGGGCGCTGGAGTTCGTGGCGCAGGTGCAGGGCGGCCTGGCGCAGCAGGCAGCGGATCTCGCGCCGGAGGGAATGCTGCGCGCGCTCGAGCGTGGCGAAGTGCGGCTCGACGTCATCGGCATCATGCTCGTGACGGTCGCGTCGAATCTCGCCGTCGCCATCGTATGGCTGCACCAGGGGCGCGAGCGCGGCTTCCGCTGGGCCATGACGCTCGCAATTCTCGTGGCCACCACCGTCCTGTCGCCCCTCGCGTCGGCATCCCGGCGCAGCTGGGACGTGAGCGAGGATCGCCGCAACTCGTTCTCCCCGGCCGACGAGCGCGCACTGAAGAGCATCAGCGAGCCGTTGCGCGTGGAGGTGAATCTCGCGCCGGAAGATCCGCGACTCGCGGATCTCGAGCGCGAAGTGCTGCGCAAGCTTCGGCGCACGCTGCCGAACGTCTCGGTGGTCAACACCGCGCAGTCGGCGACCGGCCTGTTCGAGCCTTTCGCGGGGGTGAGCCGCGATGGCACGCCGGAGTCGAATGCTGGCTACGGCGAAGTGTGGTATCAGGTGGGCGCAAAACGCGCGATGAGCCGGTCCACGACGGAGCCCATCGTGCTGGATGTCATCTACGAGCTGGGCGGCGTCACGCCGCCAGCGCGCGCCGGGCAGCCTGCGTATCCTGGGTATCCGCTTGCGACGGCGCCGGACACCGCGCCTTACTTCTTCTTTCTGATCCTTCCGGGCATCGTGGCCGCGTTCTGGTGGTGGACGCGCCGGCCGCGAGCGCCGGCCACCGTTTCACGTCTCGAGCCAACATAGAGCTGTCTGTCCGTTTCAGCCCTTAGTCGTGACGCGCCACTTCGCCGCGCAGGACGGCAATTGCGTGCTCGACTATTGCGTCCAGCGCGGCAAGCGAATCCTTCACACCGCCGGGTGACCCGGGCAGGTTCACGATCAACGTGCGATGGCGGACACCGGAGCGTCCGCGCGACAGCGCCGCCCTGGGGAAGCTGTTCACCGCGTTCGCGCGCAGCCATTCGGCGATGCCCGGGGCATCGCGCTCGATGACAGCCGCGGTGGCCTCCGGTGTCACGTCGGTTGGCGAGAGACCGGTGCCACCCGTGGTGAGCACCAGGTCGGCGAGCTCGGTGTCGCACCACTCGACCAACTTTCCGATGATGGCGTTGGCGTCATCGGAGACGAGCTCACGCGCCGCCAGTTGATGGCCGTGCTCGCGCGTCCACGCGACAATGGCGTCGCCGCTGGTGTCCCCGCCCTTGCGCTCGCCGCGCGCGCCCGCGGTTGAGATCGTGAGGATCGCGACTCGCACTGAGACGCGTGGGGCTAGGCCGCCGGCTTCACGCTGAAGCAGCAGCGGTGTCGCCCGCCGCTGTGCTCGCAGCGCTCCTGAACCGTGGCCCCCGTGATCTCACCCACCATCGATTCGACGGCGAGGCACGTGTTCGGGTTGCCGCTCACCGCCGTGGCGAGCGGGCAGGCCGAACCCTGGAGCGTCACTCCCTCACGCCGGTCCTCCACCTGCACCGAACCGCCCAGCGAGTTCAGGACAGCGGCCGCTGCGCTGGCCCGATCGTGCAGGCTGCCGTTGGCGCGGCCGCCGGCAGCTTCAGCAAGACGACGACCCGCCTGTCGCAGCACCTTACGCATCTGCGCGGGAGCCAGCTCGCCCGAAAGCACCTCCAGAAGCGCCGTCAACGCTGGAGCATATGCGCGGGACAACATCGGTTCGGCGCTCGGATGTATCTCGTAGAGCGACGCGGGCTTGCCCGCTCCCGGACCGCGCCGAACACCGGCGTGCTGGATGATGCCGTCGCGCTCGAGAACGGTGAGGTGTTGCCGAATGGCGTTGTCGGTGAGGCCGAGCTCCGCGGCCAGCTCATCCACGGTACACGGGCCGGCGCGGAGTCGTGCGACGACGCGCCCGCGCGTGCTGTCGAGAAATCGCTGGGTCACCCCGGTTTTTGATCCGAGCATGCCACCTCCATGGCCGGACAATAAATCGGCTGTCCAGTAACTGTCAAATATGTCAATCAAAATATTGACTTATTAGCCGCCTGTCGATATCTCTGTCGGCGCGGGCCACTTGCTTGGGCGCCCGCGTCAACCATGAACCGGAGATTGTCCATGCGTACCACCATCGCCCTGGCCGCCGTCGCGGCCGTCGCGTCCTTTGGGTTCGTTCGCAGTTCCCCCGCATCCGTCCGTCCCGCCGCCCTCGACGACGCGACCATCGTCGCCATCCTCGAGCAGGCCAACTCCGCCGACATCGCGACAGGCGGGCTGGGCGCCGAGCGCGCGGAGACGAAGGAAGTGAAGGACTACGGCAAGATGTTGTCGCAGGTGCACACGGCGGTGAACCAGAAGGCGCGGGACCTGGCGAAGAAACTTGGCGTGACGCCCACGCCGCCCAAGGACGACCAGGCGGCCAAAGATCACGCCGCGGTGATGGCCAGGCTTCGCGGTCTCAAGGGCGCGGCGTTCGAGAAGGCGTTTCTCGAGCACGAGCAGTCCTATCACGCCGCGGTCCTCACCGCCGTGAAGGGCACGATCGTTCCCGCGATTCAGAACGCGGAGCTCAAGGAGTTCGTCGTGAGCCTCGCCCCGGCGTTCGAGGCGCATCGGCTGGCGGCGGAGAACCTGCTCAAACAGCAGGCGGCCAAGCCGTAACGCTGGGCGAGGACGCTAGAGGTTGTAGCCGCGCGTCAACAGGCTCGTCGCCGACGCAGCGAACCCCTTTTCGTCGGGGATGTCGAACTCGAACGAGTCGGCCAGCCTGTCGTACACGTTGAAGAGCGTGCACACGTGAATCGCGTCCTCGATGGCGGCTTCGCTCAGCCCGACCTCGCGCAGCAACCGCGCATCATCGGCTATGACGGCGTCCGGGTTGAGCGTGAGCTTCTCGAGAAAGCCCAGCATGGCACGAAGGCGCTCGTCGATTGGCGCGGTGCGCCAGTCGTCGAGCACCGCCTGCACCAGCTTGTCGTCTCCATACGCTCGCGACGCGACCGCGCCGTGGGCGCCCGTTCAAAAGACGCACTGGTTGAGGCGCGAGACGAAGGCCGCGAACAGCTCGCGCTCGGCGATGCTCCAGTCCGAGGGGCCGCGCATGACGGCCTGCGTCCATGCGCTGATGGGCTTTCCGAGAAACTTCGGCCGGTAGAACAGCACGCGCAGGATGTCGGGCGCGCGACGGCCCTGCGTCATCTTGATGATCGCGAAGATGAGCTTTGCCTTGAGGCCGTGGCCATGCGTGACGCGCGCCAGTCTCATGACTTGCTCTCGTGCAACGCGATGAGCCCGCGCTCCAGGCGTTGCAGCGCCGCGCCCAGCGCCGCGCTCACAGTCACCTCGAAGATCTGATCCTCGCTGTAGCCGGCGCGCTTGAGCCCCTCGATGTCCTCGTCCGACACCTTGTACGCGTTGCGCGCAACCTTCTCGACATACGGCTTGAGCGCGGCAGGCAGTTCTTCGGCGCGGCGGTGAAACGCCGCCCAGCGAAGCTCGCTGGGCGTGGCACCCTTGGTCTCGAGCACGGCGTGCGTGGTGCGGGTGACCAGCGGGTCGTACCGGTTCACATGTATTTCCAGTTGCGCGCCTTCCCCTCGGCCATCCACTCGATTGCCTGCGCGACCCGCCGTTGGCGGGTGTCGTCAGTCCTGGCTTCGGTGATCCACTCGAGGTATTCGCGCTTGTGGCTCGGACTGAACGCGTCGTACGTGGCCTTGGCCTTCTTGTTCTTGCTCAGCGCCGCGCTCAACTCCTTTGGCATTGCGATAGGCGGCCTGGAGCCCTTCGGCGCACGCGGCGTCGTCACGCCCTGCTCGTTCAGCTCCATCGCCTTCCTGATCATCGCAATGAGCTGCTTCTTCGACGGAAGATCCTTCACACTGGTGAGCCGGCCGAAGCTGCCCATCGCGTCACCGCGGTCGCTGCCCACCACCAGCTCGTGCTTCCAGAAACCGAAGGTCGCGTGCTCCTTGAAGGCCGCGAATCCGCACAGCAGGCCATGGTGCGTGAACGACGGCGAGCTCCACTTGACCGTCTCCTCGCAGTCGGGACATCCCTCGTGTACGACATCGCGCAGATAGGTCAGGATGGGACGCGCGAAATCCTGCTGCCTGGCGATGTAGGTGTCTATGCGCGGATCCTTCTTTCCCATTGGCTACCGACGTTGAGGCTTGGTTAGAATGGACTACTTGTGCGATGCGTGCTTGTAGAAGGGCGTCTTCACGACCGTGGCGCTGACGCGTCTGCCGCGCACATCCACTTCGAGCTTGGCGCCTTCCTGCGTTCCTGCCGTCGGGAGGTACGCTGTACCGATCGGCAGGTTGAGCGACGGGCTCATGGTGCCGCTGCGGACTTCACCGCTCGGTCTTCCCTCGAAGAACACCGGATAACCGTGCCGCGCGATCGAGCGACCATCGTCGACGGTAAAGCCAACGAGGCGACGGTCCAGTCCGCGCTCTTTCTGCTTCAGCAGAACGTCGCGGCCCACGAAGTCGCCCTTCTTCAGCTTCGTGAGCCAGCCGAGGTTCGCCTCGAGCGGCGTGACGGTGTCGTCAATGTCGTTGCCGTAGAGCGCCATGCCCATCTCTAACCGGAGCGTGTCGCGCGCGCCGAGTCCGGCCGGCGTCACCTTCCCCGTCCCCATGAGCAGGTTCCACATCGGCACCGCGTAGCGCGGACCGAAGTAGAGCTCGAAGCCGTCCTCGCCCGTGTAGCCTGTACGCGATATCAGCGCGTGCATGCCGTTCACGTGTCCCCACGAGTGCCAGTAGTACTTGATGGCGGACAGGTCGACGTCGACGAACGGCTGGAGGATGGACTCCGCCAGCGGTCCCTGCAGCGCCAGCAGACAGATCTCGTCGCTGATGTCACCGATCGTGGCGCCGAAGCGGTCCGCGTACTTCGAGATGTGGGCGAGGTCCTTGTCCTTGTTGGACGCGTTCACGACCATGACGATGCGATCGTTCATCTTGTAGACGAGACAGTCGTCCACGATCGTGCCGTTTTCGTACAGCATCGTGGAGTAGTGCACCTGGCCGTCGGCCAGGGCAGACACGTCGTTCGTCGTGACGTAGTTGACGAACTCGACCCGGCGGTCGCCGTAGATGACGAACTCCCCCATGTGGGACACGTCGAACAGGCCGGCTCGCTCGCGTACGGCCTTGTGCTCAGCCGTGATTCCGGTGGGATAGTTGACCGGCATCTCGAAACCGGCGAACGGAACGATCTTCGCGCCCAGCGCCTTGTGAATGTCGTAGAACGGCGTGCGCTTGAGCGCCGTGGCGGCTGGTGGAGAGGAGGCGGCTGTCATGGGGTGACAATATATGGTGCGCCGGTGCCAGGCCCAGCCAACCTGCGACTCGGTGCTCTTTTGACAGCGCAATTCAGAGTGGAATTCGTCACCCGGAGTACCGATGGGATTGACTCATCACGGCGCACCATTTGCCACCACTTTGCACGGACACGGTGGATTGGCCACCCGAGGTTCAGCCGCAGTGGAGGAATGGACAGATGAGAGGGTCAAGGTGGTTGCTTCTGGGTGCCGGAGCGGTCCTGGTCGGCACTCACGCTAGTGCTCAAGACCGGATGAAGGGCAGCGGCATCCGGGTCACGAAGGATGGCGAAGTAGCGCCGACTGTGTACGTGCAGCCGGTATCCGTCATCACGCACGTGGACGTGGACGGGACCAACAAGGTGAATCCGCCGCCGAGAGCGCCCGAGGCGTTCAGCACGCGTTTCTATGTCGGCATGACCGACGCGAACTTCGTCGCGCACTTCACGACGACGGACACTCTCCAGATCAAGCTCGGACAGCTGGCGATGTCAAAGGGGACCGACCTTCGCGTGAAGGCCTATGGCGACACGCTCGTGCGGGATCACAACCACATGCTGCAAGAGGTGCTCGAACGGCAGCCTGAGGTTGGCTCCGTGCCGCTGTCGAACGACCAGGTCATCAAGCGTCAGCGCTTCATCATCGAAGAACTCACCGACAAGCCCGCTGGCAAGGCCTGGGACACGGCGTTCATCCAATACCAGTTCTTCTTTCACCAGAATCAACTGGAAGTGATCGCCACGGGACACGAGAACATGCAGGATCGCAAACTGAAGCACGAGATGGACGAGTCGATCCCGGTGATCACGCATCACCGCGAGATGGCTCGCGATATCGCTACGGCCCTGTCGATAAATCTTCCCTGACGGTCGCTAGCGCCTCCTGGCCGGTGCCTTCGCAGCCTTCGTGGCTTTCGAGGGCACCGTGTCCTGGAAGGCCATGTTCTCGCCGATGTACGTGAACTTGAGGCCACCGCTCTGCTCCACCGACGAGATGGCCTCTTTCGGCGAATTCATGGCCGCTCGCACGAACACCTTCCGCGTCATCAGCGTGGTGTCCTGCACCCTGATGTCCAGGCCGTACCAGCGTTTCAGCGCCGGCAGCACGTAGCGAAGGTCGTGTCCGACGATGGTGACGTTCCCGTCGGCCCACGTCCGCGCCTCATCGAGATCTTCAGCCGAAGGCACTGACGTCTCGCCCGATGCCTTCACCTGCAGGGCCGTCCCGGTCGCGACGTTCTTGATCTGCTCGCCCACGCGCACGTCCACCGAACCCTCTTTCACGTGCACGATGATGTTCGAATCCTCAGCGAACGCGCGAACGACGAAGTCGGTGCCGCGCGCGACGATGATGGCGTTGCCGGTGCGAACTTCGAACGGCTGATCCGTCGAGGCGCGCGTGACGCTGAAGTTCGCCGTGCCGGCGATCTTCACGGCGCGAAATCCGCCCGTCATGCCGAAGCGTTTCGGAATCGTGAGCTTGGTCTGCGGCCCGAGGCGCACCTGCGTGCCGTCGTCCAGGCCCACGTTCATCTGCTGCCCGTAGCTGGTCTCGTACGAGCGGACGTCGGCCGCGTTGAGCGCGTGATCCACCGCCCTGCTCGCGCCCGCCTTGTCGATCCAGTACAACCCGGCCCCTGCCGCCGCCAGCGCCACGATGCCGACGAGAATGAACGGCTTCCAGTTGCGCTTCTGCGCCAGCTGCGCCATGTGGCCAGCCGCCTCGTGTCGCGCCGTGGAAGCACGCTGGCGCTGGGATTCCGGCGCGGCGCCTTCCAGCGCCGACTTGAGACGCTGCCACGCTTCATCCACGGACATTTCACCGCTTTCGTGCTTCTGCGCCGCGCCGCCGTGCGACATGCGATGCACGCCCGCGATGCGACTGATCTCACGCGCCGCACCGTGCTGGATGTTCGCGCCGAGAAATGCGTCCAGCTCGTCCTGCGAATGGAAGCGCTTGCGATCCTGCCAGGCGAGATGGAAGGCCTTGGACACCACGCGTGGCGCCGATGACGACGCTTCCTTGAGTCGGCCCTTCGCGTCCGCGACCCACTTGAGATAGCTGGCCCTGAACAGGCGCTCGAGAACCTGCTGGTCGGTGAT
>DASTVV010000038.1:0-3016 GCA_035758925.1 Gemmatimonadaceae bacterium
TGTACCGCGGGCCGTTGCTCGACGGCTTCGTTCTGAACGAGGCACCGGAGTTCGAGCACTGGACGGACCGCGAGCGCCAGCGACTCGCATCGCTCCTTGGAAGGTCGCAGGAGGCGCTTGCCGAGGCGGCCGAGGACGATCGGGACTTTCAGCGATCGGCGGAGTGGTGGAAGAAGCGGGCGGCGCTCGATCCGTACGATTCGCGTGTCGCCTTGCGCTTGATGCAGGCGCTCGACGCGACTGGCAACCGGGCGGGCGCGGTACAGCATGCCACCATTCACCAGCGGCTCATCGAGCAGGAGCTCGGCGTCACGTCTGCTCCAGAGATCGCGGCGCTGGCGGATCGGTTGCGGCGCGAGCCGGCTGGTGCCGTTCCAGTTGCCGCGACTCGTGCGGAGTCCAAGTCGGAGCCTCAGCAGGATTTCATCGTCGCGCCGATCGAGTCGCGTAGCACCCGGTCACGTGGATGGGCGTGGGTGGCAGCCATCGTGTTCCTCGCAGCCGGCGCGTTTGGCGCCGTCGCGTTGCGCATGCCGCGTGCTGCCGATCGTGAGAGGTCGATCGTTGTGCTGCCGTTCATCAACCTGAGCGCCGATCCGGATAACGAGTACTTCAGTGACGGGCTGACCGAAGAAGTCATCACTCGGCTGGCTGCGATCCCCGGGCTCAAAGTGATCTCGCGGACGTCGGCGATGCACTACAAGGGGACCACGAAGCCACTGCGGGTGATCGCGGAAGAGCTCGACGTTGGCCATGTGCTCGAAGGAAGTGTCCGTCTGAGCGATGGCCGCGTGAGGATCTCGGCACAGTTCATTGATGCGCGGACCGATGCACACCTCTGGGCCGACAACTACGAGTACACCTTGGCGGACAGGTTCGGCGTACAGGCCGAGATCGCGCAGAAGGTCGCGAGCACGCTCGAGGTGGAGCTGGGCGAGAACGCGCGCGTCCAGCTGGTGAGGCGAGGAACCCGCGACGTCGAGGCGTACGATCTGTATCGGCGCGGACGGTTTCTCTGGAACTCGCGCACGCGCGTGGGGCACGAAAAAGCGATCGAGTACTACAACCAGGCGATCGCGCGCGACTCGAGCTATGCGGACGCCTACGCCGGGTTGGCGGATGCGTATCTCACGGCCTACCAGCTGGCGTATCTCCCCTGGGAACCATCGGAGTTCTACGCGCGCCTCAAAGCCGCGGCGGAACGCGCGGTCGCGCTCGATGACAACTCCGCTGATGCTCACGCGGCGATGGCGATCGCGCTGTGGTGGAACAAGGATTGGCCAGGAACGGAGCGTGAGATTCGTCGAGCCCTGCAGCTGAACCCCGGCCAGGCCAACACACGGACGTGGTATGGGCTGCTACTTGCCGGCTGGGGACGATCGCGCGAGGCGCTGGCCGAGAGTCGCCGTGCTGCCGAGCTGGATCCGTTCGCCGTCGTGGCCACCAACAATGTTGGATGGCAGTGCTATCTGAACGGCGACGCCGAGTGTGCAGAGAAGTATTTCCAACGTGCGGTCGATATGGGCGGTTATGCGAACTCGCACAGGGGCATGGCGATCCTCTACGCCAGGAAGGGAATGTTCAAGGAGGCGATCGCGTCGATGCGGAAGGCGATCGAGCTGGGGCCTACGCAGACGGAGTTGATCGCGGATCTGGCCCAGGTTCAGGCGTTAGGCGGAGACACGGCGGGCGCGCTGGCGACGCTCGAGCTCGCGAAGGCGAATCCCAGGGAGCCATTCAACATCGGGCGTGCCTACGTGGCGTTACAGGAGCCGGATAGCGCGTTCGCGTGGCTGGAGCGGAGCAGCTGGCAGTGGCCGCATCGGGCTGTACGGACGGATCCGGCGCTGGATCCGATACGATCCGACCCACGGTTTGCGCGGCTTTCCGGGCGGATCGAACGCGAGATGGGGCTGCGATAGGGGCAGCGTCGACTTCGCTACCCCGACGAGCTCCGCTACTCCACCACTACCGTTCCGGTCATCCCCGGATGGATGTGGCAGTTATAGACGAACGTCCCGCGAGTCGCGAACGTGCGCGTCACCGTCTTGTTCGCGGTCCGTTCCGGGATGTTCGCGGGCGCACCTGCGGGCGCATTGTCGAAGAACACTTGATGCTCGAGCGAGCCGAAAGCGAATGTCACCGTCCCGCCGGCGATCAGATTGACTCGGCCCGGTGTGAACCGCTCGGCCGGCGTAGCCTGCACGGTCGCTGCCTGCACAGGCGTCGGGTCGACAACCTCGGTTGGCGAGTAGTCGTCACCGCCGCAGGCGCCAAGGAGAGCGATCGATAGCGACGCGATCAGGAGGTGTGCGCCGCGATAATACGTAGGCATGTTGCTCGTGAATTCGTTGATGGTTGGCCATGGGTGTCGTCCTGGAATAGGAACGTGAAAGCGCTGTTTATGGGGACAAGAGATTCGCACCCGGGCTTAGCCATCCGTATCAAACGCCACCAGACGCCGAACCGGAGGCTCAGCGTCTCGCGACGAGACGCGTCTTTCGTGTGCGCAGGCGCGCCAGTGCGTCGTGGGCCTCGCGCACCCAGGGCTGCAGCTCGGCGTCAGCCGTATGCCACGCATCGGCGACGAAGGCATAATTCGCGGCCGCCTCGGCGTGACGGCCGAGCCGCTCGAAGACGCGTGCCCTCTCCATTGTCCACACCACGTCGTCGATGCCGTTGCTGCACGCGCTCGTTCCAGGCCAGCGGCGCTCCAGGCGCCCGGCCGCTTCCCGGGACCGGCCTGTGGCGATCAGCAGCTGCACGAGCGTGAGCCGGGTGTCATACCAGCACTCATGGAGCGTGTCGGGCGTGGTGAGCAGCTGACGCACGGCGGATGCCGTGTCACGCCTGGCAAGGGCGAGGTAGGCCCGTCCCGCCGCGATGCTCGCGCGAAGCATCGCACGACCGCTGGCGCCCTCCAGCTTGCTCGCTCCGAAGTCCCGCAGGTACGTCTGGATCGCGGCGGTATCGCCATCCGTTGCCCACCAGTGATACAGCCTGATGTTCTTCGACC
>DASTVV010000043.1:0-20440 GCA_035758925.1 Gemmatimonadaceae bacterium
ACGCGGCAACTTGTCAACGCGTTGAGGAGATCAGGGACGAGGAACAGGGGACACGGGGACAAGGGCAACTGACTGGGGAACGGTTAAGGGGAACGGTCTTTGATGCCGGGCACCTGTCCCGTTAGCCAGTCCCGTCATCCGTTCCCGCTGCTGTAGCTGCCCGTGTCCCTCGTTCCCTGTACCTGGTCCCCGATATAAGGTGCGTCTCACTTTCCTGGGAACCCGCGGCGAGATCGACATTCGCCGACGGCGCCACTGGCGGCACTCGTCGCTGCTGATCAGTCACCGCGGACGCCGCGTGATGGTGGACTGCGGAGCGGACTGGCTGCGACTCGTTCGCCGCATCGCGCCGCACGCCATAGTGCTGACCCATGCGCACCCCGATCACGCCTATGGTCTCGCGCGTGGCGCACCGTGTCCCGTCTGGGCGACCGCCGCGTGCTGGAGCTCGCTCACTCGATTCCCGATCGCCGATCGCCGCACGGTGAAGCCGCAGCGGCCGTTCGTGGTCGAGGACATCCGGTTCACCGCGTTTCCGGTCGAGCATTCGGTGCGCGCTCCCGCAGTCGGATATCGCTTCGGCGTCGCGCGCGGCATTCGGGTTTTCTATGCACCGGACCTGGTGTTCATCATCGATCGCGCGGCGGCGCTGCGTGGCGTGACGCTCTACATCGGCGACGGCGCAACCCTCACCAGACCGCTGGTGCGGCAGCGTACCGGACACCTCATCGGCCACGCGCCGGTCACAACGCAGCTGTCATGGTGCGGCAAGGAAGGCGTGCCGCGAGCGATCATCACGCACTGCGGCACCGCGATTGTTCGGGCATCGCACACGACAGTGTCGCGACGGCTCGATGACCTTGGCGACACACACGGAGTCGCGGTGGAATTGGCGTACGACGGCATGACACGCGTCGAACGGTGAGTGCGTGTTGCACATTGGTGACGGCGCTGCGGCCAGAATACGTCCAAAGTCGCCTGCGATGGCCCGGTCAATGCGGCTAACGTGCGCCAATTGAACCACCCATACGCAGACAACAGAACCATGAGAAAGATCCGACTGCTCGTGCTCACGGTCGCGTGCCTCGTTGCGGCAACGCCGATGAACGCCAATGCGCAGGTCAAGGAAGAAGCTGAGGATTTCGTAAAGGACATTCTCTGGTCGCTCTTCGGCCCCAACTGGAACGTGTTCCTCCAGGGCGGGTTCACGACAACGGACCGCTTCCTCCTGCAGGCCGTCGGCGGCGGACAACAGGCGCTCACGAGCAACACCGGGTGGAACCTCGGCGTCGGCGGAGGCGTGGATTACATCCTGCGGCAGGGATTCCGCTTCTATTACACGTACAGCAACAACAGCCTCCATTTCCGCACGAACAACGGCAACGGCTCCAGCAATCTGGACGTCGATCCCGACGCCGAGGTCCACGCCAACGCGCTGGGCATCGAACTGATTCGGTACTTGCTCCCGGCGCGCACCAAGCTCACGCCCTACGGCACACTCGGCCTGGTGGGCACCTGGTGGGGACTCGATGAGTCACCGTTGGTGATTGGCGCCGGTGGTTCGTCGCAGTTCCACTGGGGCGCCAACCTGTCGTTCGGCCTGCAGGCGCGGTACTGGGAAAAGTTTGGCGCGCGGCTCGAATCGTCAGCGATCAGCAGCGGGAATCCCTTCACCGGAAAACGCTCCTTCCGCACGACCAACGGCGTCGTCATCGACGAGCCGACGAGCGTGGGCAGGATCGATTGGCGTCTCGTGGGTGTGTACTACTTCCGCAAGCGCAGCGAGCTGTTCAGGAACAATCCGCGTCGCTGATCGATCCGAGGCGCCGGGGTCCCACCGACTCCGGCGCGTGCTCCGGCGATCTCCATTGACTCACGTGCCTGCGTCGGCACGTTATGGCGCGTAGCGCGCCCATTGCCAACTAGCGAGCAGGACGGCATGAAGTTCGCGTGAGGACACGCGAATGTCGTTCAAACGGCACCGGGCTCTACACCAGCCACCGCAGTCGATGAGCCGTCCGAAAGCCGGAGAAAGCGTTGACCTGTACCGGCTGCTCGTTGAGAGCGTGCGCGATTACGCGATCTTCGTCCTCGATGCGCGTGGGTACGTCTGCACGTGGAACCTTGGCGCGGAGCTGACCAAGGGCTACCGGGCCGAAGAGATCATCGGCAAGCACTTCTCGATCTTCTATCCGCCGGACGACATCGCCGCGGGCGTGCCGCAGCGCGCACTCGACATCGCCTCGCGAGAGGGGCGATATGAGATGGAAGGATGGCGCGTCCGCAAGGACGGCTCGCTCTTCTGGGGGGACGTCGTCATCACCGCGCTGCGCGACGAGGAAGGCAAACTCGTTGGATTCGGGAAGGTGACCCGGGACCTGAGCGAGCGGCGCCGTGCCGACATCGCGCTGCGGCAAAGTGAGGAGCGGTTTCGCCTGATCGTCACCAACGTGCGGGATTACGGCATCTTCATGCTCGACCAGCGCGGTATCGTGGCCAGCTGGAACGAAGGCGCGGAACGCATCAGCGGCTACAAGGCCGACGAGATCATCGGCCGGCATCTCTCCACCTTTTATCCCTCCGAAGACGTCAAGGCCGGCAAAGCCGCGGCCGAGCTTCGCGAGGCGCTGGCGCACGGCCGCTTCGAGGACGAAGGCTGGCGTGTCCGCAAGGACGGCACGTCGTTCTGGTCGAGTGTCATCATCACCACGCTCTACGACGACCGCGGCCGCCACCTCGGATTCGCGAAAGTGACCCGCGATCTCACCGAGCGCCGCGCCTCGCAGGAGCGGGCCATCGCCGACGCCCGCCGCGTCGCACAGGCGGAAGCGGCCAGCCGCGCCAAGAGCGAGTTCCTCGCCGCCATGTCACACGAGCTGCGCACGCCGCTCAACGCCATCGGCGGCTACGGTGAGCTGCTCGAGATCGGCGTCGGTGGACCCGTCAGCGAGCAGCAGCACGAGTATCTCGAGCGCATTCGTCGGAGCCAGCAGCACCTGCTCGCCATCATCAACAACCTGTTGAATTTCAGCCGGATCGAGGCGGGGCAGGTGTCCTACGACATCTCCAACGTGCGGATGCACGAGGTGGTGGACCGCGTGCTCGAGCTGGTGGCGCCCCAGGCAGAACGCAAGAGCCTTGCGCTCCAGCATGGAGCCTGTCCCAAGCACGGCGTCGCGCGCGCGGACCAGCTCAAGGTGGAGCAGATCGTTCTCAACCTCCTCTCCAACGCCGTCAAGTTCACGCCGGAGGGCGGCAAGGTCACGGCCAGCTGCGGTCATGAGGACGGCAAGGCGTCCATTCAGGTGCGCGACACCGGCCCGGGCGTGCCGCCTGACCAACGCGAAGCGATCTTCGAGCCGTTCGTCCAGCTCGGACGCACGCTCAGCAGCTCGCACGAGGGCACGGGCCTGGGACTCGCGATCAGCCGCGACCTGGCTCGCGCGATGGGCGGCGACATCCAGTACGAGACCGCCCCCGGCGGGGGGGCGATCTTCACTCTCACGCTACCCAGGGCGTAGCGGGCCTTGGACGCCGGCCGCTCAGCGCGGCCAGCCCGTCTGCGGCAGTGCCGGCGCGAGCTTCAGGGCGTTCTGGTAGTAGAGTTTCTTCAGAACCGCCTCCGGCAGATCGAGGCCATACAGCTTCCAGAACGCGTGATACGGACGGTAGTAGTCGAAGTACTCGTCCTGCGTCTCGAACACCCGCCAGTAGTACGGATACTCCTCCGGCTGGAACGAGTCCTTTCCGAACAGCACGCGGTCCTGGTACTTGATGAAGAACTCGCGCGCCGCGCGTGGCTGGCGGCCGATGTCGTACAGGACCGCGCCCACTTCCGTGTACACGTTGGGCATCGCGTCCAGCATCTTGCCCAGGCGCGCGAGATCGTTGGCCTGCCAACCCATGTGCGCAGCCACGAACGTCGTCCGGGGATGCTTGCGGAAGAGGTTGTCGCGCTCGGTCATCAGCTGCTCGAACGACGGGAAGCGATCCGACGGATAGCGCCGGTCACCGAACAGCGACAGCTCCAGCCAGCGCTCGTTCGAGTAGTCGATGGGCTGGAAGAACTCCTGCGGATCCGCGGTGTGAATGAAGACGGGCAGCTTGAGCCGGGCGCACGCATCCCAGATGGGATCGAGATCGGCGTCGTCGATTCTGAGACGCGAGCCGTCCGCCTTCCGTATTGAGAGTCCGAGTCCCTTCCCGATCTCGCCGACGCCGACGGCACCGGCGGCGACATCGGCTTCAAGCTGCGCCACGGCCGCCTCCGCCCACCCGGGACCGACGTTACGGAAGTTGATCCCTGCGAGCACGCGCACGCGATCCTTCTGCGGGGACGATCGAAGAGTTGCCATCACGCTCTCGAGGCGATCGCCGGACATGTTGTCCGCCGCGATCATCATTCGAACATTGAGGCTGTCCAGCGCCGCCCCGAGCGTCGCGACCCCGTCGGCGGAACCGAGCAATCCCTGCGGATGTCCGTGGAAGTCGATCGCGGGATACTTCGCGCGCGGCACCTTGTGCGCGGGAGTCACCAGTGTCGAATGGGGCCGGTAGTCGACGATGCTGGGAGCGGGAAACTCCGGCGCCGCGCAGCGCCTGGGACGGATCTCGGTCTGACCGGGCGGACATTGTTCGCCAGCCTCGATAGCGTTGCCGCGCGCGCCGAATCCACGAGCGGCCTGTGCGGGTGCGGGTTGGCTGGGTGTGGGGGTGGGCTGCTGCGAATGAACAGTTCGGCTGGCGACGGCGATCGCGACAACGCCGAGCAGAATGGTCCGGCGCAAATGGAAGCTCCAGGAAATGCGTCTCCCGTAATCTCTCACGGCCGGGAACGCCGCGGCAGGGACAGAGATCCGATTCCCGGTTGCCGTCGTATACCGAGTGAACGCCAACAGGGATCTGCTCGGATGGGTATCCGCACCTGGATCGCAGGAACTTTCGTGCTCGCCGGCGCGTGGATGGCGCCGGCGGCGACGGACGATCCGCGTGTCGCCATCAATGCATTCAAGTTCCGTCCCGACACGCTCGCGGCCGCGACGGCGTTCACGCCGGCCACCAATCCGGCGTCTGATCTACGGACGACGTTGAATACGCTGTTGCAGGAGCACGTCTACCTTGCCGCGGCGGCCACCGGCTCCGCGCTGGGCGGGCGTGACGGTGATTTCAAGGCGGCCGCGGGTGCGCTGGATGCCAACTCGGTCGCGCTGTCCAAGGCGATCGGCTCAGTCTACGGCGCGGACGCCGAGACGGCTTTCCTGGCGCTCTGGCGCAAGCACATCGGGTTCGTCGTCGACTACACTGTTGGCGTCGCGACCAGTGACGAGGCAAAGCAGAACAAGGCCGTGAACGCGCTGGTGGGTTACACGCGGGACTTCGGTGCCTTCCTGGCATCGGCGAACCCGAACCTCACGACCGAAGCGGTTGCAGGGCTCGTGAAGGAGCACATTCTCACGCTCAAGACGGTGATCGACGCGCAGGCGGCGAAGGATCCAGCCAGGGCGTACATGGAAGCGCGCACCGCGGCGGCACACATGTCGATGATCGCCAACCCGCTGGCCGATGCGATCATCAAGCAGTTTCCCTCACGTTTTGCCTCGAGGTAACATGCGGACAACGATGTGACCGCATCTCTGACGCAGTTGCAGCCGGAGAGGTACCTTCGCGTCGTGCCAACGATTCTCGTCGCGGGTGAGGTGCAGGACGTCGCGCTCGTCGCTGCCGTTCGTAACGGCGACGAGCGCGCGTTGTCGCTGTTGTACGACCGATATGCGCCCGTCGTGATGGGCGTCGCGGTTCGTATCGTCGGCGACGTCACCACGGCCGAGACTGTGGTTCTCGACACGTTCACGCAGGCGTGGCAGGATGCGAAACGCTACGACGCTGGTCGCGCATCCGTCGTGAGCTGGCTCGTCATGATGGCGCGAAGCCGCGCGCTCGACGCGGTGCGGGCGTCCGCCCGGCAGGCGCGAGTCGGATCCCTGGCGGTGGAGGAGGCACCGGATGAGGCGCTCGCGGCGCGAGACCTCTCATCGAACCCGGGCCAGGTTGTCGAAGCAAACGAGCGGCGCTCGGCGATCGCTGATGCGCTGGGCGCACTACCCGAACCCCAGCGCGTCGCGGTGGAGCTGGCGTTCTTCGAAGGCCTGTCGCAGACGGAGATCGCCGAACGATTGTCCGAACCGTTGGGAACGATCAAGACCAGAATCAGGTTGGCCATGGCAAAGTTGCGGCAGCTGCTCAGTCCCCACGGCGACGAGGCCCTGGCATGAAACAGCTCACCCACGAACAGCTGCTGGAGCTGCTCCCCGCGTACGCGCTGGGAGCGCTCGACGCCGAAGAGAAGGCGGCGATCGACTCCGCGCTGCGCTCCGGATCTCCCGAGGGCGCCGAGTTGCAGCGCGAGCTTCGTGTCTTCGAGGAGGTCGCAACAAAGATGGCTTCCGCGAATCCCGTCGTCCCATCCGCGGGCGTGAAGGAGCGGCTGCTGTCGCGCGTGGCGGCCACCAAGCACGTGAATCTCGCCGCCACTCCGCAACGGAGCCGGTCACGCTCCTGGCTCATCACCGCTCTGGCTGCGTCGCTCGTCCTCGCGGCAGGGCTGGGCCGCTATGCGTTCCGGCTGCGCGAGGCGCTGTTGCAGCGCGAAGCAACACTGACCGCGACCGCCGCCCGGCTCGTACAGCGCGAGGGCACCCTCAACCCGATTCTCGAGGCGGAGGGTTCGCTGCGCGTCGCGCGTCTCAGCGGCCCAGATACGTCGGGTGCCGGGCTGACGCTTTTCTGGAACGAGAAGCAGCACCGCGGCGTTGTGCACGCATTCCGTCTCAGGCCCGCGCCGCAGGGCCGCAGCTATCAACTGTGGCTCATCAAGGATGGCAAGCCGGTGTCGGTCTCCGTGTTCAACTCGGATCCGGACGGCCACGCCCTCGTGCAGAACCTCGCGTTGCCCGAGTCTGCGACCGGAACCTCGCTCGTGGCGCTCACTGAAGAGCCCGCGGGCGGATCGCCGGGACCGACCACCACTCCATTCCTGACGGGGCCGCTCGCGAAATAACAGGGACTCGGGACAGGGCACGGGGGACAGGGGCCACCACAACATCGGGAATGGATGAGGGGACCGGACGAGGGGAACGCGAACCCCTTCTCCAGTCCCCTTTTCCGTTCCCCTCAACCGTTCCCAAGTCGGTTGCCCCTGTACCCTGTCCCCTGTCCCCGGTCCCCCGCGAAAGAGATCCGATCCGCGAGACGATTCGTACCTCCTGTCGACAAGCACAACCCTCAGGAGGAATCCATGTTCAACAGGCGCACCTTCGTTCGCGCCGGAGTCATCGCGCTCTCGATCGTTGCCGCGGCTTCAGCGAGCTTCGCGGTTCGTCCCACACTCGCTTCGGATCACCAGGACACGCCCGAGGTAGAGCTGAATCCGCGCATGGACATCAACGATGTCTATGCCTTCCCCGGTGCGACTCCGGACCGCATCGCGCTCGTTTTGACGACGTCGTCCCCGATCGTCGGCGGCGCGGCGGCGAACGCGAGCTTCGATCCCAACCTGCTGTACCAGATCAAGGTGGACAACACCAGCGACGCGATCGAAGACCTCGTGTTTCAGGTGACGTTCACGGGCACTGGACCATCGCAAGTGGTGCACGTCGTCGGACCCGTGAAGCCGAACCAGACCGGCACGATGAACTCGCTCGTGGCCAACGCGCCGGAGGTCGTGGGTGCAGTCAACGCGAATCTCGGCAGCGCGACGGGCACCCAGGTATTCGCCGGACTGCGCGGCGATCCGTTCTTCATCGACCTCGAGCAGTTCTTCCGCATTATCCCGGATCGCAAGCCGGCGACGGGCGCGCTGTCGCAGCTGCCGGACGCGCCGAGTGCGAGCGGCTGGCGCAGCCCGGGCGTGGACTTCCTCAAGGGGATCAGCACGCTCGCCATCGTCATCGAGCTCCCCACGGCGCAACTCACGACCGCGACGAACAAGAAGATCGGCGTGTGGGCCACGATCTCGCGCTGATCATTCACCAGGAGACAACAGACAATGATTCGGAATCTTACACGGCTCGCCGTCGTGCTGGCGCTCATCCTGCCGGCCGCGGCGTGCGACGACGGCGGCAATACGATCGTCGGACCCAATAGCAGTCGCACCTTCACGCAGATCGAGCGGCTCGGCAATCCGCTCGTCTCTGAAGTCTTCCTCGCCAAGCGCGATCATGGGTTCTTCAACACGGGCATGCCAAGCACGGACCCGGCGCAGTTCAAGACCAAGTTCGAGTCGTTCGTGGCAAACGTCGCTGGCCGAAACACGACGGTGCAGACCACGCTCTCCACGGTCCTGCTGCCCGACATGCTCATCGTGCAGACGGACAAGGCGGGCAATACCGCCGGCTGGCTGACGTGGGCGCTGGCCAACGGTTACGGCGGGCGCAAGCTGAGCGACGACGTTGTGGACGCGGGCCTGGCGGCATTGTTCGGCAATCTGCTCGATCCGAACAACACCACACCGTCGCTCACGAGCGACAACGTCGGCGCGGGAGTTCGTTCCTTCTCCGCGACGTTTCCGTACCTGAACGCAACGAACTGAGATGCGCCGGACGTCGCTGCGCGCACTGGCCCTCGCGGGAATTCTCGGGCTGCTGGCCTCGGCCGGTGCGCGTATGTCCGTGGGTGCGACACGGACGCCGCTGCGCGCGGCGCCACCGGTTTCTCCAGCCGAGCGGCGCGACATCGAGATTCGGTTTTACGCGGACCGCGCTGGTCGCGATCCGCTGGGCGCCGCCGACCGCGCCAGGCTTGCGGCTCTGTATCTCGATCGCGGCCGCGAGACCGGGAGTTTCGCCGACTTGGGTCGCGCCGAATCCATGGCGCGGGAATCGCTGGACCTGCGCGAGTCCCACAATTCGGCGACGTATACGCTGTTGGCATCCATCCTGATGACCCAGCATCGCTTTCGCGAGGCGCTGACCGCGGCTCGCCGTGCCGATGCGCTGGAGCCGGGAGTCGCGTCGTATCGCGCCCTGATCGGTGAGATCAGCCTGGAACTGGGAGAGTATGATCGAGCGCGAGTCACCTTCGATTCGTTGCGGCGCGAGCCGCTGTCGGATGTTGCCATCCTGCGACTGGCGCGCTGGGACGAGATCTCGGGCCGCCTGGATTGGGCCGAGTCGGCGGTCAGGCGCGTGCTGCGCGAGTGGCAGCGGTTGCCCGACCCGGCGCCCGCACAGCTCGCGTGGCTGCACCTGCGCCTGGCGGAGCTCGCCGCAAAGGACGGCAGGCTTGCCGACGCCGACTCGTCGCTGAGCGCGGGGCTGCAACTGAGCCCGACGGACTATCGGCTGCTTGGTGCGGCAGCAGGGCTGGCCGCCCGGCGCGGCCGTTGGCGCGGCAGCATCGCCTATGGCGAGCAAGCCATCGCGAGCAACCTGGAGCCCACCACGGTGGGCGTCGTCAGTGACGCTTACGCGGCGCTGGGCGACAGCGGCAAGGCCGCGATGTACGCGTCCGTCATGCGAGGGCTTGGACGGCCGCGACCCAACGATCAGTTCCCGCACCGCGGCTGGAGCTTGTGGATGCTGGACCACGGGACTGCCGCCGACGTGCGCGAGCGCGTGCGCAGCGCGGAAGCCGAGTTGCGGGTGCGGCGCGACGTGTATGCCTACGACCAGTATGCGTGGGCGCTGTATCGGACCGGGCGCACGCGCGAGGCGGCGCGCCCGATGCGCCAGGCGCTTCGATTGCACACCCGCGATCCGCTGCTCGAACGTCACGCCGCGGCAATTCTGGGAGCGACCAGGCGCGGCGCATGAGCGATTTCGTCGCCTTCGTTCGCCTGGGCTTCGGCCACATCGTCTCGCTCGATGCGATGGATCATTTGCTGTTTCTGGTCGCCCTGGCCGTCGTGTACCGCGTTGGGGAGTGGCGCTCGCTACTCTGGGCCATCTCGGCCTTCACCGTCGGCCACTCGATAACCCTCGCGCTCGCCGTCACGAACGTCGTGCGGTTCCCCACCGAGTGGATCGAGTTCCTGATTCCAGTCACGATCGTGGCGACAGCCGTGGCGAACATCATCTCACTCCGGGATGCCAGGGTGTCATCTCCGCGCGTGATCCTGGTTGGTTTGTTCGGGCTCATTCACGGCGCGGGCTTCGCGACTTATTTGCGCGAGCTGTTCCTCGAGTCGATCGCAATCCCTCTGGCGGGCTTCAACGTCGGGATAGAGATCGGGCAGATCGCTGTCGTCGCGGTGTGCTGGAGTCTCATGCTGGCCGTGGACGGCGCGGCGCGAAAGAAACTGCGAGACCGGTGGACGCCATATCAGGCACGCGTCCTCGTGGTGTCCAGCGTGGTTGCCGTCGTCTCGACTGCCTGGCTTGCTGCGCGAGTGCCATGATCGGGCTGCTGCTCACCCTCGCGCTGTCCCTCGCCGCTCACCCGCTCCACACCACCGTGCTGGAGCTTCGGTGGGAGACGAACGCGCGCTCGCTGGAGGGAACGCTTCGGGTGTTCGAGGACGACCTGCTCGCCGCGTCAACCGACGCGGGCGTCACCGCGAGCGCCTACGTGTTGCGGCACCTGCGGATCGGTGTGGCGGGCCAGATTGTCGACGTGACGACGTGCGGCGAGCGGCGTGCCGCAGACGCGGTGCTGGTGTGTCTCAAGGCCATCGTTCCTGTGTCCGGGCAGCGCCCTGTGACGGTCCGCAACAGCGTGCTCATGGACCGCCACGCCGATCAGGTGAACATCGTCCGCCTGCGCGGCACCTGCTCGACCACGTTTCTGCTCACTTCCGGGTCGCCCGAGCAGGTCGCGGGCGAGTGCCGCTGATAGAGCGGGGACCGGGAACGAGGGACACGGGACAGGGGCAACCGACCGGGGAAGAGATGAGGGGAAAGGAGTAGGGGAAGAGGAATGCCACTCGCAGCCCCTCCAACGAGTCCCTTTCTCTGGTCCCCAGTCGGTTGACCCTGTCCTCCGTCCATTTGTCCCCGGTCCCCTCCCTCGGCACTAGCTTGAATGGTGATGCGGTGATCTCCCGGGAGCGCCCTCGCCGTGACCAGAGTCGTTCGGTACCTGCTCTTCAGTAACATCGCGGTCTTCTTTCTCGAAGCGGTTCAACCCGGCTTGGTGGACGGCCTGGCGTTCGTGCCACAGTTCGTCCTCTCCAGGCCGTGGACGATCGTGACCTACATGTTCCTGCACGGCGGACTGGCGCACATCGGCTTCAACATGCTGGCGCTGTTTTTCTTTGGACCGCGCGTCGAGGAGCGGATGGGATCCCAGCGCTTCGCCACGCTGTACTTTCTCAGCGGGGTGTCGGGCGCGCTGGTGTCACTGGCGTTCAGCACCGCGCCGATCATCGGGGCCTCCGCGGGCGTCTTCGGCGTCATGCTGGCGTTCGCGCATTTCTGGCCGGACGCGCCGATCATGATCTGGGGCGTCTTTCCGGTGCCTGCACGGATCCTCGTGATCCTCACCACGGTGCTCGCCTTGTTCAGCATTCGAACGGGCGCGAACAGCGGCGTGGCACACTTCGCTCACCTGGGCGGCTACGCGGGCGCCTGGTTGTACATGAGATGGCTCGAGCGGTCGCGGGCGGCCTTCAAACGACGCGCGCTCTCGCCGAGGCCGAGCGCCGCCAAGCAGCTCGACGCCTGGAAATCGGTGGACCTCAGCAAAGTGCACGAGGTCAATCGCGAACAGCTCAACCGTATTCTGGACAAGATCGCGGCCTCGGGACTTGGATCGCTCACCGAGCAGGAGCGCCTGTTCCTCTCCAACTTCATGCCGGCGGCGGATCGTCCTCCGACCGTACATTGACTCTGCCGTCGCGCTTCTTCGTCTCACCCTAGTCGCTCAGCCGATGCAAGATCTCACCACGGGTCCGGTCAGCCGACACCTGCTCAAGACCACGAGCTTCATGCTCGTGACGATGATCTTCCAGACGCTGTACTACCTGATCGATCTGTATTGGGTGGGACGGCTGGGTACGCAGGCCGTCGCCGCGGTTGGCATCGCGGGCAATCTCACCTTCATCGTGCTGGCGCTGTCGCAGATGCTCGGCGTCGGGACCACGGCGGTCGTGTCACATGCCGTCGGCCGCAAGGACCAGCCGCAAGCGCTCCTGCTCTTCAATCAGTCGCAGGTCCTGTCGATGGTGACCGGGCTCGTGTTCCTCGTCGTCGGCATGGCAGCGCGGTGGCCGTACTCGCGCGCCATGAGTGCCGACGAGGCCACGGCGTCGCAGGCGGCGCAATACCTGTTGTGGTTCATTCCGGCGATGGCCCTCCAGTTTTTCATGGTCGCCATGGGAGCCGGCCTGCGAGCCGTTGGCAACTTCAAGACGGGCATGGTCGTCGGCACGGCGACCGTGATTCTCAATATGGTTCTTGCCCCATTCCTGATCTTTGGTTGGGTCACGGGCCGGGCGTTCGGCGTTGCGGGTGCCGCGATCTCCACACTGATCGCCGTCGTCGTCGGCGTCGTGTGGCTCGCCGCGTACTTCGTGAAGAAGGACGCTTACCTTCGGTTCGTGTCCGCGGACTGGAAGCCTCGCTTCGACCTGTGGCGGAAAGTGTTGGCGATTGGTCTGCCGACCGGCTTCGAGTTCGCCATCACGGCGCTGTATCTCGCGGTCGTGTACACGATCACCCGGCCGTTCGGCGCGTCAGCGCAGGCCGCGTTTGGCATCGGCATGCGCGTGATCCAGGCCGGCTTCATGCCCGTGGTCGCGCTCGGCTTCGCCGTGGCTCCCGTGGCCGGTCAGAACTTCGGCGCGCGCAAGGCGGATCGCGTGAAGGCCACGTACAAGGATGCGGCGTGGATGGGCGCCGGCGTCATGCTGCTGTTCGCGATTGCGTGTCACCTCGCGCCCACTGCACTGATCGGCATCTTTTCGAAGGACGCGTCCGTCATCTCGATCGGCGAAGAGTATCTCCGCATCGTCTCGTGGAACTACGTCGCATCGGGTCTGATCTTCGTGAACTCCAGCATGTTCCAGGCGATGGGCAACACGATTCCCTCGCTCGTGAGCTCCGGGGTGCGCATCATCCTGTTGAGCATTCCGGCGCTGTGGCTCTCGAGACTGCCGAGCTTTCAGCTGCACTGGATCTGGTACCTGTCGGTGACAACTGTGGTCGTTCAGTGGGCGATCAGTACGTGGTACCTGCGACGCGAGTTCAATCGGCGGTTGAACTGGGACGCTCCTGCGGCGGCTCCCGGATTGGCTCTGGCAGAACCTTAACGACGGCATTGACAGCGGCTTTAGCTACGGCTTTACGGCTTTAGCTACGGCTTTAGCAGCGGCTTCAACAGCGGCGCTTACTGCGTGTTACTTCGGCTGCGCGGTGTGACGCCGTCAAAGCCGCCGTCAAAGCCGCCGTCAAAGCCGCCGTCAAAGCCGCCGTCACTGCAGTTTAGGTCTGACCTTTGCGAGCATGCCGTCGCATGCCAAAGTCCAGTTCGGCGAGGCGTGCCGGCAAATCAGCGGCGAGGCCCGACGCCGTCACGTACGACGAATTCAAGGAATTCGAAGGGCGCAAGTACACCGGCATGAAGATCGGCCGGAGCCACAAGTGGTACTACGACAAGGGCGAGTGGAAGGAAACCAAGATCACGCCGGATCTCTGGCAGATCGCGTATGCCGTGAAGAAGCGCCGCGCGGGCAAGGCGCCCGAGGGCTCCGGCGTACCGGTCGGCACCGAGTACCACTGGTACGTCGTGGCGCACCAGAACGTCTACAAGCTGAACGCCAACGACTACACCACGTCGCTCACGGGACTCAAGTGCAAGCTCGCGCACAAGCGCGCCGGCAGCGAGAAGTGGAGCGCCACGCCCAAGACGCAGCGCAAGCACCTGATCGAGTTTCTCCGCGGCGTGATCGCTGATCTGGAGAAGGAACGGGCCGAGTCGATCGCAACTGCCGCCGCGGCGCCAACGCCCAGGGCGAAACCGTCAAGGGCCCTCAAGGCGCCGCCCTCGATGACGCGTCCGTCACGACGCCGCTCGAAACGGGCGCGCGCCCGGAAGTGAAAACGGCGCCCGAAGGCCGACCGCCCTCGAGCGCCGTCGTTCTCGTGACTATTTCGCCGCGCCGCCGCTCGCGGTGGCGAGGTGCTTCTCGGTCTCCCGCGCCTTTTCGAGTGCCTGGTCCACGCTGAAGCTGGCCGGCGTCTGGCGCGGTGGAAACTCCTCGAACGTCTTGAGGAACTCGCCCACCATCGCTTGCGCGGGCACGAGCAAAAACGCCCGATCGGCCATCCACTTGTCGTAGAACATGCTCCCGTCGACGTCGCCGCGCTCGAACGGGTCGCTGCGCAGGTTGTAGATCTTCGGCGCTCGCAACGATACCAGCGGCTCGCGCCAGACGCCCAGCCCGTGAGCGCGTTGCTCGACGAACGTCGCCTTCCATTGGGCGTAGCGCAGCGCCATGAGGTCACCGTCGTCACTCCAATAGAAGAAGGCCTTCCGCGGATTCTCCTTCACTTCTCCTTTCAGGAACGGCAGCATGTTGTAGCCGTCGATGTGCACCTTGAAGGTCTTGTTGCCGGCCTTGAAGCCCTTCTTGAGTTTCTCCACGATGTCCGGGTCGCCGCCCGCGGCGACGAGCGTCGGCAGCATGTCGGTGTGCGAGAAGATCTCGTTCGAGACCGTCCCCGGCTCGATCATGCCGGGCCAACGGATCGCGCACGGCACGCGCCAGCCACCTTCGAAATTGGTGTCCTTCTCTCCGCGGAACGGCGTCGAACCGCCATCGGGCCAGCTCATCACCTCGGCCCCGTTGTCCGTGGAGTACATCACGATCGTGTTGTCAGCGATGCCCAGCTCGTCGAGCTTGTCGAGCAGCTTTCCGACGTGGCCGTCGTGTTCCACCATGCCGTCGGGATACAGGCCGAGGCCTGTCTTCCCCTCGGATTCCTTCTTGAGGTGCGTGAAGATGTGCATGCGGGTGGAGTTCCACCACACGAAGAACGGCTTGCCGTCCGCGTGCGCCTTGTCGATGAACGTGAGGCTCGCGTCGAGGAACTCTTCGTCCACCGTTTCCATTCGCTTGAGGTTCAGCGGCCCGGTGTTCTCGATTTTCTGCGTGCCGTCCGCGTTGGCCCAGCTGTGCAACACCCCGCGCGGTCCGAATCTCTTCTTGAACTCGGGATCCTTCGGATAATCCGGATTCTCCGGCTCCTGCTCGGCGTTCAGGTGGTAGAGGTTCCCGAAGAACTCGTCGAAGCCGTGCACCGTCGGAAGAAACTCGTCGCGGTCGCCGAGGTGGTTCTTGCCGAACTGTCCGGTGACGTAGCCCAGCGGCTTCAGCATGTCCGCGATCGTGGGATCCTGCGGCTGCAATCCCACCTTGGCCCCTGGCAGACCGACCTTCGTGAGACCCGTGCGTATCGGCGACTGTCCGGTGATGAATGCGGCGCGACCGGCGGTGCAGCTCTGCTGCCCGTACCAGTCGGTGAACATGCAACCTTCTTTGGCGACGCGATCGATGTTCGGCGTGCGGTACCCCATGACGCCATGGTTGTACGCGCTGATGTTGAACCAGCCGATGTCGTCGCCCCAGATGATGAGAATGTTGGGCTTGGTCGTCGCGCTTCGCGCGCCCGCTGCCCCTGTGGTCGCTCCAGTGCTCTGTGGCTTGGCCACTGCTTCCTCCTTGACCGGCGTTCGCAACGCAGACGGTCAGGTTGGAGCAGTGTTGAACGAAGGGCTATTGCACGAAGGGCCAGCGGATGCCGAGCGACGCGGCGATGACGTGCTCGACGGGAACGCTCAACTCGGTGAGCGGCAGGTTTTCTTCCGTCACCGGGACTCGGACGCCGATGTGCGCGTACGGTGCGACGGGGTCGAACGGGGCCGCGAGCTCGCCAGGCAGGATGCACTCCGGCTGAACGAACACGTGGCCATCCGCGCGCCACAGGGCCCACATCGTATGTGGCGCGTCGCCCGGACCGGAGTAGCGAGATACAAGCGCCGACGTCGACGCTCCGCTCGCGAGTCGCGCAATGCCCTCGCGCCACTGCCGCTCGTAGTTGGCGACGCGCCAGTATCGGAGATCGAGGCGAAAGCGAAGACGCGCTGCACCGACACACAACTCGGCGCCAGCATGGGGCCAGCCGGACTCGTCGACCAGCGCGGGGGTGAACACGCGGATCCCGAACATCTGATGCTTCCTGGTGGGCTTGGGTGAAGCGGGAAGGATTCGGAAGATCGCCAGAGGATCGTTGTGTCGCAAACTGCGCGCGCGCATCGATCCGCCGTTGCCCTCGAATCAACCTCGTGTCCGGTGAAAGGGCACATGCGGTGCGTCAACGGTAGATGACGACGTCCGCGAGGCAATCTGGTTCCACAGCGTTCGTCGTCCTCGAAGGAGTTTCGCTTGGCGACACGGAATTCCGCTGAGTCGGTTGCGGAAACGGCTCCGTTGAACCAGCCGACCACATCCCGGCAGTATCCTCGGGCGATTTGGCTCCCCGCGGTCCTCTCGGCGCTGATGCTGGTGAGCATCGGTGCCGCGTTCCTCTCGCTCAGCCGGCAGGTTGACGTGCAGCGCAGGGCGCTGGCGACGGTGCTCGAGCCGGCCGCGCGCCGGATAGTCCACTTTCAACTGTCGTTTCTTGACGAGCTGGCCCAGTGGCGCCTGTACCTGCTTCGTCCAACCGACGCTGGTGTGGCGCACATGCGGGCGATCCATCAGCGCACGAAGAATTCCTTCGATGAGTTGAGTGGGAAGAACGGCACGGTCGGGCGTGATTTCTCGAAAGACCTTGCTCCGCTGCGCGAGACGTTTGCTGCGTGGGAGGCGATACCGGTGGCCGTGCTCGGTGGACAATCCCTGCAGGCCTTTCTGCGCTTCGCACCTCAGCAGCTCGCCAGAGCCGACAGCGTCATGGAGGCGTCGGCACGCCTTGGCGACGACGTTTCGCAACAGATGCGGCAGCGAGTCGCGCGGCTGCAGCAGCTGGAGCAGCGCCGGCTGCGGGTCCTCGCGGCTCTGTTCCCGCTGACGCTGGTCGGCATCATCCTGACCGCCGTGTTTGCCAGGCGCGCCGCGATCAGCCATCAACGCGTCGTGGAGAATGCGGCACAGGAGGCGCTGCTCCGCGACGCGATTGCCGGGCTGACCGGCGACCAGATACTTCCCGCCGCGCTCAACAGGATTGCCACCAATGCCATGCGCATGTGCGGAGCGGACGGCGCATTCATCGAAAGCAGCGATGACGCCCGCCGTGATATCGAGATCGCGGCGGCGGTTGGCACCGGCGCACCGCCGGGTGGGTCACACGTGGGCTTCATCGGCTCCATCACGGATGACCTCGTGCGCGCGGGCACGACCGAGCTGTCGACGGAGCTCACCAACCGTGAGACCGAGCTTGGACGCGGCGTGGGGGATGACTGGCGCAACTGCTTCGCGTTCGCGGTCCCGCTCCAAAGTGATGGAGACCTCGACGGCGCGCTCGTTTTGTTACGCCGGGATCTGCCGATCGAGCCGCGCGGCGAGACCATTTCGCGGCTCAAGGCACTTGGCGCGTGGGCGGCGCTGGCGCTCCGGCGGCAGCATCTGGCGGCGGAGCTCGCGTCTGAGCATGCGCGCCTCAGGGCGGTCATCGAGGAAATGCCGGTGGGAGTCTTCCTGGCAGAAGCACCGAGCGGGCGCATGGCAATGTTCAATCGTCACGCGGTGGACTTGTGGGGCTCGCCAGCAACGCCCCCGACATCCATCGAGGAGTATCAGCACTGGCATCTGTTCCATCCGGACGGTCGGGAATACGAAACGCGGGATCGTCCGCTTGCGCGGTCGCTTCGGGATGGCGTTGTCGTGCAGGGTGAGGAAGCCGTCGTCCAGAGGGCCGACGGCGAGCGACGGCCTGTTCGCATCAACTCGGCGCCCATCCGCGACGCGCGGGGGACCATCGTCGCCGGCGTGGCAACCGCCGACGACATCTCCGAGGAGAAGCGCCGCGAGCACGCGACACGTTTCCTCGACGAGATCAGCCGGCAGCTGGCGACCTCGCTCGACTACGAGGCTACCATGCAGGCCGTCCTTCGGCTGCTGGCGCCGCGCCTGGGCGACATTGCCACGATTCATCATCGGCAGGAGGACGACACCATCGTCCGCAAGGCCGGATGGGGCGACGACCCGAGAATCACCGAGCTGTTGGGCAATCTCGATCGCGACTATCCGCTGCCGCTCCCGTCCGCGCATCCGATCTCGGTCGCCATCCGCACGGGCAAGGCACAGCTGCGCGAAGTCGTGGACGACGAGCTGCTGCGGACGGTGGCGCGCGACGAGCGGCAGCTGGATTGGTTGCGTGCACTCCACATTCACTCGGCAATGGCGGTTCCGCTGACCGCTCGCAACAAGCCAATCGGCGCGCTGCAGCTGCTCTCGATGGATCCCATACGCCGCTACACGTGCGAGGACCTCGATCTCCTGGAACAGATCGGCGGCCGGGTGTCGCTCGCGATCGACAACGCGCAGCTGTTCCGCAGCGTGAACGAGAATGCGCGAGTGTCGAATTTTCTGCTGGAATCGGCGCTGACGCTGTCCGGGTCGCTCGAGTCCGAAGAAGTGCTCCGTCGTCTCACGACCCTTGCCGTGCCGGCGTTCGCGGACATGGCCATCGCGTACGTGAAGGATGAGCGCGGCCACCTGAGACACGTCGCATCCGCGCATCGGGACGCATCGAAACAGTCGATGCTCGACGAGGCCGCCAGCCTCTACCACCCGGACCCGGCGAACGTGCAGTGCACACTGATCAAGGCATTGAGCACGGGACAGCCGGTCGTCGCCGAGCATGTCACGAAGGAGCTGCTGGACAATCACAGATTTGGGTCGAGGACCCGCGAGCTCTTCGAGGAGCTTGCTCCAACCTCCTGGATGACGCTTCCGCTCGTGGCGCGAGACAAGGCCCTCGGCGTGATCGTGTTTGCGTCTCTCGACGCGGAACACCGATTCGGCGCCAAGGACGTCAGTCTTGGAACGCGGATCGCGGTCAGCGCCGCGCTCGCGATGCAGAATGCAACTTTGTTCACGACCGTTCAGGACGCCCTGGCAATGCGCGACGAAGTGCTCGGCATCGTGTCGCACGACTTGCGCAACCCGCTGAACATGATCGGCATGAGTGTGCAGCTGCTGCAGGAGCTCGAGCCCGATGAAGCAGAGCGCAAGCGCCACCTGGCCATCATTGGCCGCGCCAGGGAGCGGATGGACCGATTGATCCAGGACTTGCTCGACGTCGCTCGCGTCGAGGCCGGGAAACCGCTCGTCATCGAGCGTCGCAACGCGCGCCCCTCGGCGATCATTCGCGAGGCCTGTGAGCTGTTCGTCATCCCCGCGCGTGAAAAGCGCGTGCAGTTCGAGTGGTTCGTTCCCGAGGAGCTTCCGAGCGTGTCCGTGGACGTCGGCCGCATCATCCAGGTGCTCTCCAACCTGGTGGGCAACGCACTCAAGTTCACGCCCGAGGGTGGACGGGTCGTGGTTCGGGCAACCGAGAATGAGGGAATGGTCCAGGTATCGGTCGAGGATTCCGGCCCGGGCATCTCGGCGGAGGACCTGGACCGCATTTTTCGTCCGTTCTGGCAGGCCCGTCGTCATGCGCGGTCCGGCGCAGGCCTTGGCCTTGCCATCGCTCGTGGCATCGTCGAGCAGCACGGCGGGCACCTCTGGGCCTCGAGCCGCGAGGGCGCTGGCTCCACGTTCTCGTTTGCGCTGCCGACCGCGACCCTCCCCCAGTCGCGCGCAGCCTAGAGTCGGCGCGTTGCCCAGGTCGCGGCCCGAGCTGTGCGCGTGGGCACGCTCGGTGCCTTCACAAACATCATGATCGACACTCGCGCCGCCGCGTGGGATTCGACGGCGTGCGTCATCTATCACGGCCCCGGCACCAGCCCGGATGGGTACGCAACATGGCGACCCGCGGAAGACTTGTTCGCAGCGCCGAGCCTGGCGGCGTCGCCTGCCGTTCTGGTGATGGATGCGTCACTGCTGAGCCGGGTGGATGCCCTGGCGCACCTGCCCCGCCAGGTGGTGATCGTCGCCGCTGATCCCGCCATCGCAGCAACGCTCGGCGCGCGCGCCGATCTCTCCATCGAGGGTCTGCCTGCCGGCAACATTCGCGATCGACTGCTGCGCGTGGCATGCGCCCTGGCTGGTGCGCGCCTGGCCGCCATGAACTGGCGTCGTCAACTCGTGTGCGCACATCGCGATGTCCACGAGCTCAAGCGGATCGGCATCGCGCTCATGCAGGAGAAGGATCAACATGCCCTGCTCCACCAGATTCTCGATCGCGGCAAGGCGCTCACCGAAAGCGACGGTGCGTCGCTCCTGCTCGTTGAGAGCGACGTCGACAACCCTCCGCCAATGCTCCACGCCGCGCTGGTGAAGTTCGATTCACTGCCGCATTTGCCCGCGCTCAAGGAACCTCGCGGCTATCCCGTGGAC
>DASTVV010000076.1:0-9131 GCA_035758925.1 Gemmatimonadaceae bacterium
GTTGCGCCGGTTGCGCCGGTTGCGCCGGTTGCGCCGGTTGCGCCGGTTGGACCGGTGGGGCCAGTTGCTCCCGCAGCGCCGTTCGCGCCGTCATTACCTGTCGCGCCGGTAGCTCCAGTCGGACCCGTGGGTCCGGTGGCACCGGTTGCTCCGGTCGCGCCAGTGGCTCCGGTTGGACCGGTGGGGCCAGTCGCTCCAGCGGCGCCGTTCGCGCCGTCATCACCTGTCGCGCCGGTAGCTCCAGTCGGACCCGTGGGTCCAGTGGCACCGGTTGCTCCGGTTGCGCCAGTGGCTCCGGTTGCGCCAGTCGCGCCTGTGGCTCCAGTCGGACCGACAGGTCCCGTAGCACCTGTTGCTCCGGTCGCGCCGGTTGCGCCGTTAGCGCCAGCAGCACCAGCCGCACCGGTAGGACCAGTTGCTCCCGTGGCTCCCGCGGGACCGGTTGGTCCGGTCGCACCCGCAGCACCTGCCGCACCAGTTGCGCCAGCTGGACCAGTCGCCCCAGTCGCGCCGACGGCTCCCGTCGGGCCAGTCGCACCAGTCGCACCAGTCGCACCAGTTGGTCCTGCAGTTCCTGCTGCTCCGGTTGCCCCCGTCGCGCCCGCAGGCCCCGTCGGGCCGGTTGCGCCAGTGGCGCCGTTCGAGCCGGCCGCGCCGGAAGGACGTGCAGGACCCGCCGGGCCAGTCGCTCCAGTTGCTCCGGCGGCACCTGCCGCTCCAGTTGCTCCGGAAGCACCAGTGGGACCAGTCGGTCCCGCAGGGCCGGTCGCGCCAGCAGCTCCGGTCGCGCCTGTGGCGCCCGTCGCCCCTGCAGCGCCCGTGGCACCCGTGGCACCCGTCGGCCCTGCGGCGCCCGTGGCACCCGTGGCACCCGTGGCACCCGTGGCACCCGTGGCACCGGTAGTGCCTGCGGCTCCTGTTGCGCCGGTGGCGCCTGTGGCTCCGGATGCACCCGGAGTTCCCGAGCCCACCCACCAGAACTCGACATGACTGGCAGCGACGCACGCGCCGGGCAGCCCGGTCGCCTTCACGCGATACACGGTCCCTGTCGCGGGCACGTAGCACGCGCGGATCGTGTCAGTCGCCGGTACGGTTTGCGCGCTACCGACGCTGGGACTCGCAAGCAGTCCGACGATCAATGCGAAAAGTCCCGCGGCCCGCCGCGGGATTCGCTCGCTCACCGGAGCTCTCTGTATGGTCGGAGCCACGTCGCTCGACACGTTTCGGGTGCCTACGGCAACGCGTAGCCGGTTTCGAGCACCGACGCGACGGCGTTCAGCATCAGCATGATCGCGGTGACGTCCGCGCCATCGGTCGTCGTGGACTGTTGCGCCCGGTAGTCCTTCAACAAGCTCCCGATCAGCCGCGCATGAAAGCGCGCATTGCTGCCGTCGCCGCTCGTCATCGCGTTCTCGAGCTCAAGAAGATCGTGTGCGACGCGATCGCGCACGGAGAGGTTCTCGATGGCAGGCGTGATTCGGAGGCGCGCATCGACAACGGCCGGCATGACGCGAGCAACGACAGCGGCATCAATCGTCCGCTGCGGCGGCGCCGTGGGAGCGTCGCTGCACGCGGCAAGCGCGACTACGACAGTCGACCCCACGACTTTCGCCATGGAGCGACAAGTGAGCAACGGCAATTCGGGGCGACGATTCAAGTGCATGCCCATTTGGGGATGGGCCCAGGATAGGAAGTGCACAATGACGCCGCCGTGAACTCTGTATTACGGAAGCGTCACCTTGGGAGTCACCTTGGGAGGGCACTACCTAAGTGATTCTGCGGCTGGTGTTTCGCGAGGCCATGCCCGCTCTTGCTTCCGCCGCTACGATAGGACGCGGCAAGCGGGTTTAGGATACGCCCGACATTTGTCAGTGAGTGCGACGGCCGCGAAGCTGAAGCTGACCCAGCCGCGGCCGCTGGACCTATCGGGCCGGTCGCGCCCGCCATGCGGCGCGATTTCCGCCACTGCGCAGGCCTTCATACATTCCTGCCATGGCCTATCCCGTCGCGCGCGTCATCAATCTCATCGCGCCGGAGTCGCAGCGGCTCTGGTCCACTGGAGTAGCGGAAGCGAAGCGGCGCCTCGTCGACGAGCCGATCTCCGTGCTCGACCTCGAGGGTTCGTTTGCGCTCGTGTCGCAGGACGGTGTGCGCGTCATGCTCGCGCGCAGTCTCGATCGCCCGATGCGCTATTTCCTCGCGAAGGCGGAGGAGGGTCCGGTGCTCATCGTCGCCGAGCGAATCGACGACATCGCGCGCGAGCTCTCACGCCTGGGCTGGGCCGATCAGTTTCATCCGAGCTACACGCGCATGGTGCCCGCGCACCATGTCACGACACTGCAGCTGGTCGGGTGTCCGGATCCGAATCCGATTCACACGCGGTTCTTCGATCCGCCACGCAACACACTGCCAGCCGACCTCGACGTGGTCGGGCGCTACTACATCGAGGCCCTGTACACGGAGCTGCGACGCTGGCTCACGGCGCAGGGGCCCGCGGCCCCAATCGGCGTCCCATTCTCGGGTGGCATCGACAGCGGTGCGGTCTTTCTCGCGCTGTACCGGCTCCTCCTCAACGAGGGACAGTCTCCCGCTCGGCTCAAGGCGTTCACGCTGTCGATCGACGGCGACGGACAGGACGCGCGCCAGGCGCGTGAGTTCCTGCGCGCCGTGGACCTCGAGGTGTTCCACGAAGTCGTGAACGTCGCGTCGACCGCCGTTGATCCACTGCGCGCCGTCGCGGTGATCGAGGACTACAAGCCGCTGGACGTCGAGTGCGCGGCGGTGAACCTGGCGCTGCTCGCCGGCATCCGAGAGCGATATCCGGAATGGCGACTGCTGGTAGACGGCGACGGTGGCGACGAGAATCTCAAGGACTATCCGATCGAAGAGAACAGCGAGCTCACCATCCGGAGCGTCGTCAACAACCGCATGTTGTATCAGGAAGGGTGGGGCGTCGACTCGATCAAGCACTCGCTGACGTACTCCGGCGGATACAGCCGCGGGTGCGTGCGCGGATACGCGTGCGCACGAGAACACGGGTTCGTCGACTTCAGTCCGTACACGCGCCCGGGCGTCATCGCGGTGGCGGAGGCGATCCCGTTTGCGGAGTTGACGCAGGGATCACACGAGAAGCTGTACGCGCTCAAGGGCGAGGTCGTCGCGCGTGGGGTGCGTCGGGTGCTGGACATCGACATGCCCATCTTCGGCAAGCGCCGCTTTCAGCACGGGTCGTTCGCGTCGCTCGAGGCGGCGCGCCGGTTTGCGACGAGCGAGACGCGCTATCGGAGACACTTCCAGACGCTGCACGCGGGAAACGCCGCGGTCGCGTGAACGCGTCGCTGGCCTCGGACCGGCGGATTCGAAGCCTTCGTCCGCCCAAGCCCCCGGTGGACGTCTGGAAAGCACACGGAACGATCGTCGAAGAAGAGCGCCGTCCCGGCGGCCTCGTCGAACGTGCCGCGACGGTGTTTCTCGCGGGCAGCGAGTGCCCGTTCACCTGCGTGTTCTGCGATTTGTGGCGCTACACGATCGATGGCGCCACGCCGGTTGGCGCGCTCCCGAGACAGATTGCTGAGGCGATCCGCGGATTCGGCGAGCCGGTTCCGGACCGCATCAAGCTGTACAACGCGAGCAACTTCTTCGATCGGCGCGCCGTTCCCCCCGCCGACGTGCCGAAGATCGCGCAGCTCTGTGCTCCGTTCAGCGGCGTCACCGTCGAGTCCCACGCCAGCACCGTTGGCCCGGACACGCTGATCTTCGCGGGGAGTCTGCGTGGCAGGCTGGAGGTTGCGATCGGCCTCGAGACCGTTCATCCGCGCGCGATGGCGCACCTCAACAAGAAGCTCGATCTCTCGCGCTTCGATCGGGCCGCGGATCTCCTGGCGGAGAACGGCATCGATCTCCGTGTGTTCGTGCTCTTTGGCGCGCCGTATGTGCCGGCGGCGGAGCAGGTCGAATGGACGGTGCGCGCGGTGGAGCACGCCGCGAACAGTGGCGCGGCACTCGTGGCCATTATTCCGGTGCGCGGCGGCAACGGCGAGCTGGAACGGCTCCAGGCTCTGGGAGAATTCACGCCGCCGACCCGCCGCGGCCTCGAGGCCGCCGTAGCGGCGTGCGCACACATTGAAGGGCCCGTGGTCAGCGCCGATCCGTGGGACCTGGAGCGACTGCCCGAGTGAACGAACACGCGCAGGTCGCCGTCGTCGGCAGCGGATTCGCCGGATCGCTCATCGCCAGGATTCTCGCGACGCAGGGATACTCCGTCGTGCTTCTCGAGCGCGGCAGGCATCCGCGATTCGCGATCGGCGAATCCACGACCCCGCTCGCCAACCTCTCGCTCGAGCGCATGGCGAAACGCTATGGTCTCATTGACCTGTATCACCTCGCGGCGCACGGTCGCTGGAAACAGCGCTACCCGTCCGTGCGCGGAGGCCTCAAGCGGGGATTCACGTTCTATCGACACCACACCGGCGCAGTGCTGGACGCGACGGAGCGGCTGCTCGTGGCCGCGAGCCCGGATGCGTTCGTCTCCGACAGTCACTGGCTCCGCGCCGATGTCGACCACCACTTCGTTCGCGAAGCGGTCGTCGCGGGCGTGGACTATCGCGACTGCGCTGAACTGAGCGAGGCAGAGTTCGGCGATGACGGGGTGCGCCTCATCGGACGTCGAGATGACGTGCCGTTCGCGATCGCCGCCGACTTCGTGATCGACGCTTCGGGGCCGAACGGTTTCCTCGCGCGACAGCTGGGCATCGCGTCGGGTCTCGAACGCACCTACACGCGATCGGGACTCGTGTTCGGACACTTCGGCGACGTGCGCTTCATGCAGGATGTCATTCCGGATCTCACCCCAGGGCCGTTCATCGACGACTGGGCCGCGGTGCACCACATCGTCGACGAAGGGTGGATGTACAGCCTGCGCTTCGACCACGGCGTGGTGAGCGCGGGGTTCACGCTCTCGCCGCGTGGGCTCGCCTCACTGCCGACGGACCGCGTCGACGCGGCCACACTGTGGCGAATGATGCTCGAGCGCTATCCGACGATCGCTGCGGCCTTCGAGCATGCGACGCCGGTGATGCCGATCGGTTTCGTGCCGCGCATCCAGCACCGGCTCACGCGCGCGGTGGGTGATCGATGGCTGTTGCTGCCGCATGCCTATGCATTCGTCGATCCTCTGTTCTCGACGGGGATTGCGTGGGCGCTGCGGGCGATCGAGCGCGTCGGCCAGATGTTCGAGACAGCGCCGGCGGCGGCGCCGCCACCGCGTGGCGAGATGGAACGCTACGGCACGCTGATCGAGCGCGAGGCCGATCAGATCGATCAGCTCGTGGCTGGGGCGTATGTGGCGATGGCGCACTTCGACCTCTTCGCCGCGCAGGCGATGATCTACTTTGCCACGGTCTCTTATGCGGAAGCGCGGCAGCGCATGAGCACCGACCCCTCCGCAGCCTGGTCCGGATTCCTCGGCGTTGGAGACGACGTGTGCGACTCGATGCCGCGCGAAGCGCTGCGACGGCTCACGGAGATCACAGGAAAAGATGGTCGGGTGGGATCATTCGCGGAACGTCGCGGCTTCGTTCAGTGGGTCCGTAGCTCGATCGAACCGCGCAACGTCGTCGGCCTGGCTGATCCATCTCGCCACCATCTCTACCCGGTCGATCTCGACGTGCTGATCGAGAGCCACGCAAAGTTGGGGATGACGCGAGATCAGATCATCCGCGCGCTGCCGGCACTCCGTGGCCATCCCGAACCCAGCACTGAATCCTGAGATCTCAAGCGGCTTTCCGTTGCGGCCGGCGCAAGTCCATGACCTTTGCAATCGGCCCGACCAGGAAGAGTGCCACCAGCGCCGGAGCCGCATTGAACGCGATGGGCATCGGCCAAGCCTGATCGGATCCAAATCGGATGAGCGTCTCGACGAGCGCGATGATGACGGCGACCGCGATCTGCCAGCGCCGGTCGCGCACCACGGTGCGCGGGTCGGTGATCATGAAGAAGACGAACAGCTGATACATCGGCCCCGTGATCGGCGCGATCTCGGCGAGCACGGGTTGCCCAAGCACCAGTGCGCGCACCGCATTGAGGATCAGGAAGCTGGCGACGTACGTCAGCGTGATGTGAACGACGCGGACCCGCGTCGCGATCACGAGCCCGAACCCCCAGATCACCAGATTGGTGACCAGCTCATTGCCCCACTGGTGACTCAGCACCGAGATCTTGTTCGTCGCCGCCAGCAGCAGCACGACGATCGCGAAGTTGGTGGGGTTCCAGACGTGGTTGTTCCGATACTGCAACACGTACTTGGAGGCGATCGCCAGGAACCCGCCGAGCACGAATGGCCAGAGCGTGGCGCCCTGCGGCTTGGTGAGCAGCGTCAGGCTGATGCCGCTGATGTACGCGCTCTGCAGGTTGACCACTTTGCCGCGGATGAACCAGGACAGCAGCGCCTCGGTGGCAACGCATGTGCCCAGCGCGACAGCCAGACGAGCATAGCCGCCGACCATGTGATAGCGGAGCTGCGCCGCGATCAGCACCGCCGTGATCAGCCCGGCGATGAGATACCGAGGATCGAGGACGCGCGAACGCGCCGCGGCCGGCGAAGCCGCAGGCGGGGCGAGCGTCGTCGTCGCGACGCCGCGATCGTCCCCGCGAGTGTGGGTTGCGTCCGTCATCGCGCCGGCTCCGTCACGGTGAGCATCTCGTCCACTGTTGGTCGTTGCAGAATCTGACGCGTGCCAGATGGCCAGCGGATCACCACGCGATCCACCCATTCGCGCTTACCCAGGCCGAAATGCAGTCGCCGGTCGTTCTGGCTCGCGAAGCCCATCCCGCCGTCGATCACCCTGCGCTGCACCGTTCCGCCCGACTCGACGGTCACCTCGGCGCCGATTGCGCTGCGATTGCTCCGCGTCCCGAGGAGCTTGAATCCAATCCAGTGGTTCGCGCTCCCGGCACCGGCCGGGAGACTGTTGCGATAGAGGACGACTGGCTGATTCTGATTGGCGACGACGACGTCGAGGGCACCGCGATTCGTGAGGTCGGCGAGCGCGACGGCGCGTCCGTCGTATTCGTCAGTCGCGCCCACGGCGTTCGCGACGTCCACCCAGCCAGCCGCACCGCGATTGAGATACACGCGCGAGCGCTCGTAGCCGGAGAGACTCAGGTTGCCGAAGGCCGGCCACGTTTTCGAATCCTCGAACAGCCGGCTGTTGGCGCCCGCGATCTTCGACATCGCGTACCAATAGTTGGCCTTGCGGTCGGCCGAGATGAAGCCGTTGGCGACGAAGAGCTCGTTCGCACCGTCGTTATTCAGGTCACCGAACTGCGCGCCCCACGCCCATCCGGCATCGGCCACGACAGGATCGGCCGCGTTCGTGAACTTGTTCTCTTCGGCCAGGCGGTTGAGTCGCAGGTTGTTGTTCTGGAACAGGTACCCGCGCTCGGAGATGTTGGTTACGAAGACGTCGAGTCGGCCGCGGTTGAATGCATCCCCGATCGTGACCGACATGCCGCTCTTGGATTCGCTCTGGAGACCGGCGGTGGTGAGCACGAACCGCTTGCCGTGGTCGTTGAGATACAGCTCCTCGGGTCCGTAGTCGTTCGCGAGGTAGATGTCCGGCCAGCCGTCGTCATTGAAGTCGGCCGATGCCGCGGCCAGCGTCCAGCGCGTGCTCCCGACGCCAAGTTGATCCGTGACGTCAGCGAACTTGCCGGCGCCGAGATTCCGAAACAGGAGATTCTTGCCGCCGTTGGTCGCGTACTCGAAGCTGTTGTGCATGATCCGCGTCGTCGACAGGTGCCACAGGTCGACGTCGCCACGGAAATACGCGGTGACGTAGAGGTCGAGCAGGCCGTCGCGATCGTAGTCCAGCCAGATCGCGCCGTTGCTGTTCACCCAGCGGCGCAGCCCGGCGCGCTCCGTCACGTCCTCGAATGTCTTTCCGTCGACGTTTCGAAACAGCGACAGGTTGCCGTAGCGATAGATCAGAACGTCCTCGCGCCCGTCGTTGTCGAAGTCACCCCAGACGCTTCCCATCGAGACGCCTTCGCCGGGCTGATTCACGTCAGCGAGTCCGGTCGCCGCCGCGACGTCCTCGAAAGTCCCGTCGCGCTTGTTGCGGTACAGCGCGTTCGGCGCGCCGAAGCGGCTGTTGGTGAAGTACAGATCGGGCCATCCGTCGCCGTCGAAGTCCGTGACGGAGACCGACGCTCCCAATGCGGCAACGTGCGGCTCGATGTTCGCGATCGTCGCGTCGAACGTCGGGCGCTGATGCACGAACGTGAGCCCGGCCCTCGCCGCTTCGTCGTGCAGGACAAAGCCCGGGTTCGCCGCGCTGACCGAGATGGGTTCCGGCTCGCGATCCATATAGGCAGCGAGACCGATAGCGGCAAAGAAGGGCAGGGCCACAATCGCGCGCCGCAGCCCTTGCCGGCGGGGTGTGGGAGGCGGTGGGGAACTCACACCCGGATTATAGCGGGCGGACCGGGCACGCGATGACAGGCCGCTGACGTGCTCGGTTAGAGATCTTCGCGCCGAAACAAACACGGTTCAACGCGGAGGCTGCAGAATGTTCAACGCGGAGGGCGCGGAGGACGCGGAGCAAGGGCTAATCAACCGCTTAACTGACACGACAATCGGGGGTGCCGTGAGGGTGCATTCCGAGCTTGGCCCAGGCCTGCTCGAGAGTGCCTATATCGCCTGCCTTGCGTATGAGCTCCGTAAGTGCGGTTTCGATGTTCAAAAACAAGTGACTCTCCCAGTCAAGTACGACAGCGTAGAACTCGATGTCGGATATCGCATCGACTTGCTGGTCAACGACGCCGTCATCGTGGAGGTAAAGGCGCTGGCGAACGTATTGCCGGTTCACGAAGCCCAACTGCTCTCATATCTGAGGCTCAGCCAACGGACCGTCGGGCTTCTCATCAACTTCCACGTCGAGCGTCTCAAAGACGGGATTCGCCCGGTAGTCAACAATTACATAGGCCCGGCTCTTCCTCCGCGCCCTCCGCGTCCTCCGCGTTGAAAACCGCGCGCGCCCTCCGCGTTGAAGAAGGACTGGGCGCGTAGCGCTCTAGCGACGGCGAATCTCCCGAGTGTTGTACTCGCGCAAATACCGCTGATGCGCTGAGTC
>DASTVV010000092.1:0-11256 GCA_035758925.1 Gemmatimonadaceae bacterium
GATGACGCAATTACCACGGTGCGTGGATTTGGATATGTCCTCGGCTCAAAAAGCTGACTGATCACCGCAGCACGCGTCGCAGCACGCGTCGCAGCACGCGGGACTCGACGACATCAGTCCAGACTGAGTGGATCGCTCGGCCTACTGGCGGTAGCAGTCGCTTTGGGCTGGATCTAGCTGCATTGCCCGTCACTCGGGTATGAGACACGTTGTGGGGACGTCGTCAGTGGGTACTCCCCATCCCCGCCGCATGTTCGCCACCAGAGGACCACGCCCGCCATCGCAAGATGATTGTCAGCGCTTCGTAGTTCAGTGCAAACCTTGGCAACTTCGGCAACCTCGATGAGCCTGTGAGGATTCAGGCTGCCTGCTCGCGCGACTACAGCTCGGGCCAGTGCCGGAACGGCAACAACGATCCTGACGAGGGAACCAGCGTGGTTTGCGAGGGGTCCCTTGGCCCGCGGTCAGTCCGCGCGCAATGCGCTGAGCGCCCAGAATGCCCGGGGCGCCGCCGTTTCCTTATTCAGGCAGCGCGGACGAAGGCGACGGGTACTGGTCCCGCGGGCACCAGCTCTCTGCGAGCCAGGTCGACCCGCATGTTGAGTCCCTCCAGCGCGACCGCGCCGAGGAGCGTCAAGTCGCCCTCGCTGGCAAAGACGACGATGGTCGGCGCGGACCGCCCGCTCGTGAACACCATGGCGAAGCCGATCTCGCGCTCGAGGATCCGCCCGTCGGCCGCCTCGAAACGCTCCATTCGTACCGGAGTGACGCCGAGCTGCTCGAGCTCAACGCGGGGGATCCACGTGTATTCACTGCCGGTGTCGACCATCACGTTGTGCAGCGCGCGTCTCTTCGTATGGTCGTGCCAGGGCGCGAGCTCGATCGTGGTGCGGAAGATCCCCATGTCGTCGATCATACCGTCTCCATTTCATCACGTGTCACTGGAGAGCTGCGCGCCGTATCAGACACGCTCGTGTGCCGAGCGTACGCTCGGCGAGTGCGCCGAGTCAAGCGTCAGCGCGCGCGGGGGGCTTCCCACGCTTAGAGAGCCGCCGACGCGCGCAGCTTGTGGGCGTGCCGGAAGAACGAGCCGCGCCATATGCGCGGCCGGCGAAACCAGCGAGCACCGCAGGAGCGGAGTGCAGGAGCGCCAGCGACGGAGCGAGAGCGACGAGGAGCGCAGCGTGGTCCGCGAAAGGAGTCCCATCTCCTCCGGCGTCTTCAGCGAAGGGGATCCCGGCCCCGCGCGTCAGTCGGCGCGTAATGCGCTGATCGGATCCACGCGCGCCGCGCGGAGCGCGGGCCGCACTGCCCCCACGACGGCGGTCGCGAGACAGATCGCGGCTGTCATGGAGAACGTGAGCGGATCCTCCGGCCGCACGCCGAAGAGCAGCGCGCTCATCGCGCGCGCCGCGGCGTAGGCGCCGATGATGCCCGGCACGACGCCCAGCAGCGCCATGCGCGCCGCCTCCGACACCACCATGCGCGCGACGGTCCCGGGGTTGGCGCCGAGCGCGAGCCGGACGCCGATCTCCCGCGCGCGCTGCGTGACGGTGAACGCCAACAGGCCATGGATGCCCACGCCCGCGAGCAGCAAGGCGAGCAGCGCGAGCGCCGAGAGCACGCGGATCTGCGCCCGACGGTCCGCGGTCTGGTTGCCGACCACGTCGCCCATCATTCGAATGTTCGAGAGCGGCTGGTTCGCGTCCGCCTGCCGCACGATCTCGCGCACGGAGGAAACGAGCGCGAGCCCCTGCCGGGGCGCGCGGATGACCAGGTCCTTCGGGACATACAGCCCACCGAGCCCGCCGTCTGGCGGCTGCTTTGCCGGGACGTACACCTGCGGCTCGGCCGTGCGCTCGAGTCCCCGCACCTTGATGTCGGCCACGACGCCGACGATCGCGCGATTCTGGCCGCGAATCTCGAACGTCTTCCCGAGCGCGTCCGCCCTGTTTCGTGCATTCGGCCAGTAGCGATCCACGAACGACTCGCTCACCACCGCGACCAGCTGCCGGTCGCGCGTATCGCCGTCCTCGATGTCGCGGCCGCTGACGAATGGAACGCGCAGCGCGCCGAAGTATTGGGATGTCACAAAGCGGATGCCCACTCCCTCGCGGCGCCGGTTGCGCACTTCGTAGCCCGGCACGGCCACGCCCGCGATGCCGCCCGTGAGCACCATGGGCAGGCCGCTGGTATACGCCGCCTGCTCCACGCCGGGCAGCGCGCGAACTCCCGCCAGAACCCGGTCGTAAAAGACGGCGCGAGGCGCGGCGCTGTCGTACGCCGGGCTTGGCAGCTCCGTCCGCAGCGTCACGACGCCGTCGGTGCGGAAGCCCGGATCCACCGCCTGCACGCGCAGCACGGCGCGGATGAGGAGGCCCGACGAGATGAGCAGCGTGACCGACATGGCCACTTCGAGGGCAACGAGCGCTGTCCGGAGACGCTGGCGGCTGCCGCTGCCGCGCGTTCCTTCGCGCAATGCGCCGAACGCGCGGATGCCGCCGGCGCGCAGCGCTGGCAGCAGGCCGAATCCGAGTCCCGTGAGCACGGAGAACGCGGCGGCGATGGCGAACACCCTGAGGTCGAGACCGGGCGCGCCGGCGCGCGGCAGCGTCGGCGGGACCATGCGCGAGAGGAGCGGCATCGCCAGTGCAGCGGCGGCGACACCCGCCGCGCCGCCCAGGAGAGCAAGCACGACGCTCTCGGTGAGCATCTGTCGCACCAACCGGTCGCGTCCGGCGCCGAGCGCGGCGCGCACGGCCAGCTCGCGTTCGCGGCCAGCGGCGCGGGCCAGCAGCAAGTTGGCGAGATTTGCGCAGGTGAGCAGCAGCAGACAGAGGCTGGCGCCGCAGAGGCCCAACAGCATCAGGCGATAGCGCGGCAGGACGAAGTCGCGCTGCCGGAGATAGCTGAAGCCCGTCTCGGCGTTGGTCTCCGGGTAGTCGCGCGCCAGCCGGTCGAACAGGGACGCCAGCTCCGTGCGTCCGCGCTCGAAGCTCACGCCTTCATGCAAGCGTCCGATGGCCTGGACGTACGTGTTGCCGCGATTGAGATAGTCGTCCTCGCGAAACAGCAACGGCAGCCAGAGATCCGGCCCGTCATCAGGGAATCTGAATGCCGGCGGCATCACGCCGATGATGGTGCGGGGCGAGCCGTCCAGCTGCACGGTGCGTCCGATGACGCGCTCGTCGCCGCCGAACTGCGCCTGCCATAAGCCGTAGGAGAGCACGACGGACGTTGCGTCCGCGTCGCGCGCGCCGCCCACGTCGAAGGTGCGGCCCAGCATGGGAGCGACGCCGAGCACCGGGAAGACCTCCGGCGTGACCTGCATGGCGCCGATGCGCACGGGCTCGCCCGCGCCCACCAGGTTCACGGACGCGCCGGTGAACGCGCCCCAGCCTGTGAACGCGGTGGTTCCCTTCACGACATCGCGATAGTTGCCGGGCGACAGCTCGTTCATGCAGCCCCAGCCGCCGCCTTCGCGCGGCCCTTCGCACAGGCGCACCAGCTGGTCCGGATCCTTGAAGGGCAGCGGCCGCACCAGGACGAAGTCCGCGACGGAGAACGTCGCCGTATTGGCGCCGACGCCTAGCGCGGTCACAAGAACGGCGGCCACGGCGAAACCGCGCGCGTTGGCCAGCGTGCGCATCGTGTAGCGCAGGTCCTGCCGGAGAATCTCCCAGTGCGCCGCGATCGCGTTGGGAATCGCGTCGCCGACGGCGATGAGCGCACCGGCCACGGACCCGCGGTCGCGCACCTGAGCCTCGAACGTGCTGGTCAGCTCGGCGGCGTAGTCGGCGCGGAACGACGAGGGGTACAGGCGCAGCAGCGCGCGGTAGAACCACGAGAGACGCGTGGTGGCGGGGGTGGCGGGGGTGGCGGGGGTGGCGGTCATGCGGTGCTCGGCGTCAGGCCGCTCGCCTTGGCCAGGCGAACCAGCTGGGTGAGCCGCGCCATCTCGGCGCGCGCGACGGACGTGCCGAACGGCGTGACGCGGTAATAGCGGCGCCGTTCGTCGTCGGCGGGGGTGCGGCGCTTCGCGACTTCAGTGATGAGTCCCTGCTCCACCATCCGCGCGATGGAGCGGTAGAGCGTGCCAGCGCTCAGTCGCAGCGCGCCGTCGGTGCGGGCCTCGACCGCCTGGATGATGGCGTAGCCGTGGCGCTCTTCGTTGGCCATGGCGAGCAGGATGTGGAACGTGACCGGCGGCAGCGGCAGCAGGGCGCCCACGGTCTCTTCGTCGTTGCGCATGGTCCAACTATACACATTGTGGCTATAGCGTCAATGCGTATAGTTTCAGCCGGCGCAATTGCGGGACGAGCCGGTACCGGGACTCTTGTGGTGTCGACGAGCGTTAGTCATCTTGAAGGCGCCTTTTTCTCACGTCGCAATGGCAACTGGAACCGATCGCCATCGGCAGTGGCGCGGGCTCGAGGCCGCGGGGTTCATGGCGTTAGGGGCGGCGTTATGGGCGCTGTGCCTCGCCTGCGAGAGCACTCGCGTTCCCGATGCGGACACGACGACAACTCTCGTCGCCGCATCCGGCAATAACCAGGCGGGTATGTCAGGACGGCCCCTCGGCGCATCCTTGATCGTCGAGGCCCGGGATGGCCGGGGCTTATTGAAGCCAAATGTGCACGTCGACTGGAGCGTCCCTGCTGGCAACGGCACGGTCAATTCGCAAGTCGTAACGGACAGCACCGGTCGCGTCTCGGCCACATGGATACTCGGCACGAGCGCCGGAACCCAGAGTGTCACGGCAACAGCCAAGGACTCGAAGGCGTCGGCCCAGTTCGACGCCACGGTGACGATTCCCCCCGCGGTTGTCCTGCATTACGACGGCGCACGATGGACGACGCAGCTCGCCGATACCAATGGACGCATGCGACTCGTCAGCGTGTGGGGCGTGTCGGCGTCGAGCGTGTTTGCCGCCGGATACTGCACGGGTGCAACGGCGCTGTCATTTGACGGATTGGTGTGGAGCCCCTTGCCGACGGTTCCTTGTGCCAGTCTGGCGGACGTTCAGAGTGTGAGCGGCAGGTCCGCCACGGACGTATTTGCCGTTCGGCGCTCGAACATGCCAAACTCATTTCCGAGTGACGTGCGGCACTTCAACGGCCAGAGCTGGAGCACGTCATTCCAGGCCCCGAACGTGGGCCCGTTTGGCCAACTCACCGCGGTGTGGGCGGCGCCGGGAACGGACGCCTGGGCCGTCGGTGACAATGGGCTGATCCGCCACTTCGACGGCAGTCAATGGACGACACAAGGCAGCACGAACACGCATGCTCTCACGGCCATCTGGGGATCGAGCGCGAGCAACGTGTTCGCGGTGGGCTCTTCCGGGACGATTCTGCAGTACGAGTCCGGTGCGTGGAGCGCCAAGACCAGCGGCAGCAGCGCGAACCTCAATGCGGTACAAGGCTCCTCATCCAGCGATGTGTTCGCAGTCGGGTCATCGGGAACAATCCTGCATTTCGATGGCGCCGGCTGGAGCACGCAGACGAGCGGCACGTCTCAGGACCTGTACGGTCTCTGGGTCCGTACATCCAGCGACGTGTACGCCGTGGGTGACGCCGGAACGGTGCTGCACTACGGCGGCGCACAGTGGACCGCGGTGAACGTGGGGGTGGCGATGAACGTACGTGGCATCTGGGGCAGCAGCCCCACGGACATCTTCATCGTCGGATCCATGCCCGGCGCGTAGCAATGCATGCTTTCTGATCCGTTGCATGGGCATACAGTGTATTGCGACCGATGACCGCGCCTATTGCTGGTCGGGCAATCCGGCGGGCGTGAGGCTCGTGCCCGGGCAGTGAGCAGGCGAACCAGCGCGTGAGACGCGCCGTCGCGCAACGCGTGTGAGTGGGAACTCAGACCGCGGCCGAATTTGCGGCGCGCTGGAGCCGCTCCACGATCGCAACGCGCACCTCGGCCGGCTCGATGACCTCCGCCTCAGGCCCATACTGCAGCGCGTGCCGCACGGCCCAGTCGGTGTCGGCCAGCGGATACTCCACCTCGAATGAGCCGTTCGCGAGGCGGGTACCCTGTTCGCGTTCGGCGATCCAGCGCGCCACGCGCGGCGAATATCTGACGCGCAATGTCCGCGGCGGAGAGCCCACGAACGCAGTGCCGTCGGCCAGCAGCTTGTCCACGTCGATGATTGGTGGCTCGAAGCTCTCCGTGAGCAGCTCGATGCCCTCGATGCGGTCCACCCGGAAAATGCGAATGCCCTGGCTTCGTTCGCAGTGCGCCACGAGGTACCACATGCCCTTCTCGACGGCAAAGCTCAGCGGGCAGATGGCGCGGCGCTCGGCGTCACCGCTGGTGGCAGCTTTGCGATAGTGGATGGCCACCTGCTTGTGGTTGCGGAGCGCTTCGCGGAGCACCGGAACGTAGGCCAGGTTGCGTTCGACACCCAGGCTGGCCGTGCGATTGGGCGTACCGCGCGAGGCCTGCACGTCCTGCACGTCAGCGATGGTGCTTACGTCCGGCGTCACCAGGGAGTGGATGCGCGCGAGCGCGGCATCGATTGCTGCGTGCTCCGACGGGCGCTCCGTTCGCAGCATCGTGAGGCCCAGCTCCAGCGCGGCCACCTCTTCTGGCATGAGCCGCATGGGACGCTTGAAGTGGCTCGCGGCCGCGACCGCGACGCGTTCGCTCTCGAGATAGACCTGCACCTTCTCGATCCAACCCGGCGGATCGCCGAAGCGCTCCGACAGCGCGTGGAGATCGCGCGTGATCGTCTCGGCATCCACGCCAAGACGCCTGGCGACGTCAGCGACCGAGTGCTCCTGTCCGTCAGCGATCTCGGGGATGAATGCCAAAAGGCGGCGGAGCTGAGCGAGCGCGGTGCTCATGGTCGGACGGAGCCCGTTCCATAGATCTGCAGCGTCTCTCGCACGGCGCGCGCGTAGAGCGTCACCAACTCGGGTGGCGACACCGGCTGCGCGTCGCCGCCGAACGACAGCAGCCAGCGAGCGAATGTCTCCATGCGACGCACCGGAAAACGCCGAATCGACGCCTGGCCGACAACCTCGGTGCCGATGCGCATCGCCGCGGCGGTCGCGCCTGTGGTCGCGGTGAATCGCACGTCCGCGTGAACCGGGTCCGCGTCGCCAAGGTCCCACGCATCCCGAGCACCGTGGTCGCGCAGGCTGAAGCTCGCGGGCACCTCGTAGTCGGGCGTCTGCGGCTTTTGCTTGTTTACCCTTGGCTGACTTACTCGGCTCAGTCTGAAGCTGCGCAGCGCGGCGCGCGTGCGGTCGTGCGCCACCAGGTACCAGTTGGCGTTCACGAAGAGGAGTCCATATGGCTCGACGTGCCGCTCGGTGACCCCTTTGCTGCTGGGCTTATCGTACAGGAAGGTGACGCGCTTGCGACGTCGCAGTGCGTCACCAAGCGCCTCGAAGACTCTGGGATCGGCGCCTTCACCCGCGTCGAGCAGTTTCAGGTCGGCGTCGAGGTGGTCGAAGAGCGGCAGATCGAATGCCAGCTTGTTGCCGGCCGATCGCGCGTCCTCGGAGAGCAGCGGGTTGCCCAGTTGCTGGAGTCGGACGACGGCCTCGCCGACCAATGAGAGATCGTACGGCGTGAGCGTCGCTGTCGGGAGTGTGCGGTAGCCCTCGCCGGCCGGCGGGCGGGCGGTTGTCTCGCTCGATGCCAGCGCAAGGTACGGCAGGTAGAAGTCGGCGGGCTTGAGGCGGTAGCGCGTCTCGTCGTTGTCGTCGGGGTCAAGCTTCTCGATGGGCACGCCGAACTCGCGCAGCTCGTCCTTGTCGCGCTCGAACATGCGCTTGACGGATTCCTTGTGCGCCGGGTCGAGGCCCTCGGCGTATGCCGGGACATCGTGCGCCAGCTCGTCGAACGTGACGCCCAGCCGCCGCACGAGGAGCGCGGCGATCAGGTCAGTCCAGCGCTGGAGCTTGGAGTGGGCTGAAGGCATTTAGCTGCAGCACATGAGAGATGGATACCTACGACCTGGATCTGACAGTGTGATTGCCAGCGCTCAGATCCACGAGGTTGCCACCAGAGGATTTATGAATAGTACCTCCGCCGTCTGACAGTGAGGGGTTGTCTGGCAACGCGCGGCGCAGCATGATGTCAGACCCTGTCGTTCAGTTCCGTGTCCGTCGGCTCGTTCGATGACGTCCGACTGTTGAGCGACCACCGACCAATCAGCGTCGACCTGGAATTTCGGGACTCCCCACGCAGATGAAGCTCGAGAACGGCCTCCGCCTCTATTCCGCCACGGACCTTGTCGCCTTTCTCGGCTGCGAGCACGCCACCGCGCTCGACGTCGATGCCCTGCTCGGCAGGCTCGCTGCGCCGCGGGCCGAGTCAGACGCCTACCTCGAGGTCTTGAAGGGAAAGGGCGACGAGCATGAGAAGCATCACCTCCAAACCCTGAAGGACGAAGGCCGATCGGTCATCGAGATCGACCGCGCGGGATCGCTGGAGGCAAGGACCGAAGCAACACGGCGCGCAATGCGCGAAGGCGCCGATGTCATCTACCAGGGCGCGCTCGTGTCCGCACCGGACGACGCAGCCCGCTGGCACGGCTACTCGGACTTCCTATATAAGGTCGCCGAACCGTCCGACGTCGGCGCCTGGTCGTACGAAGTGGCCGACACCAAGCTCGCCCGCTCGGCCAAGCCCAAGCACGTCGTCCAGCTGTGCGTCTATTCAGACCTGGTGGCGCTCGTCCAGGGGCGACTGCCGGCGAACGCCCACCTGGTGCTGGGCGACGACTCGACGTTCTCGGTGCGCGTGCAGGATTACATCCATTATGTGCGCGCCGCGCAGGAACGGCTTCTGTCGTTCGCCGGCGCCGATACGCGAGAAACCGCGGCCGAGCCGTGCCCGCACTGTGAACTGTGCGGCTGGTCCGACCGGTGTGAGGCCGAGTGGGAGCGCACCGAGCACCTGAGCCTCGTCGCGGCGCTCGGACGTCCACAGGCAAAGAAGCTTCGCGCGGCCGGAGTGACGGACATGCGCGCGCTGGCGGAGCTGCCCGACGAGCGGACGATTCCGCGACTGCAGACGGCCACGCTCACGCGACTCAGGTCGCAGGCACGGCTGCAGATGGTCAAGCGAACGACAGGCGCGGACAAGGTTGAGCTGCTGGCGCAGGAGCCGGGCTACGGATTCGCGCGTCTGCCCAGACCGAACGAGGGCGACCTGTTCTTCGACATGGAAGGCGACCCCGTGTACTCAGCCCAGGGAGGCCTGGAGTATCTCTTCGGCTTTCACCACGTGGATGACGGCGGCGAACGCTTCACTCCGTTCTGGGCCCGTAGTCGCGGCGAGGAGAAGCAGGCATTCGAGAACGCACTCGACTTCATCACGGCGCGGCTCGTGAAGTATCCGGACGCATTCGTCTACCACTACGCGTCGTACGAGACCGCGGCACTCAAGCGCCTGGCGCTGCAGTACGGCACGCAGCCAAAGGAACAGGTGGACGCGCTCAAGCTGCTGGCGCAGCAGTACGGCACGCGCGAGAACGAAGTGGACGACCTGCTGCGCAACCGCAAGTTCGTGGACCTGTACAAGGTGGTGCGCGAGAGCGTTCGCGTCTCCGAGCCACGGTACTCGCTCAAGAATCTCGAGACGTTCTTCGCGCCCGCGCGCACCGAGACCATCACGAGCGGAGGTGACAGCATCGTCGCGTTCGAGCGCTGGCTGGTGACCGGCGAGGACGAGCTGCTCGAGCAGATCGAGGAGTACAACGCGTTCGACTGCCGCTCGACGCGGTTGTGCCGCGACTGGCTGCTGTCGCTGAGACCCAAAGATACGCCATGGTTCGACCCCGCCAGCGAGATCGCGGCGGAGGATGCAGAAAGGGAGAAGAAGCGCCGCCAGGAGGACGCGATCATCCTGGCCATGCGGCAGGGCCTGCTCGAGAAGTCACCCGCACCCGACGATCCCGCCGAACAGGCGTGGCGCGAGCTGCTGGGACATCTGCTGGAGTACCATCGGCGCGAGGCGCGCAACGAATGGTGGGACTTCTTCAAGCGGCAGCGGGCCACGGTGGAGCAGCTGGTGGACGACAGCGAGTGCATCGGCGCGCTCACGGTGGACCTTGGCGTGCAGCCGCGCAAGGACAAGCGGTCGACCATCTGGCGACTGCGGTTCCCCGATCAGGAGTTCAAGTTCACCGTCGGCGACGAGCCTGTGCGTCAGGACACCGGCGACGGCGCGGGAACCATCGTCGGCCTGAACGAGGCAGAGGGTTGGCTGGACCTGCGCGTCGGCCCTTCGCGGCCACCCTTCCCGGCTGTGGTCAACCTCATTCCACAGGGCCCGCGCGACGACCAGGTGATGCGCATGGCGATCGCGCGCTACGCGATGGAGGTAATCGACCAGCGCGACGACGAGCACACCGCGATCACGGGCCTCCTGCGTCGCGACAAGCCGCGGCTGGCGGATCATGTAATCCTGAGCGCCGAAGGCGCGAAGGATCTGAAGTCGGCGACGGTGGACGCCGTGCGCCGGATGCGCGACACGCATCTGGTGATCCAGGGTCCGCCGGGCACAGGCAAGACCTTCACATCCGCGCACGCCATCGTGGCGCTGCTCGATGAGGGCAAGCGCGTCGGCGTGGCGGCGCACACCCACAAGGCGATCAACAAGCTGCTGACTGAAGTGGAGAAGGTGGCGCACGAACGCCGCGTAGCGTTCAAAGGGATCAAGAAAAATTCAGAGGCCGACCAGCGGCTCAATGGCGCGGTCATCGAGGACACGAACGACAACGACGACATCGTTGGCGGAACCCATCAGGTGATCGGCGGCACCGCATGGCTGTTCGCGCGCCCGGACATGGCCGGGAAGCTGGACTACCTGTTCGTGGACGAAGCCGGGCAGATGAGCCTGGCCAACGTCGTGGCGATGTCGCTCAGCGCGCGGAACCTGGTGCTGGTGGGGGATCAGATGCAGCTGTCGCAGCCCACCAAAGGCGCGCACCCCGGCGGCAGCGCGTGCTCGGCGCTGGAGTACCTGATGGAGGGTCGCGCGACCGTGCCCGGGGACCGCGGGATCTTTCTCGCGAAGACCTGGCGCATGCACCCGGATGTATGCCGGCCCGTTTCCGAAGCGTTCTACGAAAGCCGGCTGGAGAGCGCCGAGCCGACGAAGCAGCAGCGGTTGGTGCTGACGGAGCCGCACGAGGAATGCCTGGCGCCCACCGGCATTCGCTTCGTGCCGGTGAGACACGCGGACCACCGGCAGCGGAGCACGGAGGAGGCGCAGCGCGTGGATCGC
>DASTVV010000097.1:0-2607 GCA_035758925.1 Gemmatimonadaceae bacterium
GTCGGGATCAGCTGCACCCCCTCGGGAAGCTGCAGCGTAGCGATCTGCTGCTTCAGGGCGTCGATGACTTGCAGGGCATTGGAGCCGATGCGCATGACCACGATGCCGCCCACCGCCTCCCCGGTACCGTTGAAGTCAGCCGCGCCTCGGCGGATGTCCGGGCCGAACCGTACAGTGGCGATGTCGCCCAGGCGTACCGGCGTGCCGCCGGCGCCCACGGTCACCACGCTTCGCTCGAGGTCGGCCAGATCTTTGACGTAGCCGCGGCCCCGCAACACGTACTCACGTCCGGCGAGCTCCAAAACCCGCGCGCCTACTTCCGCGTTTGCGTCCCGTACCGAACGCGTGATGTCGGTGAGCGTGAGGCCAAATCCGACCAGCCGATCCGGATCGACCACGATTTGATACTGCCGTTCGAAACCTCCCACGGAGGCGACTTCGGCTACGCCCGTCACGGACTGCAGCGCGGGACGGACGGTGAAGTCCTGCAGCGCGCGCAGCTCGGCGAGATCAAGCCGGCCGGTCGCGTCTTTGAGAACGTACTGATAGACCCAGCCGATGCCGCTCGCGTCGGGACCGAGCGTCGGCGAGACGCCTGGTGGCAAGAGCTGCTGGACCCGCCCGAGTTGCTCGAGCACGCGCGTCCGCGCCCAGTAGATGTCGGTGCCCTCGCCAAACAGGGCGTAGGTGAAGCTCATACCGAACATCGAGTACCCACGCACGGTCTGCACCCCGGGCGTGCTCTGGAGCGCGCGCACCAGGGGGTAGGTAATCTGGTCTTCAACCAGATCCGGGCTCCGCCCCATCCACTCGGTGTAGATGATCACCTGCGGATCCGAGAGGTCCGGGAGCGCGTCGAGTGGCGTCTTGCGAACGGAATCCGCGGCGAACAACGCGAGCGCGAGAACCGCTCCAAAGACGACCCACCTGTAGCGAACGGACAGCTCGATGATGCGTTCGACCATGGCGGCTACTCCTTGTGCCCACTGTGGGGATCGGCGCGAGGCGCTTCGGGTGCCTTCTGGTCGCCTGACGGCCCGCCGCCGTGGTTGTGTCCGCCCGTGCCGCCCGTTGCACGCAGGCGGCTTTCCGAGTCGAGCAGGAACACGCCAGCCGCGACGATCTGCTCACCTTCCTTCAGGCCGTCACGAATCTCCACACGGTCAGCGAGCTGCACGCCCACGGTCACGGGCCGCGGCTCAAACCGATCACCCGCTGCTACAAAGACGTGCTGTTGCAGGCCGGTGTCGACGACGGCGTCACGTGCCACGGTGAGTACGTTGTGTCCGGCCGTTTCAAACGCCGCCGTCCCATACAGGCCCGGCTTCAGTGCGCCACCGGGGTTCCCGGCCGACAGACGCACGCGCAGCGTGCGCGTGCGCTCGGTCAGCGTGGGATAGACAAAATCGACACGCGCCGTGAAGGGCGGACGACCGGAAGCCGGGAAATCCAATTTCGCCGCACTTCCCACGCGCACGAACGGAATGCTGGCCTCTGGCACTTCGGCGAGGACCCAGACGCGCGACAGGTCCGCGATGGTGACGAGCGTCGTCGAGGGATCAACGGAGGTGCCTGCGGTGACGCCGCGATTCACAACGACGCCACTTCGTGGCGCGACCACTGTGACGAGGCGTTTCGGCTCACCGCTCTGCTCGATGGCTTCAATCTCTGCTTCGGTCATCCCGAGCACACCCAGCCTCGTCCGACCGCTGGCGACAACGGCGCTCGTGATGCCTGAAGCCGCGGTGTTCCTCCGGGCCGCCAGGTACTCCGTCTGGGAGGACAACAACTCCTGCGAGAAGATGTGGGCGAGCGGTTGCCCCTCTCGCACCACCTCGCCCGTGGTATTCACGTCCAGGTGCTCGATCCATCCGGCGACGCGTGTGTGGATGTGCGAAATGCGGGACTCGTCCTGGACGATCGTGGCCACGGCGCGGACCGTCTCTCTCAGTGACTCACGACTGACCGTCTCCAGACGAATATCGAGCGACTGCGTGGCCGCCGTCTCAATGGGTACGCGACTGTGCGTCGCGTCCGCGCCGGTAGTCGGAGCCATGCCGACCATGGCCTCTGTCCGTGGCGCAACTGGCGGAACGTTGAACGGCCAGCTGCCGCGTGCACGTTGGACCCACAAGACAGCCGTGAACAGCAGCGCCGTCGCCACCGCCGCCGCCAGTGGACCGCCGATTCGTCGAAAGGCTGGAAGGGGTGTCATTGGACGATCGCCTCGTACGATCCAATGGCGCGACCGAGCCGCGCCCACGCAAGACCGAGTTGTGTATCTGCCGTGATGAGGTCCGACTGCACGAGCCAGAGGGCCTGGACGGCTTCGATCACGCTGACCAGCGGGAGCTGACCCGAGGCGTAGCTCGCGACCGCTGGCTCGATTGCCAGGCGAGCGCGTGGAAGTACGTCGGTGTTGAGGGCGGTTTGACGATCGCGCGCTGCCTGCAGCTGACTGACGGCGACGGCCGCCTCACCCTCGATCATCCGCGTCATGGCACGGAGGTCGGCTTCAGCCATCGAGCGCATCGCTTGCGCTTCGGCGACGCCTGCCTTCAGCTTGCTCCGCCAGATCGGCAGGCTGAGTCCGACCATGGCCATCCA
>DASTVV010000181.1:0-4237 GCA_035758925.1 Gemmatimonadaceae bacterium
TGATCAGGTGTCAGCTCTCAGCTATCGGCTTTCAGAACGATCTTTCTGACTGCTGATAGCTGGGTAGTTGACGACTCTTTTGTGGTGGTCGTCGGCGACAATCGGCCGCCGCTCCGAGCCTGCTGCACAGTCTTGCACTAAGCTCAGCCTTGCCGTACACTTTGTTCCTCAAACGACAAATCAAGAGGAAACGCCCGCGGAATTTATGGTGGGCGTGATTGTCGCGAATGCCCGGGAGGTCGGACGCACCTGCCCGAACGCCAACCGTTGTGCCGGGCAGCCCGGGGCCTTTTTTTTGCACGTTTGCGCGCCGTTGCGGCGGTGGATGGGGGAGTGGATTGCTGTTGCGTGCTGGTCGGACAAGTGCGCCTTCTTGGCGAACCCAGAGCTCGCATCTGTGTTCTGCCGCGCGATTCCTGCGCAATCCGCTTCGCGTCACAACCGTAAGCGTCGTCGCGCTGTTCACGCTCGCCTGCGGTGGCGACAATAGCCCGACCCGTCCAACGCCGCCCGCCGCGGAACTGCCTGTCTCGCCTGGATCCCCATTGCCCGGGCCTCCGCTGGTCGTTCCGGATGCCGTGATCGTTGGCGCCGGCGATGTCGCGATGTGCGGAGTGCCGGAAGTCGAAGCGACGGCGAGGTTGCTCGAAGGCATTCCCGGAACGGTGATGGCGCTCGGGGATCTCGCGTATCCCAGAGGATCGGCCAACGACTTCGCGCGGTGCTATGAGCCGACATGGGGACGGGTCAAAGCGCGGACCCGGCCCGCGCCGGGCAACCATGACTACGAGACCCCCGGGGCTGCGGCCTACTATCCGTACTTTGGAGAGAATGCCGGTCCGAGCGGCCTCGGCTATTACAGCTATCGCGCGGGTGCATGGCTCGTTCTCTCGCTGAACAGCAACATTCCGGCGACGGCGGATTCACCGCAGGCTGCGTGGGTACGCACCACGCTGGCGTCCAATCCTGCGCCGTGCACTCTGGCGTACTGGCACCATCCGCTGTTCAGTTCCGGTCCGAACGGCGATACCGCCGTGATGCGCGAGATCTGGACCATCCTGCAGCAAGGCGGCGCCGACGTGGTGGTCTCGGCGCACGATCATCTCTACGAGCGTTTTGCGCCGCAGGACGCGAGCGGCCGTGCCGATCCGCGCCGCGGTCTTCGAGAGTTCGTGGTCGGAACGGGCGGGGCCCACTTGTACGCGCCGAAGGCGATCCGGCCGAACAGCGAAGTGATCAGCAGCACGCATGGCGTGCTGAAGCTGACGCTGAAGCCGGAGAGTTACGAATGGCAGTTCGTGCCGATTCCAGGCAAGTCCTTTACCGACGTCGGCACGGCCCCATGCAACAACGAACGCGGATTCACGGAGACCACCTTCCGCCGCTGACGGGATTTCAGGGGTGTTCCGTCTCGTGAAGGACGTATCGCGGGCGCGCCCGTGAGAATTCCAGGACCTTCGCCATCTCATCCTCGAACCGTTCGGTGGAGAACGGTTTTGCCTCGTCCGCTTTGGCGATCTCGCGAATCTGCGAGTAGACGAAGCTGATCTCGCGCTCGAGCCATCCAGGCTGCAGCGGCGTTTCGTCCACCGATCTCCGCCGGGCGATGCCTGGAACTGGCTCCGGCTGCCGAAGGGCCAGTTCCGCGCAGCGGCGCAGCGCCTCGAGATAGACGCGCTGCAACGGCGGTTCCTTGAGTGCCCGCCTCGCGAGGGCGTTCGCTTCCATGTTGGTCCAGATCCCGTAGTCCACCGCCCAGAAGCTGCTGTCCTTGTCCCACGGCAGGATCTGCGACACGTTCTTGCCTTCGAAGCGATAGAGATAGAAGTTGTTCATTCCCCAGTCGCCGAGCATGCCGTCCCGGTCGGCGAGGAAGTTCTCCACCGCCACATACGTGAGGAACGCCCGCACGTCCAGGTACTCGTTCGTGGACGAGACGAACATGCTGTCGGGCGATTCGCTGACCGCCCACGCCAGCTCACGGATTGGCCGGTAAAGCGACGCCATCGAGTCGCGTTCGTGCGTCTTCGGCTCGAAGAACTCCGCGTATCGTTCGAGCTCGGAGCCCAGGTACTCGAATCCGTACGGGTCAGTGTGCGTGAACTCGTAGAGATACCCGTCGTTCTCGTTCAGCGTCCTTTTCAGGAAATCCTTGTCGATCGATTCCACGATCGCGTACAACCCCGCGAATTGGTCGTTCACGAACAGGCGCGCATTGACGACCCGCGGCGCCGGCATGCCCATTTCCGTGAAGAAGCGCATGACGACGCGCTCTTTCAGCATCGCGGGATCCTGCGTCAGGTTGTCGAGCACTATCGATTTCAACCCGAGGAACTGCTGCCCCGAGGCATAGTGATTGAAGTCGAGCCGCAGACCCGGCTTCGACTCGCTCCGGCTTCCCCGGCCCCGCGAGCGAATGCCGATGTTGCTCACCACTTCTCCGCGCCATCGCAGTTCTGCCAGGTAGTAGACGTTCTCGCGGTAGCGTTCCTTCAACTCCGTCCAGTCACGAGGGCTCACGGTCAAGTGAATGTCGTGGACCGTGTTCGGATCGAACAGGTCGTCCGGCGTGAGGCGCGGAGCAGGCGAGGTCTGCGCGTGCAGCGACACGAGCGCGAGGAGCACGGCGATGACGGAACCCGAAAACCTCGGCGTGTGGGGTCTCATACGGGGCCTTCCCATGAACGACGTCACAACGCGAACTGCACGCGAAACAGGCCGGTGGTGCCCCAGGGCCGTGATGGATCCGGGCGACGTTCCGGATCCTCGACGTGCTCGCGAATGACGTTCAACTGCAGCTTCACGAAACGCACCGGAAACCAGTTCACGCCGAGCGTCAGCGCGCGAATGTCATTGGGCAGCAGGTTCGCGGCGCGCGGGTTACGCAGCGCCTCGACGCCCGGTGCGTGACTGCCGAATTCGAGCGATTCGACGCGGGCCGCGAGCTGGATGGCGCCGATGCCGCCGCCGAGGAGCGGCGTCCGCGGCGCAGTGCCGTTGGACTTGAGCCGTCCCAGCACGAACGAGGTGGCGCTCACGTACCATCCGCGTGCAACGACGTCGGGCAGGTCCTCGTCGTGAAGCCCCTGGCGCTTGCGCTCGTCGCGTGTCTGCAGGAACTCGCCTTTGACCGACAGCGGTCCATTCGTCAGCGCCGCGTCTGCCCCGAACCGCAGCCGGGTCCCGAAGACGTAGACCGGCGCCACCGCTTCGTATTGGTCCGAGGTGCGCGCCCGCAGGCCGTTCAGTCCTTCAGGTACGTCGCCGGTCGTCATCGACATCCCGACTTCGATGCGTTGAAGGGCGCGTGATGATGCTCCCGCGAACGGCGTGCTGACGACACGCGCCGCCACCGTTCGACCGCCGGGTGCGTCAGTGCCGCCGCGCGAGACATCGCCGTCGTGCTGAAACACTCCGGCCATGTAGGTGACCGTGCGCGCCAGGATCCGGCCGTTCAGTTCGACGCCGGTATCGCGTCCCGGCGTCAACGCCTCGGTCGCTATTGATCGATGGACGAAGTCCAGATCGCTGATAGACGTCAGGCGCTCCTGTCCGAACGGCACTTTGAAGCGCCCGCCCCGGACCCGCACCGCGCGCCATTTCCGGAGCTCGACGAATACGTCCCGCCACGGCTGCTCGTCGTCGCCCAGCTCACGCTCAATCTGGAACTCGACGACGTCGAAGAGCCGTCCGTCGACGCCGATCCGGCGTTGCTCCATCTCGGCGTCCGTATCCTGGTCCGGCGCGGCGCGGACGGTCAGACCGATTTTGCTGGTGAGGTCGAGACGAAGCGCGCCGCCCAGGCGGAGCGACGGTCGATCTTCCATCACGAACCACTTGCGCTCTCCGTCGCCCTGGGCGTCAGGGCTGGTCTCCGGGGACGCGGGTCGGGCGGTTTGTGCGGTGGCCGGAACGGCCAAAGCGATCTGGAGGGCAGCGACGGCGATCGCGCGCCCGATCTGCAACGTGGCCCTAGGGTGACATGAGCGGTTGGCCATGGCGATTCGTCTCGCACGCTAAGGCGAGAAAGCCAGCTGCGACAGCCAACTCAGCCTTGAAGCGCGCTGAGACCCCCCGATGGGAACGAAGTACCCGTAACGCCGGTCGTGTGGCGCTGCCATCTCTAACAACGCTTAGACACACGAAAACCCACAAGGATACGCCCCGCGAGCAGCAAAAGACATTCCGCGACCCGATCGGGCGGAACGCGTGCTTATTGAGACGTTCTTATCGAGGT
>DASTVV010000211.1:0-4369 GCA_035758925.1 Gemmatimonadaceae bacterium
TGATCCAGTGTGCGGCCGGCGACCAGCTCCATCGCGATGAAATCAACGCCATCGTCCTGGGCGATGTCATGGATTGTGACGATACCAGGGTGATTCAGCGCCGACGCCGCCCTCGCTTCCTGAACAAACCGGCGGCGGCGATCGGGGTTGGTGACCTTGTCGGCCGGGAGGATCTTGATCGCGACCAGCCGGTTGAGATGCGTGTCGCGCGCTTTGTAGACGACGCCCATGCCGCCTTCGCCGATGCGCTCGAGGATCTCGTAGTGAGAGAGCTGGCGTCCGATCATGGGTGGTGCAAGGTCGTCCACGGGGGAATCTCGAGATGCGGCTGGTTACGCCTGGATTCTACTGCAGTGGGTAGGTCGGGAACGAATGCGACGCGCGTTGGTTTTTGTGCACGTCAATCACGCACGCTCCGGGTGAAACAGTTGCTCGGCCTCGAGTAGGATTTTCATGTCCTTTCGCGGGCCTCCAAGCCCAGCTGCAACCAGTTGCGGAAATCGTCCCAGACACCCCGCCAGACTTCGCTCGCGATCGCACCATGCGCCTTATCGCGCGCGTCTCACGCCCCAGACGATCGGTGGGCCCACGCACACCATGTGGATGAACAGTTGCGGCCAGCTCATCGGACCAGGCCACCGTGGCGGCGTGTGCAGGTAGAGGCTGCGCAGCCACGACAGCGCCGGCAGTGTTCCGTAGTTCATCGCACAGAACACGATGACGCCGTAGAGCGGGCCGACAATCCAGATCGGTGCGGTTCGCAGAAAAGACATCCGAAGGCTGAGTGCGTAGAAGATCATCGTCGCGGTGAGGGCGACTGTGAAGTGCATCGCCAGCCCGATTGCCGCCATGGCGAAGCCCGCTTCGAGCGCCGCGCGTCCCCAGAGCGCCGACGCCACTCCGCGCAGCACATCGCCCGGCGCACGGCCAGCCTGGATCCAGGCCTGTAGGCAGGCGGCGGTAATGTCGAGCACACCGCAGAGCAGCCAGGCGGCGACGATTGCCCGCCTCGTCGTGATCGATGCATTCGCCGAAATTTTTCGTGACTGAGCGGTCGAACTCATAGCGACGGGAGTCTACTCCGTTCAGCACCGTCCTCACGAATGCTCGGATCGCTCTGTCGGATACGAAGGAGGATGCGAGGATTGTGGTAGTGTCCGGGTCGTAAATGTCTTTGAGTGGCGACGAGACTGCTGCCGCGCAGAACGCCGCCGATGGCGGCACAACCACTGGACGCTGGTGGCTCGTCGTGCTGCTCACCAGCGGCATGACCCTCTGTTACGCCCAGCGCGGCACACTCTCGATTGCCGCTCCCTTCATGATTCGCGAACTCGGGATCAACACCGAGACGATGGGGCTGATGCTGTCTGCGTTCTCCTGGTGCTACTGCTTCATGCAGGTGCCATCCGGATGGATCGTGGACCGCTTCGGTGTGCGACGCGCGTATGCGTTTGGCTTCGGAGTCTGGTCGATTGCGTGTGCGTTGACCGGCGCGTTTCGACACATCGCCGCGATCATGGTCTTCCGCGTCACGATGGGTGTCGGTCAGTCGGTCGCGTTTCCAGCCAGCGCCCGCACCGTGGCGAACTGGTTCCCCGATACTGAGCGGGGACTCGTGAACTCGAGCTATTTGACTGGCGTCCGTTTGGGACAGGCGCTGGTGAATGCCGCGGGCGTTGGATTGATCGCGCTGTACGGATGGCAGATCTTCTTCGTCCTCAGCGGACTCGTGCCGTTGTTGTGGATCGTGCCGTGGATGATGATTCTGCGCCGGTGGGAAGTCCATAGCGCGCCCGCTGCCGCGAACCGAGCGAATCGCTTTACGTTTGCTTCGAGCTTCGGGCTGCTTCGGCATCGCACGGTCCTCGGAACATTCCTCGGCTTCTTTGCTTACGACTACGTCTGGTTCGTGTTTGTGTTCTGGTTGCCCGGCTATCTCCGCCTGGAACGTCACTTCACGCCGGCGCAGATGGCGTTTCACTCATCAGTGCCGTTTCTCGTAATGTCGGTGGTCATCGTGTTGTCGGGGATTGTGACCGACCGATTGATCGCCGCCGGGTTTGGTGAGCTGCGCGTTCGCAAGACGTTCATCGCGATCGGCTTTGCGATTGCGATGGCGATCGTGCCAGCCGGCCTGGTCGAAGACAACGCGACCGCCGTGTGGCTCTTGGTGCTGTCGCTGTGCGGCATCGGTCTGGCGGCGCCAAACACCTGGAGCCTCACGCAGGCATGCTGCACGAAGCGTGTCGTCGGCACTGTCTCCGGAATTCAGAACTTCGGCGGCAACGTCGGCGGCATCATCGCGCCGTGGCTGACAGGCGCCATCGCGCATCGCACCGGTTCATTTGTCCCGGCGTTTGTGCTGTGTGGTTTTCTTCTGGTCGGTGGAGCACTCGCGTACTGGTTGTTGATGAACGAGCGCGTTGATTCCGGCGAAGCGCCGACAGAGTAGTGATTGCGGGCTGGCTCGCGCAGAGAGCGCGGAGAATACCGGTCTCGCGCAAAGATCGCAGCGCGGCCAGGGCCGCAACCAAACGAAAGCATCCGTGCAACAGTCCGTTCCGAACCGCGATTCAGAAAAGAAAACGCTCCAAATGGTTTCCGCCGATGATGGGTGTGCCAACACGTCATCATGCGAGGATGCCATGGAGCGTTTTCTAACGCGGCACGGTGACCGCATCACCGCCACCTTATCAGGTTTTGATCGTCTACGATTCCGCGGCAGCCTCCGATCCCTCAGCTATGTGAAAGGCCTCGAGATCTTTTTATCAACGCAGCAGGTCCTGCTCAAAGACTTCGGGCGGTATGTCGAGGAGCTGTCAGATACCGTCAAGCAGCATGCGGAGCGCCTCGCGGCGACCACAGGGCGGCCGCTGGAGTTTTTGCCCTCGTCGCGGGTGTCGAAAGAAGAACGGGCCCGCGCGATCGCGGAGCAGGACGGGGTCCGCGCGGGCCTCATCTGCATCCTGTCGTGCGTCGAATCCTGCCGGACCTACGGTGTCCGGAAGGACCGCCGATCGAAGCACCTCGTCGTGACGCCGCAAGAACGGAAGTGTCTGCACTTGTATTTCTACTTCCACGACCCCGAATTCGGGTTGATGCACATCCGGTTGCAGACCTGGGTGCCCTTTACGATCCAGATCTGTGTCAACGGGCGCGAGTGGCTCGCGCGCCAACTCGCCGCCCGGGGGATCGCGCACCGGCAGGTCGACAACGCGCTGACCGCGATCGACGATCCCGTGCGGGCGCAGGCGCTGTTGGACACACTCGGCACGCGGGCGTGGACGCCGGTGTTGGCCGCCTGGGCGCGGCGCGTCAATCCGCTGATCACGCGCCTCCGGCGCGCCGGCCTCCGGCCGTACTACTGGAGCCTCGATGAAAGCGAATATGCGACCGATTTGCTGTTTGGCGATCCGGCGACGCTGCATCGGTTGTATCCCGCGCTGACACACCATGCGATTAGTCAGTTCGGCAGCGAGGATGTGCTCCGCTTTCTCGGGCGGCGGCCGCAGGCCGGCTTCTCGGGCGAAGTGCGGACGCTCTTTGGACGCGTGGAGGGAGTACGCGTCAAACACTGGGTCGAGGAAAATTCGATCAAGATGTACGACAAACACGGGTGCATCCTGCGGATTGAAACCACTCTCAATAATCCGCGGCGCTACAACGTCCGGCGAACCGTCACCCGTCAGGGCCACCGCACGCGCACCTGGTGTCGCTTGCGTAAAGGCGTGGCCGATGTTGCTCGGCGCGTCGAGGTATCACGCGCCGCAAATGCCCGGTACCTCGACGCGCTCAGCGTCGTGGGCGAGCCGAGCCCTTCGTATCGTCTGCTCGATAGCGTCAGTCAGCCCATCGTCCACCGCGGCCGTCGCTATCGCCCCCTGCGGCCGATTAGTCCGCAGGAGGCGCCCCTCCTGCGCGCCATTCTTCGCGGCGAACACTGCGCGCAAGGATTTCGCAACGCTGACCTGCGCCAGCGTCTCTACCCCGACGCCGCGCGCGATCCCATCGCACGCCGCCAAGCCGCCAATCGCGTCACTCGTTTGATTCGCTTACTTCGCGCACATCGCCTCGTACACAAGACCCCGCACACCCGCTATTACCGGGTGAGTCCACTCGGACACCAGGTCATGAGCACCGCACTCACCTTCCGCGAGCGCGACCTCGCCCTTTTGGCCGCGTAATCAATTATGCGTGCCCAAAAAACAAGATCTCACACGTTTGCACTGCAGAGAGTGGAAGAGGCTACGCGGAACGATCTTCGGCGCGTCGTCCTCCCCGGCGGACGGCGCGGCGGTCCAGACGTGATCTGATTTCTGGGATCGGCAGCTCGCTGTGCCACCTCGCCGATCGCTGCAAGGTTTCAAAC
>DASTVV010000213.1:0-13237 GCA_035758925.1 Gemmatimonadaceae bacterium
CGGCTATGCGGTCGCCACGTACGATCGTGAGACAGTGGTCATCGACGCGGTGAATCCGGCCGATAAGAAGCTCCTGTGGCGCGGCCAGGGGACGTCGGATTATTACACCGACCCCAAGAAATACATGAACGAGCTGCGCAACTCGGTGAGGGCGATTGCGAAGAAGTTCCCGCCCGCCGTACCGGCCGTAGCGCTCACGGCGGCACGGTAACGACGGCGCTCATCCCCGTTCCCGGCGCAGTGCGGCGAGGTTCGGCATGACCACTCTGTCGAATTCGCTTCCCGGGACGGGGCGACGAAGAAGTTGCGACGCGCCAGCGGTTCAGGGCTCGAAGAGCGCCCTGAACGTGCCGTCCCGAAAGATCTGAGGCTCAGCGTGTCTGGGGACGGCGCCGATCGTTTCGATCTGTAGCAGCTCCGGCCGATAGTACTTCCTCGCCACGCGATTGATCTCATCCGCCGTCACCGACTGATAGGCGCGCGACAGTGCCGGCAGGTCCAGCAGATCCAGGCCGCCGCTTGAGTATTCGGAATCCAGCAGCGCCCCAGCGATGACATCTGGCTCTGAATCGTCCCGGGCGCCGTAGAGCAGTGTTCTTCCCAGCGTGAATGCCTGCGCTTCGCGCAGCTCCCATTCCTCTACCCCGGCTGCTCCAACGCCGGCGACCACTTCCCGGATGGCCTGAAGTGTCGCGGGAGTGTTGCGGGTGTCGCAGGTCGTCATGAACGCGATCCCGCCACGACTCGCCGCGAACGTGGTGCGAGCGGCCGAGTAGTACGTGAGTCCAGACTTGCTGAGCGCCCAGCCGAGACGGCCACCATACGAAGGAACGCCGACGATGTAGTTGAGCAGCTCGAGCGCGCGTCGATCGGGATGATTGCGCGGGACTCCAGGCAACGTCGCGACGATATCAACCTGCGTGGCCGCGTCGGACGCCGTGTCGCGCGCGAGTGCTCTCGCCGTCGAAGCAGTGCCGTTCTCGCCAGCCTTGCCGCTCCGCAATCGGGAGAAGGCCGCGGCGCCGATCTCGAGCAGCGCGTCCGGTGTCGATGGCCCCACCACCGCCATGGTGAGCGGCAAATCCGTGAGGCCGCCATCGACCACTCGGCGTGCCAGCTCCCTCGCGGCCGATGATGCTTCGCGCACGGACGTCCCCTCGCGACGAAGGTCCACATGGCCGCCACTGTCGGAACGCGCGCCCGAATCGGCGCGAACGTGAATCGCGAATCTCCCCCCGTCCACCCGCGCCACACGTACGACAATGCCATTGGCCAGAACACGCCTTGCCCTGGGGATGGGCAGCGGGGCCAGCGGCTCCAAGGCACGTGTCGGCACGGGCTCGGGACGCATTCGCTTCGCCGGAGGCGTCGTCAAGGGGGGAATCTCCATGCGCTCCGCGACGAGCGGCCGACCGTCGGACCACGTGGGGACGAAGTCGTCTTTGCCAGGACCCAGAATGCCAACGGTTCGCTGCGACTGTCGGAGCCAGCGACTCGCGTAGTCCCGGATGTCGGCGGACGTCACCCGCGATTTCGCGGCCGCAATGCGCGCGCGCAGTTCCTGGCTTACCTCCCAGGGCATCGGTTCGCGATCCGAGAGAGAGTCGGCGATACGCGTGAGATACGACCGGCGCGGCGGAGTGGTAGCGCTTTGCGTGCTCGCCTGCGCCACCGTGCCGGGCCTGGATACACCACTGGCTGCCGCTATCTCGTCCGCGCTCGCGCCGTCGCGACCCAGTCGACCGATCTCCGACTGAATGGTGGACAGCGTTCGCTCTGCGTCACCAGCCGAATCCTGCGTCACCGAGATGCGGAAGACGAACGGGTATTCCGACGCACTGTCGGCGACGACGATGCCGGATTTTGTGACGACACCCGAGAGAGCACGCGCGAGGCGATGCGACAGCACTCGGCTGAGCACCGCGAGGACCGGGTAGTCCGCGTGCGACGCCGCCGGCGCGTGGTACACCATTTCAATGAGCTGCTTGACGCCAGGGTACGTCAGCTCGACGCGTTTCTCGACTCGTTGCGGTGGTTCCACGACTCGCACTTCGCCACGACCGGGCGCGCGCGGAATCGACGCGAAGTGCTTTTCCACCAGCCTCCGAACATCCTCCAGCCCGACGTCACCGGCCACGACGAGCACGGCGTTGTTCGGACCATAGTACGCCTTGTACCAGGCGAACGCCTCGTCGCGCGTGAGGACCAGGTTGTCCCGCGCCCACGTGTTGCTGTTGAGCCGATATGGGTGTGCCTCGAACGAGGCATACATCACAGCGTCGCGCAGGACGCTGGCGGGATCCGTGTCCGAGAAGCCGTTGGCTTCAGTGACCACGTTGCTGCGCTCGCGCTCGAACTCCGTGCTGTCGAACAGCGCGCAGCACATGCGCTCCGCGGTGACGCGAAGCGCGGATTCGAGAGCCCAGCTGGGAACGGTCTCCGCGTAGCGCGTAAACTCCGGCCAGGTGCCGCCGGTGTATCGGCCGCCAATGCGGTCGATATAGCCGTAGACGTCCTCGTTTCGGATGTTTCTCGTGGCGCGATACACCATGTGCTCCACGAAGTGCGCGATTCCGGTCTGGCCTGATTGCTCGTTTATCGAGCCCGCCTTGTACGTGACCTGCACGAGCGCAATTGGCCGCGAATGGTCTTCCTGCACCCAAACACGCAGCCCGTTCGCTAACTCGAAGCGCTCCGCCGGGGTCGCCGGGGTCGCGGAGGACGCCGCGGTCGTGCTGGCCAGCTGAAAAAGGAGGGATAGGGCGATCATCGGCTGGTGGATATTACCAGTTGTACGCCTCTCTCGTATGTAGGAGGGGCATCGCGGCCCCCGTGCGGGCGACCGTCCCGCACACCAGTGTCTCATGACCTCGGCGAGGCTGCCCATTGCGTACGAAGCTGCCCTATTTCGTTTCCTTCCTGCCGCGATCCGTCCCGGCACTGAGCGTCCTGATCTTCGCGACATTTGCAGCGAGCTGCGCTCCAGCCATAGGCGCGTCCGGAGCGAAACGCGCGCGCGCGGCGCGCGATACAGTAGAGGTACGGGACCCTGACCTCGAGCGTCGCCTCGCTCGGCTCGATCTGCGGCTGATCGAGAAGGAGGCGCAGGTGGAGCAGCTGGAGACAAGGCTCGAGGACGCACGAGAGGAAGTGGTCCGCACGATGAGCAAGCTGCAGACGCTGGCCAGTCGTGCCGAGGCGGCGTCCGCGATGGCTGAAGCCGATGTCGCCCTGCAATCGCTCCGCACCGGCGCCGCCGGTCAGCCGCTCCCCGAGATCGGTCAGGTCAACAGGCTCCTGCAACAGAGCAACGGGGAGTTCGGGAAACAGAACTTCGGCGGCGCACTGTACCTGGCAAGCCAGGCCAAGACGATCGCGGCCAGTGGGCGGCAGCGCGCCGCCTCTGGCAACCGCGGCACACCACGCCAGGGCGAGACGCAGTTCGCGGTTCCAATCCGGCTGAAAGTCGCCAACCGCGGGAATGTCCGCGAAGGGCCGGGTACCGGCTTCGCCGTCGCCTTCGGCGTGGACGCTGGCAGCGGCTTGACGGCGTTCTCGTACGCCGACGAATGGGTCCACATCAGCGACGACCAGGGACGCGGCGGCTGGATCTTCAGGAGCCTCGTCACGAGGCCCTGACAGCTCAGCTCTTCTTCTTGGCCCTCGTCGGCCGGCGCGCTGCTGGTAGAACGCGCTGCTCGGTCGTCTTGCGACTCTCGGCTTTCGGCCTGGCCGGCTTCTGGGGTTTGGCAGCCGACACAACCCTGTTGCGGCCGGAGCGCTTCGCCTCATAGAGAGCGGCGTCAGCCACGGAGACGATCGTGTCCGCCTGATCCGCGTTCTCCGGGAACGTCGCCACGCCAATGCTCACGGTCACGTGACGCTCGGGGAACCTCTCCGCCTCGACGCGACTCCGCATCCGCTCGGCCACTTCGAGCGCGCCCGCAGAATCCGTTTCCGGCAGCAGGGCGGCGAACTCCTCGCCTCCGTAGCGTCCGACGCAGTCCACTGCACGCGCGGAGTCCTTGAGCAACGTCGCGACGCGCTTGAGCACTGCATCTCCCGCCGGATGGCCGAAGGCGTCGTTGTACGACTTGAAGTGGTCCACGTCCACCATGATCACGCTGAACTCGTGCTTGTTGCGCGTGGAGCGCACCACCTCCTCGTGAAGCCTCTGCCTCAGCGAGCGGTGGTTCGACAGCCCCGTGAGGCCGTCCGTCACCGACAGCCGCTCCAACTCTTCCCGACCCTCGCGCAGGCGCTTGACCATGCCATTGAAGACGCCGGTCAGGACGGCCACCTCACCGTCGCCAGTGCTGGGCAGGTCCACGTTGAGGTCACCGAGCGACACCTCGGCTGCACCTTTGGCCAGCGATTCGAGTGGCCGGACGATCTTGAGGCCAAGCCAGTACGCGCTCGCTCCCACGACGACGAGGAGCGCCACGACGACCATCAGCGCGACGTTCCGAAAATGGCGCACGGCGCGGAACGTCGCCGCGCTCGGCATCTCGGCCACCACCATCCAGGGAATCTGCGGGACGCGCTTCATGGTGCCGACCACGTCCACGCCCGCGACACTCTCGTAGCTTGCTGCCTTGTTGTCATGGCGCGTCAGTTCCTCGAGGACGCGTCCGTCCAGCGTGGTCCTGAGCATGGCGCGCGATACGCCTTTCGAGCTTGCGATGAGCGCGCCGTCCAGGCCAGCGAGATAGATCATGCTGGTCGTGTCTGGCGAATACTCCCTGAGCTGTGCCTGCACCGGAGTCAGGGAGAGCTCCGCCGCGAAGGCGCCCAGCGGCCGGCCGTCCGCGCGGATCACCGGGACCGCGAGCATCAAACGTCCGCCACTCTTCGCCGATCTGCCCGCACGGGACGTATCCCAGTATGCTTTTCCGATCAGCTGATTCTGCTGCCGCAGTGTCTTCTGCCAGTCCGCGGGCAGGTCGACTTGTCTTGCTTCCGCGGCACTCGTTGCCAGGACGTGTCCCTGGGAATCGAGAACCAGAAGCTGGTCGAAGTCGGTGAAGCGCTCGTGCAGCGACCGGAGATACTCACGCAGACGATTCGCGAGCACGGGGTTCGAGGATTTGCCGAGGCTGTTGGACACCTCGTCCGAGCTCGCGAAGACGCGCAGGTCCAGCACGCGCTCCTTGAGCCAGGCGCCCATCGCGCGGGCCGTCTGTGAGCTTTGCGACACCAGCTCCTGCGTGACTTTCTCTTCGCGCGCACGCCGGTTCTGCGAGTACGCAACGCCGAGGGCGATTCCGGCCGGAAACAGGGTGCCCAGCACCGCCAGCGCCAGGATGCGCGCGCGGATGCTGTGAAGCCGAGGCACGCGCATGTACTGCGTCACGTTTTCCACCGCGGCGAAAGCCACGCTTTTCCGTTGCATCAAATGCAGCCCGACGTATGTGGTGGGTGATGGGGCTGGTGCGCGCTGGGACGGAAGACAGCAAGCCGTGCGGCCGTCGCGCGCAAAGGCGGAGAGCCAATTCTGCGAAGCCCGTCGGCTTGTAGCTAGAACGCGCGACGGGCGTCGCCGTAACGGGAATTTGCGCAGCGGGCGCGTAAACCTTTGAAATGATACGGCTTGCCGATTAGATCTCCCGCCTCTTCGCGAACCGCGCGATGTGGTCCCCCGCCCTGAACGCCAATGCCTGGATGGTCATCGTCGGCTGTCCGCGTCCCCCGGTAACGAAGCTGGACCCGTCCACGATGAACAAGTTTTTCACGTCGTGGGCGCGATGGTACTTGTCGACCACCGACGACTTGGGGTCATTGCCCATTCTGCACGTGCCCAGCAGGTGTACGCCGAACTGCTGACTGCTCACCGGCGTCTGCCAGGCGTTTGCGGCGCCTGCCGCCAGCAACAACTGCTCGGCTTTTTCCGAGAAGTACTTGTACACCTTGAGATCCTGCGGGTGGTCCTGGTACGTCACGCGAATTGCGGGCAGACCCCAGGCGTCCTTCACGTCCGGATCGAGTGAGATGCTGTTGGACTCGACGGGCATCGATGTCGTGTGCCCGTAGGCGCCAAGAGTGCGGGTGTACTGTTGATGCAATGCGCGCTTGAACTCCTTGCCCCACGTGGGTGAACCCGGAGGCAGCCCGCCGAACGCGAACTGGATTGGCGTCATGTCGAAGCGGAAATCAAAGCCGCCGCCGCCGACCAGGCCGAGCTCCTTGGGCAATTCATAGAGGTCCCAGACAATGCGGGTTGCCACGAGCCCCTTGTAGCCATTCACCTCGTGCTCGAACTGGCCTGTAGCCAAGCCGGCGCCGTTCCACATCATGTTGCGACCAACCAGGCCGCTGGAGTTCGCGAGGCCCTGCGGGAAGAGGTTTGACTTCGAGTTGAACAACAGGCGTGGCGTTTCGGCACCGTTGGCGCAAAGGACCACCGCCTTCGCGCGCTGGAACACTTCCTTCTTGTTCTGGTCGAAATATTTCACACCGGTAACGCGTCCCTGCGGTGCCACTTCGACCTTGCGCGCGTAGCTGCGCGGCCGGATCTCGCAGCGGCCCGTGGCCACGGCTCTCGGTATGACCGTGACGAGCGCGCTAGATTTCGCGCGCACCTCGCAGCCGAATCCGAGGCAGAAGCCACACTGCACGCACTGCGAGCGACCGTTGTAGAAGCGCGAGGCCACTGCCATCGGTGCGGGAAACGCGGTCCAGCCCAGCTTCTTGGCGCCGCGCTCGATGAGGACGCCCTGTGGCTTGGGCGGATGCGGCGGCATGGGATAGGGCCGCGATCGCGGTGGGTCGAACGGACCGGGACCTCCCGCGACGCCGACTTCCCAATCCACCTTGGTATAGTATGGCTCGAGATCCTGGTACGAGATGGGCCAGTCGGCGAACGTGGTGCCCTCCGGCACGCCCCTCACGCTCGCTTCGTTGAAGTCGATCTCGCGAAAGCGCCAGTAGTTCCCCGAGAAATGCACGCTCGTGCCGCCCACCAGGCGTCCATACATCAGCGCTGGTTGGCGGTTGGCCTTCTCGTTTTCAGTCGCCCGGAACGTGGTTGGCTGCTGGTTCCAGTCGATGGTGAAGAAGTTCTGTTGCCAGACCTTGAGCTCGTCGTGAGGAAACTCGCGTTCGTCGCGCCAGGGGCCTTGTTCCAGCACCACCACGCGGAAGCCGGCAGTGGACAACTCCTTCGCGACGACGCCGCCCGCGGCGCCCGATCCCACGATGACGAAATCCACTTCGTCGTCCGGACGATACTTGACGGTGCTGCGTTGCAGCGGGTCCAGCGGAAGATGACGATGCTCACGCATTGGCGTCGTACCAGCCGAAGGGAGGTGCCCAGGAGAAACGATCGTCGAAGCCCAGCAGCTTCCATCCCGACTTGTTGAAGTTGCCGCCGTACTCGGGGTTCGAAAACATCGCCGCGATCGTGGCCCCGCGCAGTGCAAAGAAGAACGGGTCCTTGTCCTTCTCCAGCGACGCAATCACGGCTGTCTGTCGGTCTGCTGGCAGAGACGCAAACGGCACGTCGCCCGCGCGCTTGCGCAGCTCGGCCAGGCCTTTTTCGAAGTCGGGGCGCTGGTCCTTCTGCCACGTGGCCAGCGCCTTGTCGATGAAGTGGACGACGCGCGCCTCGTGGGCGCCCGGCGTCTCATCGGTGGGCACGATCTGCGACGTTGCGGCGTCGATATCGGCGGCCTGCTGCGCCGTGAGAAACAGGAACGGCGGCGTCTCACCAGCGCGTGCCGCCTCGGCGTGCCGAGCGGCGGCCAGGAGATTATCGTTGTCGGCGGTCAGCCAGGCAGCAGCCAAGGCTCCGCCGGCCGTCGCGATGAATCCGCGTCTGGAGAAGTCATCCATGCCGTACACGATGCGACGGGAGCGTGAGACGCGCCAGGCCGAGCTCAGGCGTCCATATTTGGGGATGCCATTTCGCACAGCCACGCTGGTCCTGCAGGCTGGGCTGCTGGCGGTGGTGGTTGCCGCCCTTCCGTACAAACTGTTCGAGCTCGACCGCTACTTCGTGCCGAAGGAGCTGGTGCTGCACGTCTCGGCACTGCTCCTCGGGGTCGCGCTCCTCGCGCGCGCACGTTGGCGTCCGGGCAATCTCGTCGATGCGCTGCTCGTGTTGTTCCTGGGATGGAGCGTGGTCTCGGCGCTCTTCGCGCCGAACTCCTGGCTGGCGCAGCGCGCGGTGAGTCTCAGTCTCTCGAGCGCTGTCATCTTCTGGGCGGCGCGGAAAGTTGGCGCTGACGCACACAGGCCCGTGGTGTTGGCGGCGGCTTGCGCCGCAGTGCTGGCAGCGGCGACGTGCATGACGCAGGCTTATGGCGTCGTCACGAATTACTTCAGCCTGAATCGTGCTCCGGGCGGTACGTTCGGCAATCGCAACTTCGCCGCGCATTTCGCCGCCATCGGGCTGCCCGCGCTGTTCTATTGCACGGTCACGGCGCGTCGATCGGGCGGAGCCGCCCTCGGGTCTGTCGGCACGGGCATCGTGGTTGCCGCTCTCGTGCTGTCGCGGTCACGCGCGGCCTGGCTGGCGGTCGCGGCGTCTATGGCGGTGCTGACGTTCGCGTTCCTGGCATCGCGCGGCTACTGGAAGCGGCAATCTCCAGTCGCTGCCCGTTTTAAGCGCCTCGCCATCGCCGCCACCGCCGGAGCAACGCTTGCGATTCTGCTTCCCAATCGGCTCAACTGGAGCAGCGATTCCCCATATCTGGATTCCGCGCGCGGCATGGTGGACTATCGTACGGGCAGCGGACTTGGACGCGTGGCGCAGTACGTCAACTCGTTGCAAATGGCAGCGACGAATCCGTTGCTGGGTGTCGGTCCTGGCAATTGGCCGGTTCGCTATCCACGATTTGCGCCCGCGAATGATCGTTCGCTCACGGACGACGGTATGGCTGCAAACCCGTGGCCGAGCAGCGACTGGGTGGCGTTCGTTTCCGAGCGCGGCTTCGTCGCCGCCGGCGCACTCCTTGGCGTGTTCGCGCTCCTGTTCCTTGGTGCGTGCCGCCACTGGCGCGACCAGGACGATGTCGATGGGGTGCTGGCCAAGATGGTACTGCTCGGGACGATCACCGCAACGCTGGTGGTTGGCGCGTTCGATGCCGCGCTGCTGCTTGCCGCGCCGGCTTTCCTGGTCTGGGCCATCCTGGGGGCAGCCAGTGGCGCCACGCAGTCCGTGCGCGGCCGCCGCGACGCAGGCCAGCCGCGTGTTGCATCGAGGACCGCAACCGCCGTTGCGCTGCTGTTGCTCGCGGTCTCAGTAGCTCGCAGCGCCACGCAGGTTGGCGCCATCATCACCGTCGGTAACGGCGGAACGCGTGCAGGCTGGATCGCGGGGGCCGTGTGGGATCCAGGGAGCTATCGGATCAACCTGAAGGTTGCCGAGTTGTACGCGTCGCGCGACAGATGCACGTCGTCGCGCAGGTACGCGCGCAGGGCGCTGGCCCTGTTTCCTTCTGCGGCTGCACCGCGAAGGGTGCTCCTGAGCTGCTCCTGACGACGGCGCCGAGTGGCAGCGTGCGTCAGGGAGGCGGGATCGTGTCGCGCCGGTAAATCGTGTCGACGCGCGTCACGGTCGCGCGACCCGGCGAGCCTGGGATCGGCCGCACGAAATCCGGTTTCGGCGGTTCGGTCCCGTAGATCGTGTCCACGGTTGGCATCGACGAGTGGACGCTGTCGACGCGCACATTGTTGCCCAGCCGTGAGCTGAGATCGCGCTGATAGCTCTCCCGACGATCCCTCTCGCGCGCCTCCCGTTCCTCGGCCACATCGGAATCGACCTCGCGTCGCTTCGGCGGCGGCGTCCAGTCGGTGGCGGAAGCCGCCAGCGTCGTTGTATCCGTAGTCAGTTCGGGCAGCGGCACTATGGAGCGGTATGACGATGACACTTCGCCGGCCGCCGATTCCGGCTGCGCTGGCCGCGCAGGCTGAGCCAGTTGCGTGCGCGCCGTGCGCTGAACCGGTGTGCCCGGCAGTGAGAAGCGACGCCCCGCCTCGGCGAGCGACAGCGCAGTCGCCGTGATCAATGCGACGACCACGGCCGCCGCCACCGGCGTCTTCCAGCTCTTCCTGTCGCTCGCCGGACGCACAGGGCGCGACCGCTTCGGCCATGGGACCGCGACAGGCGGAGGCCCCTTCACGTCGAACGGTTGGCGCTTCGGTGACAGCGGAGCACTGGCGCTCGCCTTTCGTGATTCCTCGGCCCGCTTTGCGGCCTGGGCGTGCTCGTCTGCCTTGGTTCTGAATTCCGCGGCCTCCACGGCAAAGCTCTCACGCTGTTCCGCGGTCAGCCGTTCCTGCTTGGCACGCTCCTCCAGCAGGGCGGCGCGATCCCGCGCGTGTGCCTCGCGCTCTCGCGCCAGCTCTTCGCAATCTCTCGCGTGATTCGTGCGCTCCTTGACGAGCGCCGCACGTTCCTTGTCGAGGGCGTTGTGCTCCTTGTCCAGTTGACGCGCAAAGGTTTCGCGTTCCTTCGCGAACGTCTCGGCTTGGTCTGACGCCAGCCGCTCGTACTCCTTTCGCTCCCTGGCGAGCTGGTTTTCGTGCTCGAGCCTTTCCTTCTCGAGCTGTTCCTTGTGCAGCCGCCGCTGCTCCTGGATGATGTTGCGTGTGGCCTCCAGGTACTCCTCGCCGCTCCTCAGCGCCTCGGACATCGCGATCGACGCGATGTAGTTCGCAATGTCGGGTGGCGCGGACTTGTCGGCGCGCGACTGCGCCAGCAGCGCTTCCGTTTCGTCCACGACCTTCCTGGGCAGTCCAGGACGTAGCTCCGCGAGCGGCCGTTCATCTCGTTCCGGTGCCGCCGGGCTGCGCGTGAACATGGCGCGCGCGAGCTGCGCGATCGTACGGGCATCGGCATCCGCTCCGGGAGTCCCGCTGGCGGTCAGCGCGGTCAGCGCGAAGCTGACGCTCACGCGATCGCTGCCTGGCTCGACGAAGAGTGTCTCCGGTATGACGGAGCGATGCACCACCTTCTGCTGGCGCGCCCAATCGAGAGCTCCGCTCACTTCGCGCAGAATCATCGCGATCCTGGCGAAGCCGAAGTCCTCGTCGCGGCGCGACAGCAGCTCGTGCAGCGACGGCGCTCGCGTGCGACGCACCACCGTCGCGAACGCGTCCGTGCCAAGCCACTTGCCCTCCAGCACGGGAACGACACCGCGGTGCTGTGTCGAGGCCAGCAGGTTCGCGTCGGCGGCGAGGTGGCTGAGCGCGTTTCCCTGATCGCCCTCCGGCTGACGGCCCACCACGACGAGCACCTCGAGCCCGTCCGACTTGCGCTTCGCCATGAACACCCGCGCGTCGTCGTGCCCGGAAAGCTCGCCCACGATGTGGTAGCTCTCGTTCAGCGCGTCCAGGTTGAGGTCGTCGCGTGCGCTCATTGCGCTTCCGGGTCCCGTGGCTGCATCACGGCACAGTTCGTAGTGCGTGATCCGTGCCGCCGCGCATGGCCGCGCGACCCTCCGTTTGCCGTGTTAACGGCGCCGCAGCACGCGCACCCGCTCCCGCGCATCCACGAGCCTGCCGTTCGCCAGGACCGCGACGATGCGGCGCGTGTTGCGAATGTCGGCGAGCGGATTGGCGTCGAGAAGCACGAGGTCGGCGAGCTTGCCGGTGGCGATGGTCCCGGCGGAGTCGAGCATGCCCAGATAGCGGGCAGGCTCCAGGGTTGCGGCACGGATGACGTCGAACGGGGACATGCCGCCACGGACGAGCAGCGCCAACTCTTCGTGCAGTCCGAACCCGGGCGGACTGTTTCGGAGCGGCGCGTCCGTGCCGGTCAGCACGCGGACTCCCGCGCGGTTCATCGAGGCCACCTGCGCCAGGCGCTTGGTGAACATCGCACGACCGACAGAATCCGCGCCCGGCCGAACGTCAGCGGGCATCGGGAAGATCTGCGCGACGAAACGCTTGACCGAATCGGGCAGATATGGCGCGAGCGAATCGCCCGGGACGGCGCGCGTCGGCCACACGGCCACCTCGTACTGCGCGGTAAACGTCGGCGTCACCCACGTCTGGTTCTTCACGAGCTTCCGATACAGGGCGTAGAGATCCTCTGACGAGCAGCGGCCCAGCGCCCCTTGCACGGTGTAGCGGGGCTGAAGCGCAATGGATTCCGCGGCCGTGCACGGAGCGGGGATGGCCAACAAATGCTCGATGCTGCGCTGGCCGGAGTCGGATGCAGCGGCAGCGCCGACGGCGCGGGAGACGTGGCCGGCGAATGGAATGCCGCGCTCGCGTGCGCGGCGCGCGATCGCGAAATACGTGTCTCGCGTCAGCTGGCCGTGGACCTTCACGAAGTCCACGCCGAGTCGCACGAGCGAGTCCACCCCTGCGCGGCCTTCCGCAGGCGTGCGCGCAAGGATGTGCGCGATGGGGACGTCGCCGCCTTCGAGGTATGGACCGGACGCGATGATGCGCGGTCCGAGCAGGCGACCGGCGTCGATGTCGTTGCGCCACACCGTGAGCGTCGGCCAATCCCCTGCCATGTCGCGCACACCGGTCACGCCGTTGGCGACGTAGAGTCCCAATAGCTCGCGGCCGCCCGCGATCGTGGTGTGCACGTGCATGTCCCACAGTCCCGGGATCAGGAACCTGCCGCGGCCATCGATGACGCGCGCGCCGGACGGAACCGCCACGGAGCGAGCCGGGCCGGCGGCAGTGATGCGAGTGCCGCGGATCACAACCGTTTGGTCGGTGCGCGGTGTCGAATCAGAGGCGTCGACGATACTCACGTGAGCGATCGCCAGTTCGTCCTGTGCGCGGGCCGTTCCGCCACAGAGCATCGCCGCGAAGACGATGACGGTGCGCGGTTTCATCGGCAGTCTGTGCCAGACGTGAATCTTTCGGTCACCACGGGGCGTAGGTGTGTGCGACGCCGGATTCCTCGGCGTTCAAACGGGAGAAGGTCACAATGTACCTGCATCCAAGAATCGGCGATTTCGTCACCAATACATGTCCGCAGTGCAAGAAGATCGTGCGTTCGCGCCTCGAGCGCCGGTCGGTGACGTTGGCACGCACGCGTCTCGTCGTGCCGCACGTGCTGGTGGACGTGTGCGTCGGCTGCGGTCACGCGCTGTCGATCGCGCCGGAATCCATGGCCCAGCTGCGCGAGGCGGGCGTTCCGAAATAGGTTGACGGCCTATCAGGTTGACAGGTTGACGGCCTATCAGGTTGACAGGTTGACGGCCTATCGGGTTGACAGGTTGACGGCCTATCGGGTTGTCGGGTTAACACACCACCGATCAAACAGCCAATC
>DASTVV010000021.1:0-31186 GCA_035758925.1 Gemmatimonadaceae bacterium
TCCAGGCTTGATTGGCCTTTCACCCCTACCCACAAGTCATCCGAGCGGTTTTCAACCCACACCGGTTCGGGCCTCCACTCGGTGTTACCCGAGCTTCACCCTGCTCATGGGTAGATCGCCCTGGCTTCGGGTCTACGCCCAAGAACTTAGTCGCCCTCGTTACAGGACTCGCTTTCGCTGTGGCTCCGCTGGTGACCAGCTTAGCCTCGCTCTTGAGCAGTAACTCGCCGGATCATAATGCAAAAGGCACGCAGTCAGTCGACCATACAGGCGAACCTGCATGGCAACCTCCTACCGCTTGTGAGCGTGCGGTTTCAGGATCTTTTTCACTCCCCGCACAGGGGTGCTTTTCACCTGTCCCTCACGGTACTCGTCCACTATCGGTCATACGGGAGTCTTTAGCCTTGGAGGGTGGTCCCCCCGGCTTCACGCCCGGTTCCTCGAGCCGGGCGTTACTCAGGAAATCCACTAGCCATCGTCCTTCGCCGTCACCTACCGGGCTCTCACCGTCTCTGGCGCGCCATTCCAGGCGACTTCAGCTGGCTTCACGATGACCAAACGTGGCTCCTACAACCCCAACCCCACGAGGAGGTTGGTTTGGGCTGGGCCGATTTCGCTCGCCGCTACTCTCGGCATCTCGGTTGATTTCTCTTCCTCGAGGTACTGAGATGTTTCAGTTCCCTCGGTTTGCTCTCACCTTGCGGTGAGTGATCAGTCTTGCGACTGACCGGGTTTCCCCATTCGGCAACCCGGGGCTCACTGGCTGTGTGCGCCTCCCCCCGGCTTTTCGCAGCTTACCGCGGCCTTCATCGCCTCCGTATGCCCAGGCATCCCCCGCACGCTCTCGTTCGCTTGACTACAAAATTCTGATAGTTCAAGCAAAGCACGCGCATTGATCATTGTTCGAGTGACAATCGCGAAAAACTAAATACTCACGAAGTCAAAACTCTCGAATCGGATTCGTTAATCCCACGATCTACCACAAACATCCATTGTCAAACAGCGCGATCAGCCTTGCGGCCCACCGGCTTGTCAGAGACAAGACTTGCCCAGACTTCAAACGCGACACGCCGGAGCGCGCCGCGTCTGAGAAAAAGAAATCGATGTTGGGAAGTGGATGCTTGAGACGAGCGACTTACGGTAGTGCTTTCAGACGGTCGGGTTACCCCGGCGTCCTACTCGCGAATCCGTTAAGGAGGTGATCCAGCCGCAGGTTCCCCTACGGCTACCTTGTTACGACTTCGCCCCAGTCACTGCGCTCGCCTTCGGCCGCTTGCTCTCTTGCGAGTTGCGACACGGACTTCGGGCGCTCACAGCTCCCATGGCGTGACGGGCGGTGTGTACAAGGCCCGGGAACGTATTCACCGTGGCGTAGCTGATCCACGATTACTAGCGATTCCAGCTTCATGGGGGCGGGTTGCAGCCCCCAATCCGCACTGAGACCGGCTTTCCAGGATTGGCTTGCCATTACTGGCTCGCACCCCATTGTACCGGCCATTGTAGCACGTGTGTAGCCCTAGACGTAAGGACCATGATGACTTGACGTCGTCCCCACCTTCCTCCGGTTTGGCACCGGCAGTCCCCCGAGAGTCCTCAGCTTTACCTGTTAGCAACACGGGGCGGGGGTTGCGCTCGTTGCGGGACTTAACCCAACATCTCACGACACGAGCTGACGACAGCCATGCAGCACCTGTGCACGAGCTCCGAAGAGGGGTCACTGTTTCCAGCAACTTTCCCGTGCATGTCAAGCCTAGGTAAGGTTCTGCGCGTTGCGTCGAATTAAACCACATGCTCCACCGCTTGTGCGGGCCCCCGTCAATTCCTTTGAGTTTCAGCCTTGCGGCCGTACTCCCCAGGCGGGGCACTTCATGCGTTAGCGCCGGTACTCCAAGGGTCGCTCCCCGGAGCACCTAGTGCCCATCGTTTACGGCGTGGACTACCAGGGTATCTAATCCTGTTTGCTCCCCACGCTGTCGCGCCTCAGTGTCGGTTAAAGGGAGCTTTCGCTCCCACCGCCCAGCAGACCGCCTTCGCCACTGGTGTTCTTCCGGATCTCTACGCATTCCACCGCTACACCCGGAATTCCATCTGCCTCTACGGTACCCGAGCCCCACAGTCGCCGCGGCCGATTCAGGGTTGAGCCCCGAACTTTCACCGCGGCCTTATGGTGGCCACCTACGCGCCCTTTACGCCCAGTGATTCCGGACAACGCTCGCGCCCTCTGTATTACCGCGGCTGCTGGCACAGAGTTAGCCGGCGCTTCCTCACCCGGTACCGTCAATCAGGACGAATCCTGAGTTTCGTTCCGGGCAACAGCGGTTTACACCCCGAAGAGCTTCCTCCCGCACGCGGCGTCGCTGCGTCAGACTTTCGTCCATTGCGCAAGATTCCCCACTGCTGCCTCCCGTAGGAGTCTGGGCCGTCTCTCAGTCCCAATGTGGCTGGCCATCCTCTCAGACCAGCTACCCGTCATAGCCTTGGTGGGCCGTTACCCGCACCAACTAGCTGATAGGCCGCGAGCCCCTCAATCTGCCCCGGAGGTTTCCTCTTCAGGTGACTCCACCCAAAGAGCGAATGCGGTATTACCCGGCCGTTGGGCCGGCTATCCCCCACAGATCGGTAAGTTGCTCACGTGTTACGCACCCGTTCGCCGGTTGCCATTGCTGGCCCCCGTGACTTGCATGTGTTAAGCACGCCGCCAGCGTTCGTCCTGAGCCAGGATCAAACTCTCCAATAGAGTTAAATCAGCTCAACCGAACAGCTGTCGCACGCTGTCGCGTGTGACAGCGTGTCCGAATCACGTTTGTTTTGAGTTCGAAACTCTCCCCGACATCCCTCAAAGACATCGGTTCGACGAGTCGCCTCGCACATCCGTCTTCCCACATCGATTATCAATCAGCTGTAAAAGCGTCGCGATTAGCGACAGCCTAGAATCATACTCCACCTTCACCCGTTCGTCAACCGAATATCACAAATATTTTTTCGGCCAACCCGGCCAACTCAGCTGCGTTCTACCGCGCTCGGCGGTATCCAGCTGCGTTGTGGCGGAGCCTTCAAAAATAAACGCTTGTTGTGCACTTTCAAGCCCCAACTTTCAGGCGGTCACCCACTCTCGCCTCAGCACAACAGCGAACTCATCAAACAACAAAACCACCACCAGCGACAACGACCTCACCCTCGAGGCCTGTCACATCATGGGCCATCTAGGAATCGAACCTAGAACCTACTGATTAAGAGTCAGTTGCTCTAACCAATTGAGCTAATGGCCCTGAGTTGCCGGGCTCCTGCAGTCCCGCTTGGTGCGCCAGGAGGGACTCGAACCCCCGACCCACAGCTTAGAAGGCTGTTGCTCTATCCACCTGAGCTACTGGCGCTTCGTCGTTGGAGTCGGGGCGCCCGGATTTGAACCGGGGACCTCCTGCTCCCAAAGCAGGCGCGATACCAGGCTACGCTACGCCCCGTTGAGCCTCGCAATGTAGCCGACGAAAAAACTTCGGTCAACCGAGCGACTGCATGCGCCGCAACAACTTCGCGAACGCACGGGCGCGGTGACTCACACGCGCCTTTTCCTCCATCGCAACTTCTCCGAACGTGCGTCCGAGCTCCGCGGATTCGAAATAGGGATCGTACCCGAATCCGTTGGTACCCCGCGGCGCACGCGTGATCGCCCCCTGGACTTCGCCGCGCTCGACCAACTCCCAGCCTCGCCCGGAGTATGCCGCCGCGCAGACGTATTTGGCGCGCCGATCAGGGCTGCGCTCCAGCATCCGCAGCAGCAATGCATTGTTCGCGTCATCGAGCGCATGACCGACGAGGTCCTCGCGTCCGCTCCAGCGCTTGCTGCGAACGCCAGGAGCTCCGCCCAAGGCGGCTACCTCGATGCCCGAGTCGTCAGCAACCGTTGGCAAGCCCGAGACGCCGTGAAAATAAAGCGCCTTGGACAGCGCGTTTTCCTCGAACGTCGGTTCGTGCTCCAGCTCTGCTTCGGCGGGAATCTCCGGAATGCCGGCATCGATCAGCGTGATTGGGTCGAAACCGGCCGCCACGATGATTGGTTTCAGCTCGTGAAGCTTGCCGGCGCTGCGTGTGGCGAGCAGCACACGGCGCGTGGCGTCACCCGCCGATCGCACGCCTCTGCGCCGCGTCGATGGTACGGACGCCGAGTACGGCCAGTTCGAGCAGTCGATCGAGGTCGCCACGCGCGAACGTCCCGTGTTCACCAGTCCCCTGGACTTCGACGAACCTTTCTTCACTGCTCATGACGATGTTCATGTCCACATCGGCGGCAACGTCTTCCGGATAATCGAGGTCGAGGCGTGCCTCGCCGCCGATGAGTCCGACGCTCACGGCCGCCACGCGGCGCTTGACCGGCGAGACGCGCAGCCGTCCGGTCGAGACCATCCACTGGAACGCCTGCACGGTAGCCACGCATGCGCCGGTGATCGCCGCGGTTCGCGTGCCCCCGTCCGCCTGCAGCACATCGCAATCCAGCCGCACGGTGAACTCGCCAAACGAGTAGTCGTCGAGCATCGCCCGAATGCTGCGTCCAATGAGTCGCTGGATCTCCTGCGTGCGGCCGCCGAGCTGCGCGCGCTCACGTGACGTGCGCGTTCGCGTCGCGCGCGGCAGCATCGCGTACTCCGCTGTGATCCAGCCCAGCCCCGAACCCTTGCGCCATCCTGGAACCCCGTCGTCCACGGTCGCGGCGCAGAGTACCCGTGTGTCGCCGAATGCCACGAGACACGAGCCCTCCGCATACGGCGCCACGTCGCGCTCGAGCGAGAGCGGGCGCAAGGCGTCATTCGCCCGTCCGGACCTCGGCGGAGCTGAGGGGGATGCGGGAGGGTTACGGTGTTCCACGAAGTTTCTCCACGAGAGCGGTGGTCGAATGTCCCGGCGTGAGCGGCACGATCACAACGCGCCCGCCGCGCGCCCGAACCTCCTTCGCGCCAACGACGGTGTCCTCGATGTAGTCGCCACCCTTCACCAGGACATCGGGCTCGAGGGTGCGGATCAGCTCCAATGGCGTGTCCTGCTCGAACAACACTACGGCGTCCGTCATCGCGAGCGCGGCGAGCACGTAGGCACGTTCCGTCTCGGTGCGAATGGGACGCGTTGGCCCCTTGAGACGCCGGACCGAGTCGTCGCTGTTCAGTCCCACGATGAGTGCGTCACCTTCCTGCCGGGCCGCCAGCAGAACGTCGACGTGACCGGGGTGCAGCAGATCGAACACGCCGTTGGTGAACACAAGGGACCGCGAGTCCAGCGTTCGACGCCAGCGCCGCGCCTGCTCCCACGACATGATCTTCGCAGACGGAGGGGTCGGATCGCTCAATAGGTATCCGCCGCGCGCGGCGTGAAGCGGATGGCGCGTTTCAACCCGTGATACCTGAGCACTTCTTCGTACTCGGATTCCACGGTGATCTGGTTCCCATCGCGGTGGACTGTGACGTCACCCGCCTCGGGTGGCAACCCGAGCGAGTCGGCAACCAGCCGAAGGTGCTGCTGGATCTTCTCGTTCGGCTGGTTGGAGCGAAACCGCAGTTCCTGTCGCATCGCGTCGCGGAAGGCGTAGTAGCGGAAATAGGCCTCACCAGCCGGGATGCCGAAATACAGCACTGCGGCGACGAACAGCACGTAGACGAGACAGCCGAACTTCGTCGCACCCGTTCGACGTCTCACCACTGTGATTGGGCCCCCTCGACGATGTCGTTCACGAGCTGGTTGATGGCCTGCTTCCGACCCTCCAACTCAGCCTGTTCGGCATACTCGCCTTCTCGCCGCAGGCCCTTCCGCTGCCACAATGTCTTGCCGGTGGTCTGATCAACAATCTCGACGTCGATCGTGATCTGCAACTGCCGCCGCGCTGTGACGGCCTGCCGCGGATCCGCGCTGAACGCAATGGGAATGTCGACGTCGTACGAGACGATGGTGCCGCGAACCAGCGCGTCGGCCTTCTCCTGGGAAGCGTCACGGACGCCGAGCCGGCGCTGCAGCTCGCGTCGCATGTGCTCGAACAGCTGGTGCTGCAGCTCGGGCGTGGCCGTCTGATTCTCGAACGGCAGCACCGCCATCGTTCGAATGTGTGGCGGAAACGCACCCTCCGAGAAGCCGTAATGCACCCCGCACGCGGCGAGGAGCATTACCAGTCCCAGTTTATGGAAGGCTCCAAATCGCTTGATCAAGCCCAGTGACGGCATCAGTACGGGTGATGGTAAGCTCGAGCGAGCGGCGGCTGGTCTCGTGACGATAGCGTACAACGGCACCGGCCCGCTCCACCCACTCGATGATCCGGCCACCGCCGACATGCTCGACCCTGCGTAGCGTGTCCCGCACGAACGTCAATCGCCACGCGACCGGATTTGCAATGTCGGCACGCAAGGTGTCGCCGTCAACGCGCACAACGGTGTCCCTGGCACCCGGAACGCCAAGTCGACCGAGCGCGGCCCAGAGAAGGGGCGGCGGGGGCACCAGGCGACGCGCCATGTCTTCCCCGCGTGGAGGCAGGCGCAGCTCGTTGCCGATCAGCAGCGCGGCCCCGGACGCGGACCCTCCGGCGAGAAAGAAATCGAGTCTCGCGCTGTCCGGTGGCGCCACGCGCGCGGCACCGTCACCTCGCGCAGTGAAGTCCGGATCGTCAAGCTGCCAGTTGAAGACGACGCGGCGATAGCCCGGAGGCAGCTCGGCGCGAGGCAGCACGGCGGGGGCCGGGCTTCCGCGCAGCGGCCGCAATGCCGGCGCGCATGCGAGAAGCGATGCCAGCACGCCCGCAATAACCCCGTGGCGAACCGTCTTGGTATCCAGTCAGACCCCCCGTGACAGCTGTTCCCGCAGGCGCTCCGGCATGACCGCAGGACGCCCGTTCTTGTCGAGTGAAACGAGCACTGTTCGCGCCGTCGCGAGCCGCGCTCCCGTCTCGGCGTTGGTGATGAGGTAGTCGAACGTCACCGACCGGGACCGCGCATCGGACAGCGACGTGCTGACCCGAATGAGGTTGTCGTAGCGGGCAGCGCCGAGGTAGCGGACCGACAGCTCCGACACCGCGAGAAGGACTCCCTGAGCCTCGAGATCGGCATAGCTCACACCGGCGGCGACCCGAATGAGCTCGGTGCGGCCCACCTCGCACCAGACCAGATAGTTCGTGTGGTGGACGAAGCCCATCTGATCCGTTTCCGCATAGCGAACGCGGAACTCGACATCGTGGGTCGTGCTCATGCGGAACAACGTACTCCGGCTTTGTAAAGCGCGCTGCGCGACACTAGAATCAGCGCGTGCTTCCCTCTCCCGCCTACGTCATCTCGGATTCGCACCTCGGTCATGCGACTCAGGAGATCGAGCGAAACCTGCGCCGCTTCCTCCAGCACTTGCACGGCCGGGCCGGCTCGCTGGTGATCAACGGCGATCTGTTCGAGTTCTGGTTCGAGTGGCGCCATGTGATGCCGCGCGCCGCGTATCGTGTGCTTGCGGCGATCGCCGAGCTGCACGACGCGGGGATTCCCGTCCTCATGATTGCCGGAAACCATGACTGCTGGGGAGGCGAGATCCTGCGCGACGATGTTGGAATCGATTATCGCGAACATCCGTGGGAAGGATCCCTCGCCGGCTGGCGCACTCGTGTAGAACACGGCGACGGGCTGCGCGGAAAGGAGGACCGGGGCTATCGCGCACTGCGGCGTGTGCTTCGGAACGGGGCGGCGATCCGTGCCTTTCGCTGGCTCCACCCGGATCTTGCGACCGCACTGGCCACACGGAGCTCTCACGCCAGCCGGACGTATACGGCCAGGGATGGCGGCGCGGGCCTGCGAATCGCTGCCGAGCGGCGGCTGGCTACGGGCGACCTGGATCTCCTGATTTACGGGCATTCGCATGTCGCCGAGCTGCGCCGTATTGGCGCTGCGGTGTACGCGAACGCCGGCTCATGGCTGGACCAGCCAACATTTCTCCGCATTACGCCTGGTCGGATCGAGCTGCGTCGCTGGGACGAAGCGTCGTCAGATGAAGGTGTGAATCTGGACACTCTCGATCGCGTCGCCGAGAAAGCGCTGGCCTAGCTGCAGGAATTGCAGCGGGTCGTCCGAGGCGATGAAGCGGTGGGAGGCAGCCGCCTGGTCTCGAGGAGCCTCGAGGCCGCCTTCTTCAAGCACGCGACCGAGCTCGGACGCCGTCTCGGCTGCGCTGTCGATGAGGGCGATTTCGGGCCCCAGCGCGCGACAGAGCACATCCTTGAGCAGCGGATAGTGCGTACATCCGAGCACGAGCGTGTTGATGCGTTCGCGAACCAGCGGTCCCACGTATTCCTGCGCCACCAGCAACGTGACGGGATGATCGATCCACCCTTCCTCCACGAGCGGGACGAAGAGCGGGCAGGCGCGAGCGATGACTTTCGCGTCCGGGTCGATCGCGTGGATGGCCTGCTCGTACGCTCCTGATCGAATGGTGCCGGACGTGCCGATGACGCCAATGTGGCCGCCGGAGCTGGCGCGCAGCGCGGCCCGGGCGCCCGGTTCGACAACGCCAATCACCGGCACTGGAAGCTCCTGGCGCAGCACCGGAAGGGCGTGTGCCGTCGCGGTGTTGCAGGCAATCACGATCGCCTTGACGTCCTGGTCGCGGAGATACGACGTGATCTCCCTGCTGTAGCGACAGACCGTTGCCGCGCTTTTCGGTCCGTAGGGCACTCGCGCCGTGTCACCGAAGTAGATGATGCTTTCGTTGGGCAGCTGGCGGATGATCTCATGCGCGACCGTCAGGCCGCCGATGCCGGAATCGAAGACGCCGATCGGCTTGGACGAAGGCACGGCGCTACCAGGAGACGCGGATCGCGAGCTCCGCGGAGTGCGGCGTCGCGCGCAGCGAGACCTCTTGCGGCAGGTCCCACAGCAACGCCGCAACGTATCCGTCCGCGGCGGCGAAGAGGTGGTTCGCGACGAGGACGGCGATCCAGTCCTCGAGATGCGCTCGCCTCGAGTTGACCAGCGTCGACGGAAATGGGGTGCGCCGGTACGTGGTGAGCGGCTGCCCTTCGGCGTCCACGAACGAGACCGGAATGCTGTCCGCCTTGTTGCGGCGCGCCTCTCGAACGTCGGAGGCGGACTGGCCGATCATCACAAGCGCCGTCGCCTCGAACGCCACCAGGATGACGCCGGCGCGCGTGCGTCCCAGGATCGATTGCGAGTATCCGGGTAGCAGCAGCGAATACAGAAACGCCCGCCGCGGTGAGATCGGTGGCCGCAACTCCGGCCGGGGCCCAGCGGTATCGATCACGGAACGCGTTGTATCGCGCAGTCGCGTCGTATCGCGCAGGCGCAAGCTGTCACGAACGCGCAAGCTGTCACGAACGCGCAGGCTGTCGCGCACGCGCAGGCTGTCACGCACACGCAAGGAATCGCGGACTCGCGCCGTATCGCGCTGCTGCGCCCCGAGCGAACTCGGGACGACTGCGGCGCAAACCAGCAATGCAAGGCCTGCCAGACGGACCATGAAGTTGCCGTTTACGGGAATCACCGAGTGCTATACACCGCGGGCTGGCGGGAGTGCATGGGAATCGAACCCACCCAACCCGACATCGTCAGGTCACACTGGTTTTGAAGACCAGGGAAGCCACCAGGCTCCATCCACTCCCTTACGCAAGCACGAGGCCCATCGCGCCGCTCGGCACGACCTCGCCGATCTCGATCGCTTCCGGAACGAGCGAAACATATCGGGCGACGCGCTCGGGACTGAGGGCCACGAGCAAACCGCCCGACGTCTGCGGATCGATCATCAGAACGCGATCGACCTCCGACGCCTTGCCCCAGTCAACTCTGGACTCCAGGTAGGACTGGTTGCGCTCCGCGCCGCCAGTGCGAACGCCGCGGTCGGCCTGTTCGCGCGCACCGGGCAGGAGCGGAACCCGGCTCACGAAGATCCTCAGCGTGACGCCGCTGGCTTTCGCGATGTGGGACGCGTGTCCGAGCAACCCGAAGCCCGTGACGTCCGTCGCACAGCGGGCGCCCACCTCGAGGGCCGCCCGGCTGGCGCGCGCGTTCAGCGTGCGCATCGAGTCCGTGAGCGCATTCAACTCCGCCGCGCCCAGGGTGCCACGCTTTGCCGCCGTCGCGAGCAGGGCCGTTCCAATCGGCTTCGTCAGCAGCAAGCGATCGCCGGGCTTCGCTGCGGCGTTCGTGAGAAGCTTGCGAGGATCGGCGCGTCCCGTCACCGCCAGGCCGAACTTCAGCTCTTCGTCGATGATGGTATGGCCGCCGACGACGAGCGCCCCGGCCTCGTGCACCTTCTCCTGGCCACCGCGAAGGATCTCGCGCAGCACCTCGAGCGGCAGCTTCCCCGACGGGAATCCGACGATGTTGAGCGCCGTCATCGGCTCCCCGCCCATCGCATAGATGTCGGACAAGGCATTGGCCGCCGCGACCTGGCCGAACAGGTACGGATCGTCGACGATCGGAGCGAAGAAATCCACCGTCTGAACGAGCGCCATGTCTTCGGACAATAGGAAGACTCCCGCGTCATCCATCGTCTCGTGGCCTACCAGCAGGCGTGGATCGGAATGGCGCGGCAGCCCTTCGAGTGCCTTCGACAGGTCACCCGGACCCAATTTGGCGGCTCAACCGGCGCAGCGAGCGAACGACGTAAGTCGGAAGAGTTCGTTCCGGGTCGCGTTGGTGGACATGATCGGCTCCGATGAAACGGAAACGTCAGGGAACCTGTGCAATCGCGTCGATCTCGACGAGCACGCCGCGCGGCAAGCCCGCCACCTGCACGGTCGAACGCGCGGGACGCGCGTCACCGAGCACGCGGGCATACGTGTCGTTGACCGCCGGGAAGTCGTTCAGGTCGTGCAGGAAGACCGTCGTCTTGACGACATCGCGCCACGTGGCGCCCGCGGCCGCGAGGACCTCCGTGAGGTTCGTCAGCACCCGCTCGGTTTGTGCCTTCACGTCGCCGGGAATGACCTGTCCCGTCTTTGGATCCAGGGGAATCTGACCCGCGGTGAAGAGAAAGCCGTTGGCCACGATGCCCTGGGAGTACGGCCCGATCGCCGACGGGGCCTTGTCGGTTTTCACCTGTTTCAACGACACGCCACGCTCCTGGAGGAGGAGAAGCCAAAACTAGTGAAACGACAGTCCGAACACCCGCGCCGCGTTGTCGCTCGTCTGCCGTCCGAGCAGCTCGGCGGGCACACCGCGGGCACTGGCGAGCCGAGCGAGCGTCAAGCTCACCCAGGCAGGCTCATTGCGTTTTCCGCGATGCGGCACGGGAGCGAGATACGGAGCGTCTGACTCGACCAACAGTCGATCCGCCGGTGCCAATCGCAACAGCGGTTCGTCCGCCCACTTCTTGAACGTGATCACGCCGCTGAACGACAGATACCAGCCTGCGTCGAGCGCGGCCTCACCCAGCTCTCGCGGCCCGGTGAAGCAGTGCAGCACCCCGGTCACTCCCGATTTCCCTGCTGCCGTCACGATCGTGCGCGTGTCCTCCACCGCTTCACGTGTGTGAACGACCAGCGGTCGGGAAAGCTCCGCGGCCAGCGCGACCTGGCGCTCGAACGCCTCGAGCTGCCTGGGGCGGGGCGAGTGATCGTAGTGGTAGTCCAGGCCGCACTCGCCGATTGCGACCGCACCGGACGTCACGGCCGAGCGAATCGCTTCGGTATCGCGGACGGCGTCGAACGTGTGGGCGTCGTGGGGATGCACGCCGGCCGTGAAGTACACGAATCCACGATGCGCGTCCGCGATGGCGCGTGCGCGCTCCGCGGCTGGTATCGATTCACCGATACAAAGCAAAGCGCGCGCGCCGGTGAGGCGCGCGCGCTGAATGACGTCGTTTCGATCCTGGTCGAAAGCCGCGTCCGCAAGGTGGACGTGACTGTCGACGAAGGTCGCCATCCGCCCTATCGCGATGCCACCGTGCCTGCGTGCTCGCGGCGACGGCCCTCGGCCAGCGCACGCGCGGTGCCCTTGCTCTCGCCGGTCGTCCGGGGCCACTTGGTCTCGATCCACAGCAGCAGCGCACCGGAGATGTAGATCGACGTGAACGTCGCGGTGAACACGCCGAATGCCATGATCCACGAGAACGGCCGGAGCACCGGACCCGCGAAGAACAGCAACGCCAGCGCGGCCGCCAGCACGGTGGCGTGCGTCAGCACCGAGCGCGGCAACGTTTCGTTGATGGAGCGGTTCACGACGTCGCGCAGGGATTCCTTGCGCTGTTTCTTGAGGTTCTCGCGGACTCGATCGAAAATGATGATGGTGTCGTTCAGCGAGTAGCCGATCACGGTGAGGATGGCCGCCAGCACCGTGAGCGAGAACTCCAGCCGCATCATCGCGAGGAACGCGAAGGTCGCGAAGATCTCGTGCGCGTTGGCCACGATCGCCGCCACGCCGAAGCGCCATTCGAACCGCATGGCCAGGTAGATCAGCGTGACCACGAACGCCGCGAGCATTGCCATGATCGCGTTACGCCGCAGCTCCGCCCCGACCGTGGGACCCACATACTCGGAGCGCAGCACCTTCACCTGTGACGTATCCCCGAACTGGGCGTGGAGCGACCGCTCGATCTGGGCGCGCGTGCTGTCGCCGGTGGCGCGCTCAGAGGTGGCCTGCGCGCGAATCGTGTAGTCGCGCGGGGTGCCGAACTGCTGGATCTCGGCGCCCGTGAATCCCGCGCCCGCCACCGCACGTCGGACGGCGTCGTCGCTGGTGGGTTGCGCGAACTGGACCTGCATCAGCGTCCCGCCCGTGAACTCGATGCTCCAGTGCAGCTTGTTCACGCCGAGGATGACGAGGCCGATGGCGATGAAAGCGAGTCGAATGAAGAGACCCTGCTTCCACCACTTGATGAAGTCGTACTTGGTGTCGTGAAGGATGCGCAGCATTTAGATACTCAAAGTCTGGGTGCCCCTCGTCCGGCTGAGCCAGAGGAGGTAGAACGTTCGCACGACGCCGATGCAGGTCACCATCGAGGCCGTGACGCCCGCGATCAGCGTGACCGCGAAGCCACGAACGGGTCCCGTGCCCCACTGATACAGCACGGCCGCCGTCAGGATCGTCGACACGTTGGAGTCGATGATCGCGGGCATCGCATGCCTGAAGCCTTCATCGATGGCTGTTCGTACGGTTTTCCCGCGATCGAGCTCTTCTCGAATGCGCTCGAAGATCAGCACATTGGCGTCCACCGCGATGCCGATGGAGAGCACGAACCCGGCCAGCCCCGGCAGCGTGAGCACGGCGTCGAAGCCCGCGAGCGCGGCGAGCGTGTACAGGACGTACAGGCAGAGGCCGCCCACGGCGAGCATGCCGGAGAACCGGTAGTAAACGATCATGATCACGACGATCAGCGCCACCGCGATGGCCGCAGCGCGCAGTCCGGCCGCGATCGAGTCCTTGCCCAGGCTGGGCCCGATCGTGCGGATCTCCGCAACGCGGAGCGGCACCGGCAGCGCGCCGGCCTGCAGCACCAGCGCGAGGTCCTGCGCCGCGGTGAGGTCCTTGCCGCCCATCGTGATCTGACCGCGCGTGCCGATGGCGCTCTGAATCACTGGAGGCCGGCCCATCACGCGACCGTCGAGCACGATGGCCATGTAGTCACCGACGTGCTTGCCGGTCTCATTCCGGAACTTGCGCCCGCCGACATTGTTCATCTCGAACTGCACGATGGTGCCTTCGAGTGGCGACGTGTTCGGCTTGGCGGATGTGAGATACTCACCGGTGATGATCGGGCGCGAGTCCACGACGTAAAACGCCTTGTAGGTGCGTCCACCCATCACCGTCGAATCGGTGCCCCACAGCACTTCGCGAGCGGGCGGAAGCGCCGCCTTCACAGACGAATCGCTGAAGAAGCGCTCCACGGTTGGGACGTTGGAGGTCTCGACGAAGTATTCACCCTGCATCGCCCCCTGCTGGATGAGATTCGAGAGCGCTCCGCCAGCGTTCAACTGCAGCGAGTCCTTGGCCGCGGAGTCCGTCCCGGCTGCGGCGGCCTTCTTCGACGTGTCCGCCTTCTTGCCCGTGTCAGTACCCGTCAGCAGTCCCTGAAGACCCTTCTGAGCGGAAGTCGGCTGTGTGGCCGCCGCGGCACCACCCGTTTTCGCGGTCGCGAGGCCCTTGTCCTTGATGATCGCGTCCAACCGCGGGAGAACGCGCTCCAGCGCCTGGGTTTTGTCCGTGATCTTGAACTCGAGGAACGCCTGGCTCTCCACGATCGAGAGGGCGCGAGCCTGATCCGCAATGCCGGGCAGCTCCACGATGATGCGGTCGGAGCCAGCCTTCTGGACGACGGGCTCGGACACGCCAAAGCCCTCGATGCGGTTGCGGACCGTCTTCAGCGCTCGGTCGATGGCTTCGGACTTGTTGGCAACGGCCTGCTTCGAGTCATCGACTTCCAGCGCGATGTGCATTCCGCCCTGCAAATCCAGGCCGTACCGCAGCGGAACGTGCCGCTGGACGGTTTCACGAAGGACGCCGTCGGACCCACGCGTCTTCACAGTCTTGTTGCGCGGGAACAGGAAGAACGCCGCGAGCGCGGTCAGTGCGGCGATGCCAATCAGTCGCCACTTCAGGTTGGACATGGGCCTACAAAAGTGAGGAAGTGTTTGTCCCGGAACCGTTTACGTTAGCCTCGGGACGTATGGCAGTCAACGCGGCGCGCGCGTTGTCAGCATCGCGATTCAACTGAGCCATCAGCTCTGCCGGCCCCGAGAATTTCATCGTATCCCGGAGCCGCGACACGAAGTCGACGCGCACGGAATCGCCATACCAGTCACCCGTCGCGTCGAATAAGTGTACCTCGAGCCTCACCTGCTGTTCCCCGAAGGTCGGCCGCGGACCGAGATTCATCATGCCGCCGAACGCGCCTGCATGGCCCTGCGCGAATACCGCGTACACACCATGAGGCGGCAGCAGCTTGCGAGTCGAACCGACCTCGAGGTTGAGCGTCGGGTACCCGAGCCCGCGTCCCCTTCCCTGGCCCGAAACGACGCGCCCCGCGAAGGAGTAGCAGCGGCCGAGGCCGTCGAACGCCCGCGTCAGGTCACCGTGCGCGATCGCGCGCCGAATGCCAGTGGAGGAGATCGGTGAGCCATCGGTGCCTAGGACCGCATCGACGACGTCTACGGGGAATCCGCGGCGGCGACCGATGAGTCGGAGTGACTCGGCGTCGCCCGCCCGACCGCGGCCAAAGCCGTGGTCGTGACCGATGAGCAGCTCGCGCATGCCGAGTCCGCCGATCAGGACGCGCTCGACGAACGCTTCCGGCGTGTATCGGGACAGCTCCATCGTGAACGGAATCACCGCGAGGTAGTCGATCGGAGTCTGCGCGAGTGCCTCCAGCTTCTCGTCCCATAGTGTGAGCAGCGGCGGCGCCGCGGACGGATTGACCACATCCAGCGGATGCGGTTCGAACGTGAGCGCCACGGACACGAGGCCACTGCGACGCGCGCATTCCGCAGTCCGGTCGAGTACGAGTCGGTGGCCGCGGTGGACGCCGTCGAACGTGCCGACCGTGACGACGGTCCCGTTCCGGCCGCGCGGAAGCGCCTCGGGATCGAGCGATCCCAACACGCGATCACGCATCGCGCATTACCACTTTCGGACGCCAGCACTCACCGTCGCGCGCCGCCACCGCGACCAGCTGGTCCCTGTGGAAGAGCGCCGCGAGCTGCCCGGGCGCGCGCGCATCGACGTTCTGGCCATGACTGACGCGGCGCGCATCGAGATCGTCGAGCGGCTGGCTTGGCAGGTGGGCGACCGCCACGGTTGGCGACAGCAGCTCGAAGTCTCCGCGGTCGAGCGCGTCCATCGACATTGCGTCGGCCACGTCGTACCGGCCGCTGCGGATGCGCCGCAGCGTCGCGAGATGCGCGGCACTGCCCGAGGCCTCGCCGAGGTCGCGCGCAAGTCCGCGAATGTACGTGCCGCCGCTGCAGTTGATCTCGACGTGCAGATCGGCGCCATCCCAACCCCGCACTCGCCATCCATGCACGGTGACAGCGACCGGTTCGAGCACGAGCGGTTCGCCGCGCCGGGCCGCGTCGTACGCCCGAACGCCACCCACGCGCTTGGCCGAGAATGCCGGCGGCCGCTGGAGCAGATGGCCGGTGAGCGACGCGATGGCGCGCTCGACATCCTGCGCGAGAGGGGGCGGCGCCTCGGCGATCGTCTCACCGTCGAGATCGTCGGTGGTCGTACGCGCGCCGAACCGAATCGTGGCGTCGTAGACCTTCGGCTCGTTGTCCAGGAATCCGACCAGGCGCGTTGCCCGTCCGACGAGCAGAATCAGCAGGCCGGTCGCGAACGGGTCGAGCGTGCCCGCGTGTCCGACGCGCCTGGTGCCGATGATCCGACGCGCCCGGTCAGCGACCGCGTGCGACGTGATGCCCGCGGGCTTGTCGACCACGAGCAGCCCGTCAGCCGCGCGATCCCTCGTCACCGGACTTCCCCTCTCGCACCTGGGCGAGCAGTGATTCGATGCGCGCGGCTCGTGCGACGCTGTCATCGAGCTTGAACGACACTTCGGGAGCGACGCGCAGGCGCAGCGACCTGGCGAGTCGCGACCGCAGGTGGCTGGTCATGCTCTCCAGCGCTTCGAACGTGGCAGCGCGCTCAGTGTCGCTGCCGAGGATACTGACGAACACGCGGGCCTGGCGCAGGTCGCGCGACACGTCGACCGCGGTCACCGTGACGAGGCCGACGAGCCGGGGATCCTTGGCGCCCTCATTGAGGAACGTGGCGACTTCGACGCGGATCGCCTCCCCGACACGATCGGCCCTTCGGTTGCTGGCCATGCGCGATCAGTCGTGTGCCGTGCGTCGCGCGTCCGCGTGCGTGACGGGCAGGATCTGAGCGTACGCCATGCGTCGTCGCGTCAGCGTGCGTCAGCGTGCGTCAGCGGCGGAACCGGCGAGCGTGCGTGCCACCTGTTCCGTCTTGAAGCACTCGATGACGTCGTTGACCTTGATGTCGTTGAAGTTCTCGATGCCGATACCGCACTCGAAGCCTTCCTTCACTTCACGCACGTCGTCCTTGAAGCGCTTGAGCGAGGCGATGGTGCCCTCGTAGACCTCGATGCCATCGCGGACGACACGCACGCGCGACTGACGGTTGATCAGGCCGCTGCGCACCATGCAGCCGGCGATGGTGCCGATCTTCGAGATCTTGAAAACCTCGCGGACCTGCGCTTCGCCGATGACCACCTCACGCTGCTCGGGACGCAACATCCCTTCGAGCGCGGAACGCACGTCGTTGACCGCCTCGTAGATGATGCGATAGAGCTTGATCTCGACGCCTTCGCGTTCGGCGGACGTACGCGCGTTGTTGTCCGGGCGCACGTGGAAGCCGATGATGATCGCGCCGGATGCTTTCGCGAGCTGGATGTCGCTTTCGCTGATGCCGCCGACGCCGCGGTGGATGATCTCGACCTGCACTTCGCCGGTCGACAGCTGTTCCAGCGCGTCCGCCAGGGCCTCCGCCGGTCCGCCCTGGTCTGCCTTGATCACGATCTGCAGCTTGCGGCCCTGGCCTGGCGCGGTTTGCGCCATGAAATCTTCCAGCGAGACGCCACGCCCGGTGCGGCGGCTCTTGGCCTCGCGGTCGAGACGCTGGCGCCGCTGCGCGATGTCGCGGCCGGACGCTGCCTCCTCGACAACCAGCAGCTGATCGCCCGCCATGGGAACGCCTTCCGCGCCGAGGACCTGAACCGGGATGGCCGGTCCGGCTTCCTTGACGCCCTTGCCACGCTCGTCCATGAGCGCGCGCACGCGGCCGGCGAACATGCCGGTGATGAAGTCGTCGCCCACTCTGAGCGTTCCGGTCTGCACGAGCACCGTTGCGACCGGACCCTTCCCGGGATCCAGCTGGGCCTCGACGACCGTTCCGGTCGCGCGGCGATCGGGGTTGGCCTTGAGGTCCAGGATTTCGGCTTGGAGCAGGATGTTCTCGAGCAATTTGTCGATGCCGCTTCCCTTCTTGGCGGAGATCTCCGCCGACAAGGTTTGACCGCCGAACTCCTCGAGCACGACGTTCTGCGCCAGCAGCTCCTGCTTGACCTTGCCCGGATTGGCCTGCGGCAGGTCCACCTTGTTGATGGCGACGATAATCGGAACGCCCGCATTCCGCGCGTGCGAGATGGCTTCGATGGTCTGCGGCATCACGGAGTCGTCCGCAGCCACGACGAGCACCACGATGTCCGTGACCTGTGCTCCACGCGCGCGCATCGCCGTGAAGGCCTCGTGACCCGGCGTGTCGAGGAAAGTGATCTTCTTTCCGCCGGGGAGCGTCACGTGATACGCGCCGATGTGCTGCGTAATGCCGCCGGCCTCGCCGGCCACCACGTTCGCCTTTCGGATGTAATCGAGCAGTGACGTCTTTCCATGGTCGACGTGACCCATGATCGTGACCACGGCCGGACGCGGCTTGAGCTCTTCCGCCGTGTCAGCCACCACCGCGAGCGCGTCTTCGGCCTGGTACTCGTCCTCGCGCACCGCCTGGAAGCCGAATTCGCCCGCGATCAGCTCGATCTGATCGAAGTCGAGGCGCTGATTGATGGTGACCATCAATCCCATGTTCTTGAACGCGAAACCGACGATCTCCGTCGCGGGAAGCTTGAGGATCTGTGCGAGCTCGGAAACCGTGATGAACTCGTTGACGCGGATGATTTTCTTCTCGCGCTCCGCCTGCTCGGCCAAGCCGGCCTCGCGACGCTCGCGCACTTCGCCGCGCATATCGCTCGCCGTGCGACGCTGCGGACCGCCACGCATGGCGGCCAGCGTCTTCGACACGCTCGCGTCGATTGCTTCCTGATCAACGGCGCCGCGCTTGCCCTTGCGGCGACGGGACGGCGGCGCACCCGCGGCAGGCTGCCCGCCCGTGGGCGGCTTGCGCTCGTCACGGCGGGTGGTCGCGCCAGCTCCGCCCGGAGTCGCTGATGCGACTGGGCGCGGCGGCATGAAGCCGCTGCTGCTGGCGACGGGACGCGGACGCGGAGCGCCCGGCGTAATGGGGCGCGGCCGTGGACGGCCGGGCGCCGAGGGATGGCCCCCTGCTGCCGGAACCGACGGTGGAGCATGGACCACCGGAGGCGCGTGCACCACCGGTGTCGGCGGTTCACGAACGGGCTCACGCTGCGTCGGCGGTGCAACTGGTGGTGGCGGCGGCGCCGGCGGAGCCGGAACCTCCACCTCCTCCACGATTTCCTCGGTGGAGTACGTCTCCTGCGGAAGCACCTCGGCTGGCGCCTCGACGCGCACCTCGGTCTCCACCGCCAGCTCTTCGGCGGCGGCCAGAGCCTCTTCAGCGGCTGCAGCAACGTCCGCCCGACGACGACGGCGGACCGTCGGTGCCGCGGCCTCTGCCTGAGCCGCCGACGCGGCCTTGCCGGCCTTCGGGGCTTTGGTTGGCGCAGCGGCCGGCTCGGACGGCGCACGTCTCCGACGCGTAGCGGCGGCGGGAGCAGCCTGCTTGTCGGCGCGCTGGCGCTTCTCGCGCTCCCAGCGCGCACGAATGCGCGCGACCTGGTCGTCGCTGAGCGAACTGGTTGGCCCACGGACGGCCACGTCCATCTGCCGAAGCAATCCCATCACTTCGTCAGCGGAAATGCCGAATTCGCCTGCCATGTCGGTAACGCGCTTACTCAAACCTGCCTCTCCCTAGCCCCATCCGGGACTGAATCCATCAACTCGCGAATACCCTGCGCGAGCTGTCGATCAACGATACCAACCGCTGCTGTCTGATCGCGCCCGACGGCACGCCCGAGATCGGACGACGACGGCGCGTGCACGACGCGAACGCGTCGCGCGACGAGCAACGGAACCACTTTCGACAAACTGTGCTGCGATGCATCCGACGCTACGACGACCAGCGCCAACTTGCCCCGCTTCGCGGCCTCGCGGACCTGCTCCACTCCAACCACGGCGCCGCGTGAACGAACGCCGAGGCCGACCATGCGAAGCATGCGCTGCGTGACCGCCTCGTTCACTACTCTCCCTTCTTCGTCGTGTCCTCACTCGACGCCGAGCCTTCGCCTTCGGCTGCGGCCGCCGATTCCTCGCTGCCCTCCTCGGTCAGCTCGTCGATGATCGTCATGAGGCGATCAGCGTCGTCGAGCGTGATTCCAGGCAGCTTGATGAAGTCTTCCTTCTCGAGATCGATGATGTCGTTGAGGGTCTTATACCCGCCTTCCTCGAGGATGGCCACCGTTGCCGGCGCCATGCCCTCGATTTCCGACAGGCGAACGTCGGCTGCTTCGTCGCCGGGCAGCGGCGCAAAGATGCCACCTTCCGCGCCACGCTCGAGCCACTCGCGACTGGAGTAGAGGTCGATCTTCCAGCCGGTGAGCTCCGACGCCAGGCGCACGTTCTGCCCGTTGCGGCCGATGGCCAGCGAGAGCTGGTCTTCGTCCACCACGGCCTGGATGGTCTTGGTGTTCCCGTCGCTGAACACACGCGCGACGCGCGCCGGGGCCAGCGCCAGCTTGGCGAACCGCTCGGGATCCGGCGACCACGGCACGATGTCGATGCGCTCGCCCCCCAGCTCGTTCACGACAGCCTGCACCCGCGAGCCCTTGAGGCCCACGCATGCGCCGACCGGATCGATGGAGTCGTCGCGCGAGAACACCGCGATCTTCGTGCGGCTGCCTACCTCGCGCGCGCTCGCGCGAATGTCGACAATGCCCTGCTGGATCTCGGGCACTTCGAGCTTGAACAGCGCCTTGACGAAGAGCGGATCGGCACGGCTCAGGATGAGGCGCGGACCTTTCGGCGTCTCCTCGACTCGCTTGAGGACGGCCCGGATTGGTTCACCCTGATGGAAATGCTCACGGTGATTCTGCTCGCGATACGGAATGATGGCTTCCGCCTCGCGGAACTTGTTGAGCATCACCACCAGCTTCCCGCGCTCGATCTGCTGGACCTCGCCCGAGAGCAGCTCGCCCAGCTTGGTCGAGAACTCGTCGCGAATCTTGGAGCGCTCGCCCTCGCGGACCCGCTGGATGATGCGCTGCTTGGCGGCCTGCACCGCCGCGCGGCCGAAAACGGCGAAGTCCACCGGCTCCTCGAGGACGTCGCCGACCTCGAAGCCCTCGTCGAACTGACGCGCATCCTCGAGCGAGATCTCCTTGCTCGCGTCCTCGACGTTCTCGACGACCGTCTTGAGCAACACGATCTTGATCCCGCCGCGATCGTCGTCGATCTCGACCTCGGCCTGCACGTTGGGACCATATTTCTTCGCGAGGGCCGCCATGATGCCGTCCTGCAGCAGGCCGTAGAGCTCCGAACGTTCCATTTGCTTGACGTTCGTGACCTCGCGAAACGCAGCCAGTATGTCTGCAGAGCTAACCATCACGACTCCTCATGTCTTCAGATTCGAAACGCCAACCGCGCTTCTTTTATCGCGGCCAGCGGTATTTGTCGCTGCTTCCCGTTTGTCTCCAGCGTCGCGATCGCCGCGTCGCCTTCACCTCCAAGGTCAACCAACCGAGCCTCGAATCGCCCACCATGTTCTGGAGCTAACACCGACACCCAGCGACCGACGAACCGCCGCCATTCCGCTGGTGTGCGGAGAGGGCGATCCCCCGGGGACGACACCTGCAATACATATCGCTCGGAAACCAGGCCGCTTGCGTCGAGCCGTGCCTCGAGCGCGCGGGACACTACCGCACAATCTTCGACACTGACCTTGCCGCCGTCCCGCCGGTCGATACGAACCTCCAGCAACGGCCGGTCCTTCGACCCGCCCCGTCGGAGCTCGACCAGATCGAACCCGACCGCATCAAGCTCGGCGATGACAACAGCTTCCAGCGTCGCGTTCACATCACGTCTAGGTATCCCACAAGAACAAAAAAATGTGGGGATCCTCCCCCACATTCCGCTCGCGACCCTCCCGGCCGCGCAGCACTTACAAGGTATCGGACCGTGTCTGGAGCGTCAACTCTCCGCGAGGATCACGCTGACCTGACGTCCGGCGTCGCCGGCGCGATGAGAGAAGAATTGTTCATTGTCGTGGCGCGTGCATTTGGGCGAGATCGAGACCTGGCGAACGCCGCGCGCCGTTGCGTGCTCGGCAATGAGCGCACGAAGATCAATGTGACGCGGTGCGGAAGCGGGCTCGCCCGTGAGCTGCTGGGCCACATCCGGACTTACCTCATAGCAGCGTCCACAGATTGCCGGGCCCAGGTGTATGTGGAGCTCGGCCGCAGGACATCCATGATGCGCGAGGGCGGCGATCGCGTGCTCGACGATCCGGGCCGCGGTGCCCCGCCATCCGGAGTGCAGCAGGGCGACCACGCCGGACGGATGCGCGACGAACACCGGTACGCAGTCCGCAATCGTCACCGCGAGCGCAGTACCACGCGCGGGTGCGATGTGCCCGTCCGCGGCCGCACCGCGCAACCAGCCCTCCCAGCCCGGGACGTGGGCGACGACATGCGTGCCGTGTACCTGCGCCGCAGTGGCAAAACGCAGAACCCCGCGCTCGGCGGCGAACCCGCGAAGCGATTCCCAGCGGGCCATGACATCGCGCACGGCCTCGCCGGAGCTCGTGCCGAAACTCCCTGCCCTTCGCGTGGTGGTGAACGCCTGCACGCCGAAGGGGGTGAAGTCGGGGACGACCTCCACCAGCTCCGACGCGATCATTGCGTCCGGCGGTCCTCCACGCGCTGGACGTTGGCGCCCAACGCATTCAACCGCTCGTCGATCCGTTCGTAGCCCCGCTCGATCTGCGCCACGTTGTTGATCGTGCTCTCGCCATCGGCGCACAAGGCAGCCGTGAGCATTGCCATGCCGGCGCGGATGTCGGGCGACTCCAGCGTGGAGGCATGGAGGCGCGAGGGCCCGGCGACGATGGCGCGGTGCGGATCGCACAGCACGATACGCGCTCCCATGCCCACGAGCTTGTCGATGAAGAACAAGCGCGACTCGAACATTTTCTCATGAAACAGAATGAGGCCCGTGCACTGCGTCGCGGTGACGAGTGCGCTGGACATCGCATCGGCCGGAAACGCGGGCCACGGCTGATCCTCGAGCTTCGGGACATGCCCGCCAAGGTCGGTCTGGATCACCTTTTCCTGCTGGGCCGGTACCACCAGATCGGCATTCTCGATCTTGCACGAGACTCCCAATCGTGCGAAACCGAACAGGGTCGAGCGCAGATGCTCGACGCCCGCCTCCGCGATGCGCAGCTCCGAGCCGGTGACGGCCGCGACGCTGATGAATGAGGCGACCTCGATGTGGTCGGGGCCGATATGGTGCGTGGCGCCACGGAGGGTGCGTCCACCTTCGATGGTGAGCTTGTTCGTCCCGATCCCTTCGATCTCCGCACCCATGGCGACGAGGAAGTGGCAGAGATCCTGGACGTGCGGCTCGCACGCGGCGTTGCGCAGGATGGTCGTTCCGCGCGCGGCTGCCGCGGCGGTGACGGCGTTCTCCGTCGCCGTGACGCTCGGCTCGTCGAGGAAGACGTCCGCGCCGCGAAGCCCCGGCGTGCTGAGCTTGAACTGCGCCTCGAGCTCGAAGGAGACGCCCAGGCGCTCGAGTGCGAGAAAGTGCGTGTCGAGCCGCCGACGACCGATGACGTCGCCCCCAGGCGGAGGCAGCTCGAGGCCGCCACACCGCGCGAGCAGCGGCGCGGCCAACAGGATCGACGCGCGAATCCTGCGGCACAGCTCAGGATCCAGCGCGGCGGCCTGGACGTTTTTCGCGTGGACCTTGAGGGTGTTCCGCTCGGCCCAATCGATCGATGCGCCTACCGAGCGGACCAGCTCGACCAGAATCTCGACGTCGCGGATTCGGGGAACGTTCTCGAGCGTCACCGGGTGCTCGCAGAGGAGCGAAGCGGCGATGATCGGGAGCGCGGCGTTCTTGTTTCCGGAGGGTCGAATGGTGCCCGAGAGGCGACGGCCACCTTCGACGACGTACTGAAGTGCACCCATGGCGGCGAAGGTTGAACGGGCTGTCATGGAAGGTCAAGCGGAACCGTCGGATTTTTGGGGTTGTCAGGTTGTTTGCTTATCAGGCTGTCGGCATTTGTCGGCCGTCGCTGTCGGGCGAGTCCGGTTGACGATGACGCCAGGGCCCGGTTACCATGGCCGGGGTCGCTGGCCTTCCCCTTGCACACCGGTGGTCCGATGATAGAGCTCGCGGGAGCGTGGCTGTCGCAGCAGGCGGCCAGGGTTCAAGACACGGTCGTGATGAAGACCGTCGCGGTTCCCCGCAACTGGTTCGAGAGCGTGACGGACATCGCGAGCGGGATATTGGTCCTGATTCTGCTCGCGCTCGTCATCGGAATGATCCCCGTGCTCTTCTTGCTGCGTCGCAGTCTCAGAAGGGCCCGCGAGTTGCTCGACAAGTTGCACGCGGAGGTCACGCCGCTGATACAGCACGCGACCGGCGCGGCGAACAACGTGGAGCGCATCACCGCATCGCTCCGTGAGGACGTCGATCGAGTGAGCGAGACCATCGCCTCGGCGAATCGGCGGCTGAACGGCGCGATGAAGGCGGTGGAAACGCGGCTTGGCGAGTTCGGCGCCCTGGTGGACGTCGTGCAGGAGGAAGCCGAGCAGGCGTTCGTGTCGACGGCGTCAGCCGTGCGCGGCGTGCGCACCGGCGCGGCCGCGCTCGGTGAATCGGACACCGACTCGAGCAGTGGAGGAGATGAAGATGGCGACGACGACGAGCCGTTCGACGGCGCGAGGGAATCGACTCAGGGAAGAGCTGGCGAGCGTACGCGCCGACGGGGCGCGTCCGCGCGTCCGCGGGTCCGTCCGCGCCGCGGCGCGCAGGACTGAGCGCAGACAGTATGACCTGCTCACCGCCGCGCTTGTGGGAGCGGCGATCGGCGCGGGAACGACCCTGCTGCTGCGCCGCGACTCCCGCGGCGTCCGGCCGTTGGTGCCGGCGCTGCGAGCGGCGCGTGCTGGAGCACGCATCGCTCGCGACGGCGCGCGTGGCGCGTGGGATCGCGGCGTGGAGGCGTGGGACCGCATTCCTCGCGACGCGATCGAGGACCGGGTGCGGGATTACGTCGACTCGGCGAAGGACACGATCGACCACCTGGTGGAGCACGAGCTCAAGGATCTGCGCCGCGCGATTCAGCGCCGGCGCAAGAGGCTTGGGTTTTAGGCAACTCATTCTCGGCGGCCGCGCCAACGGCGCGGCCGGTGGGTCCTCGGCCGCGCGCAGGGCGCGCCGCTGGGAAGCGATTGGTTCGGTGGGCGGTGTCCTCGCGCTCGCTGCTCTGCTGCTCGTTCTGATGCCGAGCGTCGCCTGGGCGTGGACGCCTGGCACGCACGTGTTTCTCGGTGACGCCGTCCTGCGCTCGGCGCTTCTGCTGCCGGGCGCGGTCGCCGATCTACTCCGCGCGTTTCCGCACGAATTCCTGTACGGCTCCATAGCGGCGGACACCAGCATCGGGAAGAAATACGCGCCGGCCGGACGGCATTGCCATTCGTGGCCGGTGGGATTCGAGATCTTCAACGCCGCGCGTGACGAGCCGCTGCAGGCATTCGGGCTGGGCTACCTGGCGCACCTGGCCGCCGACACGGTGGCCCACAATTACTTCGTTCCGCGGCAGCTCGCGCTCACGTCGTCCACAGCGTCGCTGGGACACAGCTACTGGGAGAGCCGTTTCGAGACGCACCTCGGGGAACGTTCCAGCCGGCGGGCGCGAGAGCTGATCCGGCGCGATCACGGTCGCGCGGACGCGCTGCTCGATCGGATCCTGAGTCCCACGATTTTCTCGACGCCAACCAATCGCAGGATCTTTCGAGGCATCGTGCACGCCGCGGACGCCGAGTCGTGGCAACGCATCTTCCAGATGATGCTGGAAAACAGCCGCTGGGATCTCACCGACGACGAGGTGGACGTGTACCTGGTGCGGTCGTTCGACTACATCGTGGACCTGCTCCGGCGCATGGATCACGCGGAACCCTACACCCTGGATCCCTCGGGCGAGGCACCGCTGCGCCTCGCGAAGCGCGTTCGCCGGCACGCGCTGCGTACCGGCGGGCCGGACGAGGTGCGCGATCGCGTGGAGCAGCACTTCAGCATGCCAGCCACCGGGCTGGCATTCGCCAGGATGCTGGTCGAACCGCTTTATGTGCCGAACCGTTCGGCGAGCAGCTGAGCAAGGCGTCTGGGATCCGCGCTGCCTTTGGATTTCTTCATCGCCGCACCGATCAGCACGCCCTGAAGCTTCTTTTCGCCCGCCGCATAGCGCTCGGCCTCGCGTGGGTTGTCGGCCAGGGCCTCGTCGAGCCAACGACGCAGCGCCGCGTCGTCCGACACCTTGAGCAGCCCTTCGCGCTTCGCGATGTCCGCCGGGGGATCGCCGGTCTTCACCATGACGCCGAAGATCTGTTTCCCCGCTGTATGGGTGACGGTGCCGTCACGCACCAGGTTGAGCAGGTCCGCCAGGTCTCTGGGACGCACGGAGAAATGCGCAATGGTCTGGCCGGTGGCGTTCAGCGCGGCGAGCACCTCCCCCATCACCCAGTTGGCCGCTGCTTTCGCGTCGCCGTGCTGGCGTGCAACGCCTTCGAAGTAGTCCGCCAGCGCGGGTGATGCCGTGAGCACGTCGACTTCGTAGTCGCCCAGCTGGTAAACGCGCTGCACGCGCTCGCGCCGGGCACGCGGAAGCTCGGGCAGCTGCGCCAGCGATTCCTTGATGTGCGCGCGGTCCAGGCGCAGCGGCGGCAGATCCGGGTCCGGGAAGTAGCGGTAGTCGTGGCTGGCTTCCTTCGCGCGCGCCGGACGCACCTGGCCCGTCGAGGCATCCCACAGCATGGTCTGCTGCTCCACCACGCCGCCGGCGTCGAGCACGGCGCACTGCCGCGCGAACTCGACCTCCAGTGCACGCTCGACGCCGGAGAACGAGTTCATGTTCTTCACCTCGGTTTTCTGCCCGAGTCGCTCCTCTCCGCGCCGGCGTGCGCTGACGTTGGCGTCGACGCGGAGACTGCCTTCTTCCATGCTCACGTCGCTGACCGCCATGTACTCCAGGATCTGCTTCAACGTCCGCAGATACGCGCCAGCCTCCGCGGCCGAACGCATATCCGGTTCACTCACGATCTCGATGAGCGGTACGCCGGCGCGATTCAGATCGATGGCCGTCACGCCGGGAAAGCGGTCGTGGAGCGACTTGCCCGCGTCCTCCTCCATGTGCACGCGCGTAATCCGCACCGTGCTTCGGGCCTCGTGCTTCGGCGGGCGTCGGGCGTCGGGCGTCGCGTCGCGAGTCACGATCTCCAGCTTGCCACTGGTCGCGAGGGGCCGGTCGTACTGGGAAATCTGGTAGCCCTTGGGCAGATCCGGATAGAAGTAGTTCTTGCGGGCAAAGATCGAGACCTCCTGAACGTCGCAGCCAAGCGCGAGGGCGGCGCGAACAGCGAGATCCACAGCGTGCGTGTTCAACACTGGCAACGCACCCGGAAGTCCGAGGCAGACCGGACACACGTTGGTGTTCGGCGGATCGCCGAACGACGTCCGGCATCCGCAGAAAGCCTTCGTCTCGGTCTTGAGCTGAACGTGGACCTCGAGGCCCACGACCATCTCGTACTCGTGGCCCGGTGACATCAGGCGTGCGCCTCCGCGCCCAGGCCACGCTCGAGCGCCGACGCCACGGAGAACATCCGCGCTTCGTCGAAGTGCGCAGCCATCAACTGGCCACCCGCGGGCAGCCCATCCACGCGGCCGATCGGCTGCGACATGGCCGGGATCCCGGCCAGATTCGCGGTGCAGGTGAAGATGTCGCTCAAGTACATCTCGTACGGATCGCTCCTGGACCCGAACGGAAACGCCGGCGTCGGTGTTGTCGGCGTGAACAACACGTGCACGCCACTGTCGAACACCCTGCGAAAGTCTCCAGCGATGAGCGTGCGAACCTGCATCGCCTTTCTATAATATGCGTCGTAATAGCCCGCGGAGAGCACATAGGTGCCGAGCAGGATGCGCCTCGTGACTTCCGGGCCGAAGCCGCGCGAGCGCGTGGCCTCGTACATGCCGCGAAGTCCGTCTCCCGCGACGCGCAGTCCGTAGCGAACTCCATCGAACCGCGCGAGGTTGGACGAGGCTTCCGCCGGCGCGACGACGTAGTACACGGGAATGGCCATCGCCGTGTGCGGCAGCGTCACGTCCCGCACCTCGGCGCCGAGGGATCGCATCCGGTCGAACGCGCGATCGCACAGCGCCGCGATGCGCGCATCGAGCTCCGCCGGGAAATACTCCGCCGGCCTCCCGACGACGATGCCTTCGAGCGAACTTGCCTCGGCCATCATGTAATCGGGCACGGGGACGTCGGCGCTCGTCGCGTCGAGGTCGTCGCGGCCGGCGATCGCGCGGAGCGTCATCGCCGCGTCGGTGACGGTCGTCGCGAAGACGCCGATCTGGTCGAGCGACGATCCGAAGGCGACCAGCCCATGACGACTCACGCGACCGTACGTGGGCTTCACTCCAACGATGCCGCAGAACGCGGCGGGCTGGCGGACGGATCCGCCGGTCTCCGAGCCGAGCGCAATCGGAACGACGCCGGCGGCGACCGCTGCCGCTGATCCGCCTGACGATCCGCCGGGAACCCGGTCGGGCGCGATGGGATTCCTCGTCGGACCGAACGCGCTGAATTCCGTGGACGATCCCATCGCGAACTCGTCCAGATTCGTCTTGCCGATCAGGACGGCGCCCGCGTCCCGCAGTCGATCGATCACGGTCGCGGTGTAGGGGCTCACGTAGCCGTCGAGAATCCGCGAGCCGCACGACACCTGCAGTCCGGTGACCGCGATGTTGTCCTTGGCCGCGAACGGCACGCCGAGCAGCGGATGATGGGCACTGCGTTCGAGCGGCGCACCAAGACGCCCGGCGAACTCCGCCGCCTGTTTGTCCGCGCGCTGGAGAAAGACGTTCAGCTTCTCCTTTTCGTCCACGTGCCGCGCGCGCGCCAGAGCCGCGGTCGTGACGTCCTGGGCCAAGCGCTTCCCGTTCCGAACGCTCTCCGCGATGGCGGCTGCCGTGGCCGTCCTGTCCTCGGCGCTCACGCCGAGACGTCCTCGTGGCTCGACAACCGTGGAACGATGAAGAACCCGTGGCGCATCTCCGGCGCGAACGCCTCGGGCTTGGAGGCCAGCTGGACACACGGCGCCGATTCGTCGCGGAGACGCATCCCGCCGTCCGCCTTGGCGGCCGTTTCGTCGATCCCGGTGGTGTCGACGCGGGCGAGCACCGCCATGTGCTCCAGAATCGCGTTCAGGTCTCGCGTGAGCGCCCGGGCTCGCTCGTCGCTGACACCGAGCCGGGCAAGCATGGCGACGTGGCGCACGTCGTCCACGGTGACAGCGGCCGCCGCGGCTTTCGCGCCTGGATCCATGCTAGTCGATGGCTGTTTCGAGATTTGCCTGCGCGACGACCAGCGTCTTGCGACCGATGGTCTCGTCGTCGAAGTCGATTTTTACCTTGGCATCGCGCCCGGCCCCGGACAGCTCCCATACGGTACCGTCGCCGAATTTGCGATGGCGAACGCGCGCTCCGACGATCAGCGTCGCGTTATCCTGCGATTCGTCCTCGGCCTCGGCGCGGCGGAACACCGGCGTTCCGGCGCGACGGCGAGCCGCGGGGACGGTCGTGAAGCTATCGTCATCGAAGCGGTCCGGCGACTCGGAAACCCCACCGCCACGCCGCCAGGTACCTCCGCCATATCCGCCACCGGACGATCCGCCGAACATCGACGAAAGCACGGCTCGGCCGGTGCTGCGAGCCTTCACGGTAGAACGCTCGTCCACCATGCCTTTCGGGATCGACGCGAGGAAGCTGGACTGCTTGGATCGCATCAATTCGCCGTTGCGCCTGCGTTCCTCGGCGTAGGTCAGTGCCAGGGACTGCTCCGCCCGCGTGATGCCCACGTAGAAGAGACGACGCTCCTCCTCGAGCAATGGCGGATCGTCGTACGCCCGTGCCAATGGGAAGAGACCGTCCTCGAGACCGGTGATGAACACCGTCGGGAACTCCAGGCCCTTGGCATTGTGCATCGTCATCAGCGTTATCGCGTCCGCGTCCTCCTGCCGGAGGGCGTCCACATCGGCGACGAGCGCGGCGCGCTGGAGGAACGCGTCGAGCGGCGACCCGCCAACCTCCCCGCCCTGCTCGGCCACTGTCTCGGCGGCACCGCTGATGAGCTCGCGGACGTTGTCGATGCGTTCGCGCGCGACTTCCTCGCCTTCGGACTTGAGATGCTCGGCATAGTGGATGTCGGCCACCAGCTCACGCAGCAGCTCGTCCACGGCCAAGTCGGCGATGCGCGCTCGGAAACTCTCGATGAGCGTCACGAAGCCGCCGAGCGCCGTTCGCGCCGCGGGCCGCATCTCGGCAAGAACAGCCGGACGCGTCGCGGCGGCAAACAGCGACAGGTCTTCAGCGCCGGCGCGCTCCGCGAGCGACTCGACGGTGGTGTCACCAATGCCACGGCGTGGTGCGCCCACCGCCCGGCGGAATGCTTCGTCGTCGGACGGATTCGCGATGAGCCGGAGATAGGCCATGAGGTCGCGAATCTCGCGACGGTCGTAGAACCGCACCGAACCCACCAGACGATACGGAATCGTGTGGCGCCGACACGCTTCTTCCAGCGCGCGGCTCTGCGCGTTGGTGCGGTAGAGCACCGCGACGTCGCGCAGCATCAGGCCGCGCTGGGCGCGCCGCGACAGGACGTCGCTCATCACCCATTCGGCTTCGTCCCGTTCGTCCAGCGCGCGAACGAGCGCGATGCGCTCACCACCCGAACGCGTGGCGCGCAGCGTCTTGCCCATGCGCGAGGTGTTCACGCTGATGACCGCGTTGGCCAGCTCGAGAATGGGCGGCGCGGACCGGTAGTTCTCCTCGAGGCGAACCACGCCCGCGTTCGGAAAGTCGCGCGTGAAGTCGAGGATGTTCCGGATGTCGGCGCCGCGCCAGCCGTAGATGGACTGGTCATCGTCGCCGACGACGCAGACGTTGCGATGCACCGCCGCCAGCAGCTTCACGAATCGATACTGCGCCCGGTTGGTGTCCTGGTACTCGTCGACCAGGACGTGATCGAAGCGCGTCTGCCAGCGTTGCAATTCCTTCTCGTTCGATTCGAGCAGGCGCACCGGCAACATGAGCAGGTCGTCGAAGTCGACGGCGTTGGATGTACGGAGCGCGCTCTCCAGGTCCGCATAGACCAGTGCCACCGCCTGCGCGAAC
>DASTVV010000234.1:0-56111 GCA_035758925.1 Gemmatimonadaceae bacterium
CCCCCCCCCCCCCCGCGACACTGCAGCTGGTTGGTGTCCTGGTACTCGTCCACCAGCACATGGTCGTACAGGCTGGTGATGCGCGTCGCCAGGTCGGGCGAGTGCTCGAGCATCAGCGCCCAGCAGAGCAGCAGGTCGTCGTAGTCCAGCAGCGCCCGCTCCTGCTTGCGGCCGATGTACTCCGCGAAGATGCGAACGATCTCCTGCGAGTAGTCGAGAAACTGTGGGACCTCCTCGTGCAGCAGGTCGTCCACCGGGATCTCGGTGTTGATGTGCCGCGAGTACATCCAGTGCAGCGTTTCCTTCTTGGGAAACCGCTTTTCCTTCTTGCCCACGCCCAGGTTGGCGCGCGCGATCCCCATGAGGTCCACCGCGTCGCCCTGGTCCATGATCGAGAACTCGGACGGCATCCCCGCGTGCTGCCCGAATCGCCGCAGCAGGCGATGTCCCGTCCCGTGGAACGTGCCGCCGTGCACCTTGCTGCTCGCCGTCCCCACGAGGCGCTCGGCGCGGGACAGCATCTCCTGCGCGGCGCGTCGCGTGAACGTGAGCAGGAGAATCCGTTCCGGAGACACGCCCCGGTCGATGAGCTGGGCAACGCGATAGACGAGCGTGCGCGTCTTGCCGGTGCCCGCGCCGGCGATGACGAGGAGCGGACCATCGCCATGCGACGCTGCCGCGCACTGCTCCGCATTGAGCTCGGCGCTGAAGTCGCGCCCACCGTTCGCGGGCTTGACCTCGCGTTCGCGCCGGGGATAGATGCGGAGCTCGTCAGTCACGGCTCAACGTACAACGGGTGCATCGGCGGGAACAGCAACAGAATTTGGGACTCGAATCGTGAGCCAGCGCAAAAAAAACATCAAGCGAGTGTTGATAATTCGCGGCGAATACGATTTGTGCGATCCCACCCGACGCGAGTGGAACCATTCCGTCGCAAACTCGGAGGTTCATCGACTCGAGACGCGCAATGTAGAGAAATCGAGTTTGACGAGTGATTGTGCGCGCGGGTATTGTATTGACCGCATCCGCTGAGCGACGACGTTGAGCGGCCACTTCACGCCCGACCGTCCTCCCAGTGCGCTCGCTTCTCTCGTCGTCGATCACAATCGGCTCGATGATGGTGTGTCTCGTCACGGGTCGTGGTGTGGCGCAAAGCGCGTACGTTGCGCCAACCCCCGAAACCATCTTTTCGGACACCGAGGAGCGACAGGGCAATCCTCCGGCACACCTCGTCTATGTCCTGAATCGGTCCACCGTGCCGGTGACGGTGTTCAGCGTCTCACTGACCAACTGCCAGAACATCAAGGGGAGGTGCGAGCCGAAGCGCGTGAATCTGCGCGTTCGGCCAGGGGGGCGCATGATGGCGCTCCGCATCGAGCCGGCGAATGCCTTCATGCCCTTCGGCTATCATTTCGGATTCAGCTGGCGTGCCGATTCGTCGAATGCGATGGCGGTCGCGGCGCTGGCTTCGGCCGGAGACCCATCGGCCCGCGAGCAGCTCGCCGGACAACAGCGGCTCGATTCAGTCCGGCGCACTGAAACGGGACCACAATACACCGAGCTGACTCGAAACGATTTCAAGGCGCTTGCGGGACGCGCACGATCGCTGCGCGCGGTTCCCGAAACCCTCGAGGTCACACCCGGCGAGCGGAGCAGCCTCCAGCGCGTTCGACTGCTCGTCGTGGACAGCGTGGGCCAGGTGCTGGGTCAGACACACTGGATTCGCTGGTCGTGGACCCGATCGCGCACGATCGAGTTTCAGGCCGACGGCCAATTCATTGCGTCCGGGCCCGGCCGAACCACCGTGCGGTTTGCGCTTGCCGAGGAGGCCCAGCAAAGCCTCGGGCTCGGGATGGAAACCGTGTCGGTCGCGGTGATCGCCGCGTACCCTCCGGATCCGCATGCGCCGTGGTTTGTGGGAGAGGCGCTGGACGCGGATACCAAACGACCATTGGCATGTACGCGCGTGGCGCTCGAGGACAGCGCGCTGAACGTGGTTGTCAACGACATGACGGGCCCGACCGGGACGTTCAGCCTGCAGGCTCCGCGCCCCGGCACGTACCGCGTGCGACTGGACACGAAAGGGTGGGCGCCCACCTATGGCGCCTTGGTGTTGGCCAATGCGGACGAGGAGAAACAGAGCAAGTATCTCGTCCGTTTCACGGAGCAGCTGCTGGAGTCGGCTCCGGATCCCGATCCGATGGCGTTTCAGCACGCTGCGCCGGCCGCCGTGACGAGTCAGGTGATAGGACAGCCATCGCCGGCGGGTGCGACCGTACCGATCATTCAGGGCGTCGTCCTTGGGGGGTCGCCGTCGATGCCGATCCTTGGCATCATCAGTCGCGTCCCGCCGGCGACCGTGTGGGCCCAGTTTGTCGTCGACTCGGTGGGCCGCGTCGACACGGCATCGATCATCCTGCCGCCGGAAACCAGCAAGAACGTCCGCTTCAATGTCGCGGCGGTGTTGCCGAGAGTCCGATTCTCACCCGCACGGGACCGCGGTCGGTCGGTCTGTGAGATGCTGCGGATGCAGATCAACTTTTCGCAGCGCTAAGTCGCGAGTTCCGCCCCGAGCGCGAGATCTTCCACCCGCCGAACACGCGGGTGCAAGTCGAATACCGCGCCTGCGGTCGCTGTCACCACTTCGCGCGTCTCGGCGGCCAGGTCCGGCGACTGCGCCAGACATACGCCTTCAGCGCGCTCAGTCAGCTCGCGCTCGATGCTGGTCATCGCGACCTCCGGAATCCCGCACGGGACGATGAGGTCGAAGTACGAAAGTTCTGTCGTCACGTTGAGCGCAAACCCGTGCCACGTGACCCAATCGCGTGCGTGCACGCCGATGGACGCGATCTTCCGGTTGCGGGTCCAGACGCCGGTATACTTCTCGACCCGTCCCGCTTCGACGCCCAGCCGGCCGAGTGCGCGAATGAGCACTTCTTCGACCTGGCGCAGGTACCAGTGCAGGTCCTGCTTGTGGCGCTTGAGATCGATGATCGGATAGCCCACCAACTGGCCGGGGCCGTGGAAGGTGACGTCGCCGCCGCGCTCGACCTCGAACACGTCGACACCCCGCTTCCGCAATTGCTCTGGATTGGCGAGCAGGTGCGCGTCCTTTGACGACCTGCCGAGCGTGATGACGGGCTCGTGCTCGACCAGCAAGAGCACATCCTCGGCGATCTCGCCGCTGATGCGCGCACGCGCGACGGCTCGCTGTAGTTCGAGAACCTCGCCGTAGCGGCGACGCCCAAGATCGACGACCCAGAGTTCTCTCTCACTCATCAAATCTTCCTGCCGTTTCCGCCCAACCCGCGTCATCCGCGCTGTGCCCTGCTTTTGTTACGCTTGGAGCATCTTGCCCAGCGAATCCAGCGATGCCTCGCCGATCGCTTCGGACAGTGTCGGGTGGGCGTGAATCGCCAGGTCGATTTCCTCCACCGTGTACTCGTTCGTGCGTGCCAGCACGAACTCGTGAATCATCTCGGTGGCGTGCGCGCCAACGATGTGCGCGCCCAGGATCTCGCCGTACTTGGCGCCGCGGATGACCTTCACGAAGCCTTCCGTCTCGCCTGACGTGCGGGCACGACCGCTGGCCATGAACGGAAACTTGCCCACCTTGTAGTCGATCTTCTTGTCCTTGCACTGCTGCTCCGTGAGGCCGACAGAGGCGACCTCCGGATGGCAATACGTCGCGCCGGGGACGTTGGTGTAGTCCAGCACCTGCGCGTGATGTCCGGCGATGACCTCGGCGGCGATGATGCCTTCGCGCTCGCCCTTGTGGGCCAGCATCGGCGGACCGGCGACGTCGCCGATGGCGTAGATGCCCTTGACGCTCGTCTCCATCCGCTCGTTGATCTTGATGAAGCCGCGCTCGGTCACCTGGATGCCGTGCTCCTTGAGACCGACCTCCTCGACGTTGGGCGCACGACCGGCGGCGACGAGTACCACGTCCGACTTCAGCTCTTTCTTCGCGCCACCCGACTCGACCGTCATCGTGACCGAGTCCTTCCCGACCTTCACGTTGGAGATCTTCGCGCCGGTGAGGACGTCGATCTTCCGCTTCTTGAACGAGCGCTCCAGCTCCTTGGACGACTCGACATCCTCGACGGGCAGCAGGCCCGGCATGACTTCGATGATCGTCACCTGGGACCCGAATGACGCGAACACGTCAGCGAACTCGCAGCCCACCGCGCCAGCGCCGACGATGGTGATGTTCTTGGGGGTCTTCTCGAGGATCAGCGCTTCGTCCGACGAGATGACCGTCTTCTTGTTGAGCTCGAGGCCGATCTGCGGCAGGCCTTTCACGCGCGACCCGGTGCAGATGATGATCGCCTTCTTCGCGTCGTACTTCTCTTCCTTTCCTTCCGGGGTCTTGACCGTGATCGCGTTCTTGCCGGCGAGCTTCGCGTTCCCCTTGATCCAGGTGATCTTGTTCTTCTTGAAGAGGAACTCGACGCCCTTGGAGTTCTGGGTGCTCACGGCGCGCGACCGCTTCATCGCGACGCCGAAGTCCAGCTTCACGTCGCCGGGCGTCACGCCGAACTCCGGCGCCTTTTTCATTTTCTCGGCGATGTAGGCGGCTTCCAGCAGCGCCTTGGCCGGGATGCAGCCCCAGATCACGCACGTGCCGCCGAGCAGCTCACGTTCGACCACGGCTGTGCTGAGGCCCAGCTGGGCTGCGCGAATCGCACCCACGTATCCGGCGGGGCCGCCGCCGATGAAGATCACGTCAAAGGTGGACATGACGGAATTGCGGAATGGGAAATAGGAATGGGAATGGGCGCGGGCACCCCGTCAGTACACCAGCATGAGCGGGTTCTCGATCAGTCGACGCAGAGTCACCAGGAATCGCGCACCCACCGCGCCGTCAACGGCGCGATGGTCGCAGCTCATCGTGACGCGCACGCGCTTCCGCGTCGCCAGCTCACCGTTCACGATGACCGGCACCTCTTCGGCGGTTCCAATGGCGAGGATCCCGACCTCCGGCGGATTGATGATCGCCGTGAACTGGTCGATCTGCATCATGCCGAGGTTGCTGACGGAGAACGTCGAGCCCGTGTACTGCTCCGGCTTGAGCTTGCGTTCGCGCGCGAGCTTCGCGAGCTCCTTGGTCTCGCGTGCGATTTCGCTGAGGCGCTTGCGATCCGCGTCGAAGATGACAGGGACGATCAGACCGTCATCGGTGGCCACGGCCATCCCGAGATGCACCCGGTTGTGCTGGCGGATCCGGTCGCCCAGCCAATGCGCGTTCACTTCGGGATGCTGCGCGAGGGCCGTGGCGACCGCTTTGAGCACGATGTCGTTGATCGAGACCTTGAACGCCTCGCCCAGCTCGAGCATTGCCTCGCGCATCTCCGACGCGCGGGTGAGATCGAATTCCGCGGTGAGATAGAAGGTCGGAATCGGCCCGATGGACTCGGACAGGCGTCGCGCGATGGTCTTGCGAATCTGGGTGAGCGCGATGTCCTGGAAGTCTCCGACCCGTGCCGGAGCGGGAGCCGCCGGAGCCATTGCAGGCGCCTTGGCTGGAACGCCGCCCGCCTGAGCAGCTTGCTCGATGTCGCGCTTGACGATCCGGCCACCGGGGCCCGAGCCCTGGACCATCGAAATGTCCAATCCACGTTCGCTCGCCATCCGGCGCGCCAGTGGCGAGCTCTTGGCTCGACCGCCGTTGCCTTCATCGGCGCGCTGCGGAGCTGGCGCTGCCGCTGTGGGCGCGGTCGGCGCCGGCGGCGCAGGCGGGGCAGGCGGGGCAGGTGGTTGAGCCGCGGCGGTCGGCGCGGCCGCGGCCTTCTGCGCAGGCGGTGCTGGCGCTTCGGCGCGCGCGGCCTGCTCGGCTGGCGCAGCTGGTGCCGCGGCGGCTCCCCCCGCCTCGGCGAGGATCGCGTCGATATTCTCGTCCCTTGCGGCAATGACGCCCACGAGCTGACCGACCGGACGCGACTCGCCCTCGGCGACGAGGCGCTTGCGCAGCACCCCGTCACCGCGGGCGACGAGCTCCATGACGGCTTTGTCCGTCTCGACCTCGGCCAGAACGTCGCCGTTCTTCACCGCGTCGCCTTCGTTCTTCATCCATTTGACGAGGCGTCCCTCTTCCATCGTGGGCGAGAGCGCCTCCATGAAGATCTTCGTCGCCATGGGCTATCCGGCTACTCGAGGTACATGACTTTCTTCACCGCCGCCATCGTCTTGGGCGCGTCCGGCTTGGCCAGCTTCTCAAGGTTCTTGGCGTAGGGCATGGGCGTGTCGGCCTGGTGCACGCGTACCACCGGGGCATCGAGATCGTCGAAGCACTCGCGCTGGATGTAGTCCACGACCTGTGCGCCGATCCCGGCGATCTCCCAGCCCTCTTCCAGCACCACAGCGCGGTTCGTCTTCTTCACGGACGTCTTGATCGCTTCGACATCCATGGGACGTACCGTGCGGAGATCAACGACGTCGACGCGGATATTCTCCTTTGCCAGCTGATCCGCGGCCTGCATCGCCACCAGAGCCATCTTGCCGCTGGTGACGATGGTACAGTGCTCGCCTTCGCGCTTGAGATCCGCCTGGCCAATGGGGACGGTGTACTCCTCGTCTGGAACCTCCCCCTTTGTGTTGTACAGCATCTCGCCCTCGAGCATGAGCACCGGGTTGTCGTCCCGGATCGCGCTCTTCAGGAGCCCCTTGGCGTCGTAGGGCGTCCCAGGCGTCACGACTTTCACGCCCGGCATGTGCGCCAGCCACGACTCGAACGACTGCGAGTGCTGCGCCGACAGCTGCAGCGCGGCGCCATTCGGGCCGCGGAAGACCATTGGAATGGGATACTGGCCGCCCGACATGTAGAGCATCTTGGACGCGGCGTTCAGGACCTGGTCCAGCGCCAGCACGGCGAAGTTCCAGGTCATGAACTCGATCACCGGCCGCAGGCCGACCATCGCCGCGCCCACGCCGACACCGGCGAACCCCAGCTCGGTGATGGGCGTGTCCACCACGCGCATCTCGCCGAATTCCTGGAGCAGGCCTTTGGAAACCTTGTATGCGCCCTGATAGACGCCGACCTCCTCGCCCATGATGAAGACGCGGTCGTCGCGCTGCATTTCCTCCCGCAGCGCCTGATTCAGTGCATCGCGATACGTGATTACGGGCATTCTCGATTTGTTCAGTCTGCGGCGACCGCCTCAGCCGTCGCATCGCTCGTCGTATCCACCAGGACGTCCTCGTACAGCGCTTCCGCCGGCGGCTCGGGACTTTTTTCCGCGTAATCCAGCGCGTCCTGGACTTCGGCTTTGATCTCCTCGTCGAGCTTGTGCAGCTGCTCGTCCGTGAGCTCACCCTTCTCCTGCATCTGCATGCGAAGGAGCACGATCGGATCGCGCTTCTGCCATTCTTCCAGCTCGGCCTTGGTGCGGTAGGTGCCGCTCACCGCGTCCGACATCGAGTGGCCCATGAAGCGGTACGTGCGCGCCTCGAGCAGCGTCGGGACCGATTCCTTGCGCGCGCGATCGACGGCTTCCTGCACGGCGGCGCGCATCGCGAACACGTCCTGCCCGTCGCACTGCGACCGCGGCATGTTGTACGCGGCGCCGCGCTCGTGGATGTCGTGAATGGCCGACGCGCGCTCCAGCGCGGTGCCCATCCCGTACCGGTTGTTCTCGATGATGTAGACGACGGGCAGCTTCCACAGGCCTGCCATGTTGAGCGCTTCGTGGAACGCGCCGGTGTTCACCACCGACTCGCCCATGAAGCACACACATACCTGGTCGCCGCCGCGATACTTGATGGCGAACCCGACGCCGGTGGCGAGCGGCACGTGCGCGCCGACGATGCCGTGACCGCCCATGAAGTTCAGGTTGCGATCGAACAGGTGCATCGAACCGCCCTTGCCGCGGGAGCAGCCGTCGGCACGGCCGAACAGCTCGGCCATGATCGCGCGCGGGGATATCCCGCGAGCGAGTGCCTGGCCGTGGTCACGATACGTCGTAATCACGTAGTCGTCGGAACGCAGCACGGCGAACGTGCCAGTGCTCACCGCTTCCTGACCGATGTACAGGTGGCAGAAGCCACCGATCTTGCCCAGCGCATACGCCTCGGCGGTGCGTTCCTCGAAGCGCCGCTGGAGCAGCATCGAGCGCAGCAGTTCGATGTTGTTCACACGCCCGCAGCCTGGACCTGCTCCCATGCGTGATAGCTCGAACGCACGAGTGGTCCCGATTCAACGTGTCTGAAACCCATGTCCTTGCCGATCTCTCGGAAGTACGTGAATTCGTCCGGCGTGACGTAGCGGTCGAGCGCGATGTGCGCGTCCGACGGACGGAGGTATTGGCCCAGCGTGAGGATGTCGACGTCGACCGCGCGCAGGTCGCGCATGACCGCGACGACTTCCTCATTCGTCTCGCCCATGCCGAGGATGATCCCAGTCTTGGTTGGGATGTCAGGGGCGGTGGCCTTGGCGAAGCGGAAAATCTGCATCACCCGCTCGTAGCGGCCTCCCGGCCGGCACTTCTTGTACAAGCGCGGCACGGTCTCGGTGTTGTGATTGTAGATCTCGGGGCGGGCATCGAGGACCGCGCGAATCGCGTCCTCATCGCCCTGGAAGTCGGGGACCAGCACCTCGACCGAGCAGTCCGGCACGCGCTCGTGGATCTGCCGGATGGTCTCCGCGAACGCCCAGGCGCCGTAGTCGGGCAGATCGTCGCGATCGACGGATGTGATGACCGCGTGGCGCAGTCGCATCGTCGCCACCGCCTCACCGACTCGCTCGGGCTCCGCCGGGTCGAACTTCGGGGGCCGGCCATGGGCGACCGCGCAGTACGCGCAGTTTCGGGTACACACATCGCCCAGGATCATGAAGGTGGCGGCACCATGCTCCCAGCATTCACCGACGTTGGGACAATGGGCCTCTTCGCAGACTGTATGGAGGTCCAGGGACCGCATCAGCTGCTTCAGCCGCAAATAGTTGGGACCGCCCGGCGCCTTCACCTTGAGCCAGCTGGGCTTCCGCTCGGGAAGCGGCTGGACGCGGTGGCGTCCCATGATTTGATAGAGTGGTTCGCTCACGGAGCGCGTAATCTACCCCCCATGAATTGGGGCGGTAGCGTAAGCTAACCAGATAAGGCGCATGACGCCGGTTAGCGGGTTATCCCCTAGCGCGCCATGGCGATGCGGGGGAAGAAGGTGTACGATCTGTGAAACTCCGGGGCCAGCCCCCGCGTACGGCGAACCAGGAAACTCAGTTTGGGAGAACGTCAGCAATGATTCGCACTGTTTTCATGATCGGGCTGTTCGCGCTGCTGGGCCTCTTCGCGCTGAAGCTCATTTTCGGCCTGTTTGGAACGCTGTTCGGCATCCTGATCTATCTGCTGTTTCTCGGCGTCAAGATCGCGATCGTCGGACTCCTCATTTACTTCGTGATCCGGGTCGTGAGTCCCGACACGGCGCATCGACTGCGCTCGAAGTGGTCGAGCATGTAACTGCGGGGAAATCGCAACAGCAGAAGGCCGCGCTACGACGCGGCCTTTTTTTTTCGAGACGCTCAGGCCTCGATTTGCTCGAGCACGGCCCAGACGAGGAGTGGCACCATGAGCTCGTGGTGCCCCGTGATCTCGTAGCCCTTTCCACTATGGAGCGTGGGACGCTGGACAACGTTCATGCGCGGCCGGTAGTGACGCATCATGTCCAGGTCGCAGGTGACGAAATTCTGCGGGCGCCCCTTGTTCAGGTTGCGGGCTATGGTGAGCGCCTTGAGAAACACCTCGGGCATGATGACCGCGCTGCCCAGGTTGAGGACCACGCCGCCGTCGTCGAGGGCCACGAGAGACTGCGCCAGGCGCCGGAAATCGCGATGGCTGGTGTCGCCGATGGCGGCGCCACTCGCGCTGGGATGCTGATGAATGATCTCCGCGCCAATCGCGGCATGCACCGTGACGGGCACGTCGTTGCGCCAGGCATTCAGGATGACCGACAGCTGCGGGTCGGCCGTCTTCGCGTGATCCAATCGCACCGCGAGCGCTTCACCCATTCCCTGGCTGTTCCGGCTTCCGTCGACGAACGCCTCGTTCATCTCACGGCCGGTTTCGTCCGCCATGCCGAACGTGCCGTCTTTGAGGCCCTTGGCCACGTCTTCCGAGGTGGCGCCGAAGCGCGCGATCTCGAAGTCGTGAATGGCGGCGGATCCGTTCATCGCCACGTGTGTGACGATACGACGCTCGATCAGCTTGATCAGCAGTGGCGACAAGCCGGTCTTCACGATGTGGCCGCCGAGCATGATGACGACGGCGCGCTGCTTCGTGTGGGCAGCGACGATCGCATCAACCACGCGCCGAAAGTCGCGCGCGACCAGGATGTCCGGAAGCGACGCGATGAAGGCGCCGAACGATCGATCCTTTCCGGGCACCTTCGCGAACTCGTCGGCGCTCACCTTGTTCTCACGGCGCGTGACGGGCACCGTGCGAACTTTCGACAGATCTACTTCGGGAGTGGATTTCGCTCGCTTGGAGTCCGGCGAGCGGCGGCTCATCGCTTCGCGACAGACGTGTCCGGCGGTGCTGCCGTCGGCGGCCGATACGACTTCAGGTACAGGTTGAGCGACCCGAACTTGAGGTGCGATTTCATCTGGATCATCACCCGGCGATCGTCGTCACTGAGCCATACTTCCGCGCGGCCGTTCTCCGAGAACACGCCGCGCGCCTTGATGATGGGTTGCACCACGACGGCATCGAACTTTCCCGCTGGCACGCTGATGGACTCGCGGCGCAGCACCTTGATGCGAACCGGATTCCGGTCCGGCTTGAAGTACCGTTCGAAAACGTACTCCTTGCCGATCTCGAGCGGGATGGTCCGGATGAAATACAGGAATGAGCCGTCGTCGAGCGGATTCTCCACCGTGGGTTGCGGCGGTTGCCCCTCTTCCACGTAGTGGCGCTGGTCGGGAAAGATCTCGAACTGGCGCTCGCGCTCGCGGCTGCCCTCGCTCAACTCCTGACGGTGCCGCAACGACGATAGCGTCTGCGTATCGATCCAGCTTTCCATGCGATCGTTGACACGGAAGCCCGGCACTCCTCCGCGAACGCGGAAGATCGTGTGCCAGGTCTCGAGTCCGCGGATGGTGTCGAGTCCGATGACTTCCATGACGCCAGAGCCCACCGAGAACGGTCCGTACTTCACCGAGTAGTCGGCGCGCTCGCCGGCGCCGAAGGGAACAGCTGCACGAGTCGCGATCTTGGGCACCACCGAGTCCACGACCGTGGCCGTCGCGCTGTCCTGCGCACCCACTCGCAATGCCAGCGCCGTCAGCGCAACTGCGGTGTGGCGCAACATGATCACGACGCGGTCGATGTCACGCCGCGCATGGCGCGCACTGAACGGAACAATTCCAGCGCGTGGCGCCACGGACGGATCCGGCTGGTGCGTGGACGCAGCTCGTAGTGAGGCTTGAACGACACCGCCTCGACGCGTCGGGCGAAACGGGCCACGCGAACCAGGATCTCGATGTTCGCCGACCATCCGTCCGAGCGCACCACCGGCTCGTCGCCGGCGGCCTTCACGAGATCTCTCAGGGCGGAGATGCGATACACGCGGAGCGTGCCGAACGGATCCTTCACGTCGGGCAGCTTGAGGAACGGACGCGTGATGAACGGGGCCATGCGACGCAGCAGACGGACGGGCGCCGGCCAGCTCTCGGCCGGCTCGCACTCCGCGACGACGACGTCAGCGCCGCCCTCGAAACGCTTGATCAGCTCCGGCAGATCTTCCGGTCTGTCGGTGAAATCGGCTTGCATCATCACCAGGCCGTCCCGCCGTGGATAGCGAGTGCGCTTGGCGACGGCACGAACCAACGCGTCGAGCGCATGCCCGTAGCCACGGTGCGCGCTCCCGCTGATCACGGTGAGCGGTAGTACCTCCGTGTAGGGCTTGAGCGTCTCTCCAGTGGCGTCGTCACTCCCGTCGTCGTACACGATGATCTCGTATTCCCGCGCGAACTCCTGCATGACGCGGCGAAGGCGCCAGAGCAGAAGGCCGACGGTTGGAGCTTCGTTGTAGGCGGGAATGCAGATGTAGAGCACGGACAATGACCTCGAGTCGTCTTCGTGGAACGCCCTTGGAAGCTAGGAGGGCGAACTCGCGGGGCGCCACAGACTATTACACGGACTCGCTGGTCCTTGTTCAAGCAACGGACGTGTCGGTCAGCGCTTGACGCTTGCGGCAGCAGCAGTTGGGCGCTTAGCGTCCGGTGCTTTTTTCACGCGGTTTCACAGCGACCACAGGAGTAACGATGCGGCATCGCCTGATACTTGGTTTAGTGACGCTGGCTGCATGCGCCGGAGGTCCACCCCCGGCGCCGGCGGTGACTCCTGGTCGCCCAGGTCCCATCCGGCCGGACGTGCTGCGCCGGGATCTGACGGTGTTCGCGTCTGATTCATTCGCTGGACGCGAGACGGGCACACGGGCGGCGACCCGGGCGGCGCGCTTCCTGGTAGACCGCGTGATGGCCATGGGTCTCGAGCCGGCGGGTGACAGTCTCTATCTCCAGCGCGTGCCGCTCATCAAGGACAGCTTCGGCCCGGGGACTCAGCTCTCCGTGACCATGGGGCCGAACTCGAGCCCACTCTCCGTACCGGGCGACGTCATCCCCTGGGTCAACCTCGGCGCCGGCGTACCGACACCGAAGCGCAACGCGCAGGGCGACGTGGTGTTTGCCGGCTATGGCATGAACACGATGGGCCGCGACGACTTCAAGGGCATCACGGAGCCCGGCAAGGTGATCGTGATGGTGCACGCGGCGCCGCCGAGCGTAAAGGACACCGCGGCGCGCACGAAGCTGGAATCACAGGACGAGCTGGGACAGCGCCTGGTGCGCGCGCTCCAGCTGCGCCCGGCTGCCATCATCCTGCTGATGCACGGCGGCACGAAGGACTTTTACTCCATGCTCCAGCCGGAACTGATGCGCTCGGTGAGTGCTTCGCCCGGCGATCAGACCACGACCGACAGTCAGCGGCAACTGCCGATGGTGCTCGTGGGCCTGGCCCGTGCCGGGTCACCGCTGCTTCCCGCCAACTGGCCAAACGACGATTCACCGCAGCCGCTGACGGGGCGCCGCTTCGTCGGGCACGTCGAAGTCCGTCACGAGCCGTTCACGGGATACAACGTGGTCGCCATCCTGCGCGGATCGGATCCGCGCAGGAACAAGTCGTACGTCGCGTACGGCGCTCACTACGATCACATCGGGATAATGTCCGGCATGCGGCCGGACTCGATCGCAAATGGCGCGGATGACGATGGATCCGGCAGCGTCACGCTGCTTGCGACCGCTGCGGCGCTGAAGCCGGCACGGCCCAGGCGCTCGATCCTCTTCGTGTGGCACATCGGCGAAGAGAAGGGCCTGTTGGGCTCCGCGTACTTCACGGATCACCCGACAGTGCCGATCGACTCGATCGTGGCGCAGCTCAATGCCGACATGATTGGCCGTAGAGGCGGACCCACCGCGTCATTCAACTCGATCGCGAGCGGGGCGTCCGCCGCCAACCGTCTGTACGTTGTCGGTCCAAGGGCTGCACCCAACAATCAGAGCGCGAGGCTGGGAGCGATCCTCGACAGCGTGAACGCCCGGCAAACGCCCCCGCTCCAGTTGGACCACGAGTGGGATTCGACCACTCACCCCGAAAAGCTCTACGAGCGTAGCGACCACTTCAATTACGCGCGCAAGGGAATCCCGATTGTCTTCTTCACCACCGGGTTGCACGAGGATTATCACAAGGTGTCCGACGAGCCCCAGAAGATCGACTACGACAAGATGGCTCGGATTGGAGCGCTCCTTGCCGATCTTGGGCTGACCCTCGCCAATTCGGAGAAGCGTCCCCGCTAGCACTCGCAAATGCCGAGTGCTAAAGGTTTTACCCCAGCCGGCCTGGGCAGTCCACAGGACAGAACCTGTTCTTGCCACATCTTCCGAACCGATCGCGGGTATGGTCTGAGGAGGAGTGCAACGGATGATTCTGGCCAACGTCAGGCATCGGCTGTCACGCGAAGACGCGCAGCTAGCGCTGCGACTGCTTGCCCGCGAGTCCGCGGAGGATCTGGACCGGGCACAGCAGCGCTTGGCTGACGAGGGGCTGGACGCAATCCTCGACGACGAGCGGCTCCCGGCAGCGATCCTTCACTCGCGGCTGGGCGCATACGCCTCGCTGCCGCTCTTTCTCTACGTCATCGTCAGGCATGCGCTGATGCGCGCAGGTGAGCGTGATCGCGTCATGAGTGACTATATCGCGGCGCTGTTGTTGACGTTTGGCTTGCGCAGACGTTCGGAGCGCATCAGCGAGGCGGACGACCAGTTGTACGACTCGCTCGCCTCATTGCTGGATGACGTCAACGACCGTGATCCGCGCCGGGCGTTTCTCGTGCGTGTCCATCTCGGCAACCAGGCACTCTGGGTGGCCGGTCTGTTCCCGGACTACATCGAACAGCGCAAATGGCGCCGCGGCGGCCCGGACCTGGGGTATTTCGAGGAGCTGGGCAAGCGCGGCTTCGAGCTCGCCGCCGAGCATCGCATCGCCGAGCAGTACGGCATGGCAGATGTGTATGCGTCGGTCGCTGCCCGATTCGGGCTCGTGCGCGTAGCCCTCAACGCGGTCTCGGACCGCCTCCTTTTTCCGAACGTCAACTCTCCCGAACGACTGATGCGCCAAGTGCGGGACGAGTATCGCTGGAAGCTCGCGGGCTGACCGCCCTCGCGGACGGACTTACGGCATGTTCGAGCGCACCGCGCTCGCAAAGGCCCTGAAGATTCCTCGGTCCCAATCCGCGCGATCCTGAACCAGCTCCTCGGGATGCCACTGCACGGCCAGCATCCACCAGTCGTCGCGTGTCCACTCGGCGCCTTCGATGATTCCATCCGGCGCGCGCGCCGTGACCCGTAGTCCGTCCGCGACGCGGCCGACTGACTGATGGTGCGACGAGTTGACCGAGATGTCGGTGGCTCCAATCGCGCCTGCCAGCATCGAATCGTGCTCGATTCTCACGTCGTGCACGCGGCTCTCCCGCTGTTTGCTCTGGTCGTGCGTGAGAGCGTCAGGGCACTCCGACGCGATGTCCTGAACGAGCGTTCCACCCAGCGCCACATTCACCAACTGGATGCCGCGGCAGATGGCCAGAGTGGGCTTGCGACGGTCGTGCGCCAGCCGTGCAAGCGCCAGTTCGCAGCGGTCACGTTGTCTATGCGGCGCGTCTGTCCTGGGTCCCATCGCCGCGCCGTATTCCGCCGGATCAACGTCTTCGCCGCCCGTGAAGACCACGCCCTGGACGGCCTCGATCACCGGTTCCAGCTCGGCCGGGGCCAGCGGGGGTAGGACCAGCGGCGTAAGTCCCGCCGACCGGACGGCATCCACGTATGCCTCGTTGAGGCGAACTCGAATCAGGCCGCCTATGTCCTTCGTAGTGGACGTGAGCGCGACGAGTGCCGAGGCGGTCATAGGCGCAACGAATGCAGTTGCATGGGTATAACACCCGAGGGTATGGTACCCGCGCACCCAAGGTCAGCTGACACCCCGACAAGCTAATCGACGCAGGCCCCCACTCCGCCCACACGTGTTCGAGCAACTGAGGCAGTCCCTGAACGAGCTGCTTGAGCGAGCCACCAAGCCGGAGGACCGACGCACCATCGTCGTCCGGATGAAGAACACGCTCGTGCAGGCCACGATGGGTGTGGATGATCTCCGCCAGGCGCTGGCGCTCACGCGTCGGAAGCTCGAACACGAACAGAAGGAGCTCCTGACCGTGCGGCGGCGAAAGGAGCTGGCGGTCGCGATCAAGGACGCCGACACGGTCGCGGTCGCGGAGCGCTTCGAGCGTCAGCATCAGGAGCGGGTCACGCTGATGGAGGGCAAGCTCGCGGTACAGGAGCGAGAGGTGGAGCTGGCAGAGCGCGAGCTCGAGGAGATGAAGGCCGAGTTGCGTCGCGCGATGACTGGCGTGCCGCACACCACGGGGGACGCCGCTCACGACGCCGCGGCGCGTGACGAAGTCGAGGAAATGCTCGATCCGACCGGGTCGGCCGAGGGTACTCGCGCGAGAGAGGAGATCGATGCCCTGGCTCGCGAGCGCGCCAGGGCGGAGCGCAGCGCCGACGCCGACCGGCGCCTCGAGGAGCTGAAGCGCAAGATGGGCAGGTAGGTCGTGCGTCACGCGATGGTCGTGCTGGGCCTGTGCGCTGGCGGCTCCGCGCTAGGGGCTCAGGGTGCCGGGCGATTCGTGCCGTGCCAGGGCCAGCGTATCGACTCGATCACCGTCGACGCACAGGCCCCAACCGTCGCCGGACTACGGCGCGTGCCCGTCATCGGCAACGTCGTGCGCGAGACGCACGTCGTGACGCGCGACGACGTCGTCCGGCGGTTTCTGCTGATCGAGGTGGGTGAGCCGTGCTCCGAGCTCCGCCGCGCCGAGTCCGAGCGTATCCTGCGCGCCCAATCGTTCATTGCGGACGCGACTATCGAGGTGATCGCGAATGCAAAGGGCGGCGTGAATCTCGAGGTCCGCACCATCGACGAAGCGTCGCTGATCTTCACCGGCGCGGTGGCCGGCGCGTCGCCCGCGATCCGCGCGGTGAAAGTGGGCAGCGCGAACCTGGCCGGCATGGGCGTCGCGACGTCGTTCGCCTGGGGCTACCAGCCGGTGCTCGACGACCGCCTCGAGGTGCGCGCGTCCGACTACCAGTTCCTGGGACAGCCGTATGTATTGTCGCTTGGCCTGGTGCGCGACCCGCTCGGGCGCGACGATCGCGCCGAGCTGTCGTTCCCGTTTCGCACGGACCTGCAGCGCTACGCGTGGCGGACACGCATCGGCAAGAGCGAGGGCACAGCGCAGTTCGTGATGCGCGACACCGGCCGCCTCACGCTCGGCTACACCGAGGAGTACGGCGAGGTTGGCGCCATCGGCCGCCTGGGTCCCCCAGGTAAGCTGAGCCTCGTCGGACTGTCGATCACTTCGGAGCGCTCATGGCCGGACTCCGCGCCGCTGCGTCTCGTGGAGAAAGCGGGATTCAGGCCGGACACGGCGGCCGAGTTCGCGGGCCGCTTCGTCGAGACTCGCGCGGCACGCATGAACGCGTTGCTCGGGGTACGCAAAATACGATTCATGCGCGCGCGCGCGTTCGATGCGCTCCGCGCCACGCAGGACGTCCCGATCGGCCTGCAGTTCGGAACGCTCGTCGGCCGCGGCGTGCGCGCGTTCGGCTCCGATTCGAGAGATCTCTTCGTCGCGTCGGACCTGTACATGGGCTGGGGGTCGCCCGTTGTTGCGTATCGTCTGCAGCTGCAAGGCGAAGGCATTCGCCCGGAGGGAGGCCTCGACTGGAACGGCATGGTTGCCAGCGGCCGACTCGCCCGATACTCGCGACCAACCAGCACCAGAACACGCATCGTCTCCCTGGAATGGAGCGGCACGGCCGGAGTCCTGCTCCCGCACGCGCTGACGCTGGGAATTCCGGACGGCGGCATCCGCGGCTTCAACAAGTCCAGCGAGGTGGGCGGACGACGCGGAATCGCGCGCATCGACGAGCGCTACTTCCTGGGATCGCCGAACTCATTCGGTGACCTGGGTGTTGCGTGGTTCGCCGACGCCGGGAAGCTGTGGGCCGGGGACGTGCCGTACGGGACCACCACGCGGGTGCGTGGCTCGCTGGGAATCAGCGCGCTGTTCGCGGTGCCGATGCGCTCCACGCGCACCTGGCGGCTGGACTTTGCGGTCCCGGTACATCGAGAGCCGGGCGCCGCCAAATGGCAGGTCCGGCTCTCGAATACCGATCGAACGACGTTCTTCTGGCGCGAGCCCACGGATGTCGATGCCGCCCGGGCTCGCGCCGTTCCGGCCAGCATCTACAACTGGCCGTAGTTGCCCGCGGTTTTCGTAATTCGCTGCCCTATTTCACTCCGTGCATCAGCTTCGCGATGAGCGGAGCCGCGAAGAACAGCACGATGCCGGATGCCAGCAGCGCGTAGAAGCCGAACGTGTAGCCGCTGAGCGCGGACGCCGTGGTCATTCCGCTCTCGCCGCTCACGGCACTCGCAAAGATTCCCGACAGGTTGTTGCCGATGGCGATGCTCAGGAACCAGCCGCCCATGCCGAAGCCCACGAGGCGCATGGGGGCAAGCTTGGTGACCATCGAAAGCCCGATGGGCGAAAGGCACAGCTCACCGACCGACTGGATCACGTAGACCGCCACGAGCGTCCAAAACGGGATCTTGCCGGCGTCGCTGACGAGCTTGGACAGCGCGAACATGAGGAGCAGGAACGCGAAGCCGTTGAACATCAGGCCGAGGCCGAACTTGCGCGGGATCGACGGATTCAGGTGCTTCTTCGCCATCGCTACCCATATCCAAGCCATTACGGGCGCGAGGGTGATGATCGCCAGCGAGTTCACGCTCTGGAACCACGCCACCGGGAACACGAAGGTGCTGCCCAGGTTGCGGTTGACGATCTGATCCGCCAGGAACGTGAAGGAGCTGCCCGCCTGCTCGAAGAACATCCAGAACATGACGTTGAACGCGAAGATGACCAGCATCGCGATGGTCTTGTCGCGCGCTTCCTTGCCCTCGCGAATGCCTTCCGCCAGGAGCATCGCGGCCAGGCCAAGGAACAGCACCAGGAGAACCGTCTGCAGGACGCTCGATTTCACCGCGAGCAGCAGATAGAAGACCGGGATTGCGACCAACGCGCCGAGCACCACGTAGACGACACGCTTCATCCCGGTCGTCTCGGGCGGAGGTGCGCCGATACCCTTGAGCTGCTGCCGTCCGAAGTAGAACCACACCAGGCTGATCAGCATGCCAACGCCTGACGCAATGAATACGACCTTGTAAGCCGGTGTGCCGGCCGAGCCGAACACGGACTGCGCGAGCCAGCCAGTGATGAGCGGAGCCAGGAAGGCGCCCGCATTGATGCCCATGTAGAAGATCGTGAAGCCGCTGTCGCGCCGTTCGTCGCCCTGCGCGTACAGTTTTCCGACGATGGTGGAGATGATCGGCTTGAACATCCCGTTGCCCACCACGATGGTCGCGAGACCGAGCTTGAAGAGCGTGGGTTCCGGGATCGATATCATGAACAGACCCGCCGCCATGATCACCGCGCCCGTGAGAATCGAGCGCTGATAGCCGATGATCTTGTCCGCGATGTAACCGCCGAAGATCGCCGAGGCGTATACGAGCGCGAGGTACGCGCCGTAGGTGCGGTTCGCGTCTGCCTGTCCCGTCGCGGAGCCGCCGTGGAATTGCGCGACGATGTACAGGACGAGCGCCCATCGGATCCCGTAGAACGCAAAGCGCTCCCAGAACTCGGACATGAAGGCCATCCAGAGAGGACCCGGATGTCCGAGCATCTGTCTGAACTCCGGTGGCGCGTTCGGCGAAGGGGCGGGGGGCTGTACGGTCTGCCCTCGTGCGGTAGCCGGCTGCATAGTGGCCATGATCGCTTTGCCTCGATTGTGTTAATGAGCGCGAGCAGTCTTCACGGCGCCGCGCGGAATGTACAGCTCAGGCTGCATGGTCGCGCCTTGTGCCTGCTGCGCCGGCCAGGAGACTGTGGTGGGTGGCTGCTTGATACACGCAACGTAGTGGCCGGGTGCCTTCTCTTCGAGCGGAGGAACGATGCGTTCGCACGCCGTGTCCTTGCGTGGGTGATGGCATCGTGGATGAAAGACGCAGCCAGTCGGTGGATTCGCCGGCGACGGGACGTCGCCCTGCAGGACGATACGGTCGCGCTTGGCTGCCGGATCGGGAACAGGCACCGCCGACAGCAGCGCCTGTGTGTACGGCATGAGCGGCTCGCGATACAGCTCCTTCGATGTTGCGAGCTCGACGATATGGCCCAGGTACATCACCGCGACGCGGTCGGCGATGTGTTCCACCACCGAGAGATCGTGCGCGATGAAGAGGTACGCCAGGCCGCGCTCGCGCTGAAGATCCTGGAGCAGGTTGATCACCTGCGCCTGCACCGAGACATCGAGGGCAGAGACCGGCTCGTCGCACACGATGAATCGCGGCTCGACGGACAGCGCCCGCGCGATGCCGACACGCTGGCGTTGGCCGCCCGAGAACTCGTGCGGATATCGATTGGCGTACTCCGGACGCAGTCCCACTTCCTGCAGCAGCTGATTGACGCGCTTGTCGGCGTCCGCGCCTTTGGCGAGGCCGTGAATGGTGAGGCCTTCGCGCACGATGGCCCCGATGGTCATGCGCGGATTGAGCGACGAGAACGGGTCCTGGAAGATGATCTGCATCTTGCGACGCAGCCCCCGCAGCGTGGCGGAGTCCAGACGGAGCACATCCTGTCCCTCGAAGCTGACTTCGCCCGATGTCGGCTCGATGAGGCGGAGGATGGCGCGGCCGGCCGTCGTCTTGCCGCAGCCGGATTCACCCACGAGGCCCAGCGTCTCGCCCGGATAAAGGTCGAATGAGACGCCATCCACCGCCTTGACCACGCCCTTGTTGCCACCGAAAACGCCAGCCCTGCGCGGATAGTGCTTCGTGAGTTGGCGCACCGAGAGCAGCGGCGTGGCGGGTTGGCTCATGATTGCGCCACGAGCGGGGTGTGCGGCTGAAGCCGGCGCTCAGGCTCCTGCGCCAGGTGACAGCGGGAGAGGTGTCCGGCTTCGACCTCGTACAACGGGGGGTGCTCGACGCGCGTGCGCTCCCACGCATACGGACAGCGGTCGTGGAAGCGGCAGCCCGACGGCCAGCTTGTCGGCGGCGGCACGGTGCCGGGGATCGTCTGCAGCCGCTCGCGCTCGTGTCCGACGCGCGGCATCGCGCTCAGCAGACCTTCGGTGTACGGGTGATGCGGCTTGGCGAACAGCTGGTCCACGGTCGCCTGCTCGACGATTTCGCCGCCGTACATCACGATGACACGCGAGACCGACTCCGCGACGACGCCCATGTCATGGGTGATGAGAAGGATCGAGGTCCCGAAGCGCTGTTGCAGATCCTTGAGCAGGTCGATGATCTGCGCCTGAATCGTGACGTCGAGCGCGGTCGTCGGCTCGTCGGCGATGACGAGCGCCGGTTTCATCACGAGCGCCATGGCAATGACGACACGCTGTCGCATGCCGCCGGACATCTGGTGCGGATACTCCTTCGCTCGTTCTTCTGGCGCCGGAATCCCCACCAGCTCGAGCATCTCCACCGCCTTGTTCCATGCGTCGCGACGCGATGCACCGTCGTGAACACGCGCAACTTCCGCGATCTGATCACCGACGGTGAAGACCGGATTCAGCGCGGTCATCGGTTCCTGGAAGATCATTGCGATGCGATTGCCGCGGATGTGGCGCATGTCTTCCTCGGACAGCGCAAGCAAGTCGCGGCCCTCGAAGAGCATGCGGCTGCCGGGTTCGATGCGCCCCGGCGACGCGATGAGTCGCAGGATGGAGAGCGCGGTGACCGACTTTCCGCAGCCCGACTCTCCCACCAACCCCACCGTCTCGCCCGCGCCGATCTCGAACGACACGTCATCCACCGCGCGCGCCACTCCGGCGCCCGTGTAGAAGTACGTCCGCAGACCCTGGACCGAGAGCAGTGGATTGTTCATGCCTGGCGCATACGAGTCTATTCAGCGACCGCCGCGAAAGTCGCGGCGGGTGCCGCAATCCGCGAGCGGGGAAGGTGCCGGGGGTCCAGCACGGCCCGCAAGGCATCCCCCAGCACATTGAAGCAGAGGACGGTGACGACGATCGCGATGCCCGGGAACAGCGCCGCCCACCACGTTCCCGCAAACGCGGCCGTCCCCTCCTGAAACATCGTGCCCCAGCTGGCGGTCGGCTCGTGGACGCCGATCCCAATGAACGACAGTCCGGCCTCGAGCACGATGACGTTGCCGATGCCGAGCGTCGTGGTGACGATCACCGGCACGAGAACGTTCGGGAGCAAGTGGCGGAGCATGATGCGACCACGCCGGGCACCCAGGGATCGAGCAGCCACCACGAACTCCCGCTCGCGCATCGCCATCGCTTCGGCGCGCACGAGCCTGGAGACGTCGAACCAACCCGTCAATCCGAGGAGCAGCACGAGCATCGAGAGCGGCACGGGATTCCACAGCGCGAGAATCGCGATCAGCAGGAGCACGCGTGGTATTGCCAGCAATGCGTCGAGAAAACGCATCATGACGGTATCCACGGCACCGCCGAGCGTTCCCGCGACGAGTCCGTACGTCGTCCCGACGACGGCGGCGACCAGCATCGCGAGCGTCGCGACCGACAGGGATACGCGCGCTCCGTACAACGTGCGCGTGAGGACGTCCCGGCTGACGCGATCGGTGCCGAACCAGTGCGCGAAGCTCGGCGGCTGATTCTTCAGCGCGACGATGTCCAGCTGTTGCGACGGAGCATAGGGCGCCACCACTGGCGCCAAAAGCGCGAGTGCGTAGAAGCACAGCAGCACGACGAGCGCGACGCGTGCGGGTCCCCCGAGTCCGTGCAGCAGCCGGCGCGTGCGATCGATCGCGTCAGTGAACACGGACCCTCGGGTCGGCCAGCGCGTAGCCGATGTCGGCGAGAACGTTCCCCACTACCACGAGCACCGCGCCCGCGATGACGGACGCGAGTACCAGCGGGTAGTCCCGGACGCCGATCGCGGTGAACACCATGAGTCCCATGCCCGGCCACGAGTACACCCGCTCCACGAACAGCGCGCCGCCGATGAGCGCGGGGAGGGCCAGTCCGGCGAGCGTGATCATGGGCAGCAATGCATTGCGCAACGCGTGCCGCCGGATGACGCGCGACTCGTCCACACCCTTGGCTCGGGCCGTTCGAACGAAATCGGACGGAAGCACCTCGAGCAGTGACGCGCGTTGATACCGCGTGATCGCGGCGCCCAGCAGCAGCGTGAGCGTCGTGAGCGGCAAGACCATGTGCTTGATCCGGTCCCAGGCGGCCTGCGAGGGAGTCATATAGTCATGAAGTACCAGATCCTGCATCCCGCCCGTGGGAAGGATCGGCAGCCAGTACCCGAAGATCAGCAACAGCATCAGAGCCAGCCAGAAATCCGGCAGCGAATACACCAGGAGCGACGCGGCATTCGACGCGCGCGCCTTGCGCGTGCTCCAATACCGGACCTCGAAAACGCCGAGCCGGATCCCGATCGCGAAACTGAGAATGAGCGCCAGCCCCATGAGGAGCAGCGTACGCGGTAACCGCAGCGCCAGCGCCTCGACGACGGGAACGTGCATCGAGTGCGAGTAGCCGAGCTTGCCCTGTGCGACGCTGGCGAGGTACCGCACGTACTGCTCGAGCAGCGGACGGTCGTAGCCGAACTGTGCGCGCCACTGATTCCGCACCTCGGACGAGATGCTCGCGTTCTCGAAGGAGAATGGATCGCCAGGCGCGAGGTGGATGAGAAAAAACGCGATCGTCGTCACGAGAAACAGGACGACGATCGCGTGCAGCAGGCGAACGGCGACGAAGCGCCGCACGCGCTATTGCTGGGCCGTGGACGCGGAGGGGCGCAACCCGATGCGGTCGCGCTCGATCCGCTCATTCGCGGGAATCCACCAGTCCGCGAGGCCCACCCACCATCCATCGGGGCGCATGCCTTCGGGACGCAACCGCTTCTGGGCGCCAGCGATGGTCAGGATGTCATAAAGCCATACCGCCGGGGCGTCGTCCACGAGCGTCTGGTAGGCGCGGTGAGCGTATTGATCGGAGCGTTTCTTGTCGAATGTGACGATTGCGCTGTCGATGAGCGCGTCGAACACGCGATTCGAGTAGCTCACTTGGTTCTGGAGCCCCTTGCCGATGCCTTCGGTCGCCCAGTTCTGCTTGATGGCCGCGCGAGCGGGATCCGAGCCGGTGGACATCATGGCAGCGTCGAAATTCTTCGCCTCCAACCGGGCGATCAAGCCTGTGAAGTCCATGCTCTCGATGTCGACACGCACGCCGACCGACTTGAGCTGCTCCTGGATCATGACGGCGTAGCGCATGCGTGGAGCGCTGGACGTCGGCGTCAGCAGCCCGAAGGCCAGCGGCTTGCCGTTCTTTACGCGAATGCCGTCAGGCCCCGGGCGCCAGCCGGCCGAGTCGAGCAGCGCGGCCGCGTGCGCGCGATCGAACGGGATCTGCACGACCGTGGTGTCGGCGAGCCCACGCGTGAATGGCCCCAATCCGAGGACGCCGAGCGTGTCGAACATGTTCTTCAGCATCGCCTGACGGTCCAGCGCCATCGACAGCGCGCGGCGCACCTGGCGGTCCGAGAAGATCGGATGCGGCGCGGTGAGTCGTTTGGGATCGCGCTGGTTCATCCCCATGTACGCGTACTGCGTGCCCTGATACCGGACCGGTCGGACGGGAGCGGCGCTATCCAGCCTGGCAATCAGGTCTGGCTGGATGTTCTCGAACCAGTCCGCCTGTCCGCTCATCAACTGCGTGGTCGCGGATCCCGCGTCAGCCGCCAGCGCGACGATCACGCGATCGAGCTTGGCTCGGCCGCGGAAATTCGCCGTGTCAGCCACCAGCTCGATCCGCACGCCAGGCTCCCAGCGAGCGAAGCGGAACCGGCCCGTGCCGATTGGTTTGCGGATGACTTCCGACGTTCCGAGCTTGTCGCGCGGGATGTCCTTGAGGATGTGTTCCGGAAGGATCTGGACCTGGTAGACGAAATCGTAAAACTGCTCAGGCGTACGCTTGTGGAACCAAGCGACTGCCGTGAGCGAGTCACGCACGGTGACCGAGTCGACGTTCGCGATGATCGCCGAGAGTTGCGTCGCGGTCTTCGGATCCTTGTCCAGGCTGACCGTAAACGCCACGTCGCTGGCCCGTACCGGCTTGCCGTCATGCCAGCGTGCGCGGGGATCGATGTCGAAGGCGATGGAGAGCGAATCGGGCGACCAGGTCCAGCTGCGCGCGAGGCGGGGCTGAAATCCGGCGTCGCCCACCGTGTTCATGCCCGGGCCGATCTCCGCGAGCCGGTCGTAGATCTGATCGATGAGCATCTTGGAGATGATGTCGATCGTGAGCGGCGGGAAGAGTGGCGAGGGCTCGTTGCCGGGGACGACCACCACTATGGTGCCGCCCGTGGCAGCGCGATCCGCCGTACCCGCGCGGTCGGCGCAGGCTCCGGACAGCACCAGCAGCGAGCACGTCGCAATGAAAAAGCGCATCAGGGAATCCGAGTGGGGGAGTAGGAGTCCGCGAAACGTTTGACGACCGTGCGAGTGACTACGATACCAAGTCGCCAATTGCCGTCAAGAAAGTCAGCGCCGCCAGGTCCAGGCGGCGTTCTCGTAGGTGTTCCGGAGCTCTGCCGCATCGGCGGAGACCTCTGGCTCTACCCCGAATGAGTCTACTCGGCGTCCGATGGCGGCGCCCAGTGCATCGCGGATGGGCTCGGCAACCTGTTCCACGGTGGGCTCGAAGCCCAGGACGTTGGACAGCGTCGCAGCGGCGGGAGTGGGATCCGGCAATGGCGCGTTGAGCAGCCTCGCGATCATCGCCTGGTCGTCGTGGATCAGGATCGAGCCGTGCTGGAGCAGCGTTCCGTCGCGCCGCCATTGTGCGCTCCCCACCAGTTTGCGTCCGTCCACCGCGATCTCGTGCGCCGCGGGCGCGTCGAAGCAGGGACGCAGTCCGGGGGGCATGGAGGAGACTCCGGTGGGCCGTCCCGCCGGTACGCCCAACCGGCTCAGTGCGGCGAGCAGCACATCATTAATGAAGTCGTACGCGGACCGGGCATCGTCGCCGTCGCCCAGCGGTAGCGTAGCGCTGTAGGTGACCTCGTGGTGGTGGAGCAGCGCGCGGCCGCCCGTGGGACGTCGCACGAAGGCCACTCCCAGCGCACGGGCAACGGCGGAATCATAGCAACCCCGCGCACGCTGATTCCGCCCCAGCGAGAGCGTGGGAGACGCCCAACTGTATACACGAAAGACCGCGTCGCCCGTGCGGGCGGCGCGACGCATCAGCGCCTCGTCGAGCGCCATGTTCCCGGCGCCGTCCAGGGGTGGTGTCAACACGAACAGCCAGCGCATTGACGGAAGCATAACTTTCAGCCCATGACCCCTACCACCTCGCCTGCCTCTTCCGCCTCTCACGCGTCGCTCAGCGACGTTACCAGCTTCATCCCGCGCCACATCGGCCCGGGACCAGCCGAAGTCCAGGCCATGCTCGAGCTGCTGGGCTACGACAGTCTGGACTCCATGATCGATGCTGCCGTTCCGCGGCGCATCCGAATGACCAAGCCGCTCGCGATCCACGCCGGCCGCACGGAGTCCGAAGCGCTCCGGATGCTGCGGCAGACCGCGGCGCGCAACGAGCCGTATCGCTCGTACCTGGGCATGGGCTACAGCGACTGCTTCACGCCGCCCGTGATCCAGCGCAACATCCTGGAGAATCCGGGCTGGTACACCGCGTACACGCCGTATCAGGCGGAAATCGCGCAGGGTCGGCTGGAAGCGCTGCTCACGTTCCAGACGATGGTGATGGACCTGACAGCGATGGAGATCGCGAATGCGTCTCTGCTGGACGAAGCGACGGCCGCGGCCGAGGCAGCTTCGCTGTCACATGCGGTGAAGGGCGACGATCGGACGCGCTACTTCGTGTCGGACGAATGCCATCCGCAGACCATCGACGTCGTGAAGACGCGCGCCGCGGCTCGCGGATGGGACGTGGTGGTAGGCGACTGGCGCACGTTCACGTTCGACGACTCGGTGTTCGGCGCGCTCGTGCAGTACCCGTCGACGGACGGTGCCGTGCTGGATTATCGCGAGTTCTGCGAGCGTGCCCACAAGGGCGGCGCATTGGTGACGGTGGCTGCGGATCTGCTGAGCCTCGCGCTGCTGGCGCCGCCCGGCGAATGGGGCGCGGACGTCGTCGTCGGAAACTCGCAGCGGTTCGGCGTTCCCATGGGCTTCGGCGGGCCGCACGCGGCGTTCTTCGCGACCCGCGACGAGTTCAAGCGCCAGCTGCCGGGACGCATCATCGGCGTTTCGCGCGACGCGGACGGCAAACCAGCGCTCCGGATGGCACTCCAGACGCGAGAGCAACACATCCGGCGCGAGAAGGCGACCAGCAATGTGTGCACGGCGCAGGTGCTCCTCGCGGTGATCGCGGGCATGTACGCCGTGTACCACGGCCCCGAGGGCATCGCCGAGATCGCATCGCGGGTGCACAGGTTCGCCGAGGTGATCGCGCGGGGCGTCGAGCGGCTGGGCTACACGGTCAAGCACGACGTCTTCTTCGACACGGTGCGCGTGGAAGTCGGGCAGGGCCTGGCCGCGTCCATCGTCGGCCGGGCACGAGCGCAGAAGATCAACCTGCGACAGTTTGGCGAGAATGCCGTGTGCGTCGCGCTGGACGAGACGGTGACCGAGACTGACCTCCGCGACCTGCTCTCGGTGTTCGCGGGAGGCAAGCGCGAGGCCCCCGTGCTCGAGTCCCTCCTGACGGACGTGGACGCCCGCTACGACGAACGCTTCGCGCGCACCAGCCAGTTCCTTACGCACGAGGTCTTCAATACGCATCGCTCCGAGACCGAGATGCTGCGCTATATGCGCAAGCTGGAGTCGCGCGACCTTTCGCTGACGCACTCGATGATCCCGCTCGGCTCGTGCACCATGAAGCTCAACGCGACGTCCGAGATGTTCCCGGTCACCTGGCCCGAGTTCGGCAAGCCCCATCCGTTCGCACCGACGGACCAGCTCAAGGGATACCAGGAGCTCTTCGCGAACCTCGAGCGCGCCCTGGCGGAGATCACCGGTTTCGCCGCCGTGTCTCTGCAACCCAACGCTGGCTCGCAAGGGGAATACGCCGGGCTGCTCGTCATTCGGGCCTACCACGCGTCGCGCAACGAGTCACACCGTGACGTGTGCCTCATTCCGCAATCCGCGCACGGCACCAATCCGGCCAGCGCGGTGATGGCCGGCATGAAGGTGGTGGTCGTCAAGACGGACGCGAACGGCAACATCGACGTCGCGGATCTCCGCGCCAAGGCCACCGCGCACTCCAAAAACCTCGGCGCGATCATGGTGACGTATCCGTCGACGCACGGCGTGTTCGAGGAATCCATCGTGGATGTCGGCAACATCATCCACGAGCACGGCGGTCAGGTGTATCTGGACGGCGCCAACATGAACGCGATGGTGGGCCTGGCGCGGCCTGGCGACATCGGCGGCGACGTATGCCACCTGAACCTGCACAAGACGTTCTGCATCCCGCACGGCGGCGGTGGTCCAGGCGTGGGCCCGATCGGCGTCGCACAGCACCTGGCGCCGTTCCTTCCGGGGCACCCGGTGGTCACGATTCCCGGAGAACATCGCAGCGGCGCGGTGTCCGCCGCGCCGTGGGGCAGCGCGAGCATTCTCCCCATCTCGATGATGTACATCGACATGATGGGCGGCGAAGGGCTGACGCTGGCGACCAAGGTCGCAATCCTCAACGCGAACTACATCGCCAAGCGGCTCGAGCAGCACTATCCAGTGCTCTACAAGGGGTCACACGGGCTCGTGGCGCACGAGTGCATCGTGGATCCGCGCGCGTTCAAGGCCTCTGCCGGCGTCGAAGTGGAAGACATCGCCAAGCGGCTGATGGACTACGGCTTCCACGCGCCGACGGTGTCCTTCCCCGTAGCAGGAACCCTCATGATCGAGCCGACCGAGAGTGAGTCCAAGGCGGAGCTCGACCGCTTCTGTGACGCCTTGATTCAGATCCGCGAGGAGATTCGCGAGATCGAGTCGGGGCAGGCGGACCGCAAGGACAACGTGTTGAAGAATGCCCCGCACCCGTTGCAGCGCGTGGTCAGCGACTCATGGCAGCATGCGTACTCGCGCGAGCAGGCGGCGTTCCCAGTGCCGTGGGTACGCGAGAGCAAGTTCTGGCCGTCCGTGGGCCGCGTGGAAAGCGCGTACGGCGACCGCAATCTCGTCTGCTCGTGCGTCCCGACGGATGCGTACGCGGAGGCGGTGGTCGGCTAGCTGTTCGAGAACGGCGGAATGGCGGGTGCCCGCGAAGCGGGCGGGGGAAACGGGAATGGGCGCCGAGAATACTCTCCAGGCGCCCATTCCCATTTCCTATTCCGCCGTTGAGCACTATTGCCCGATATGCGCTGAGTACGCGTCCGCGTCGAGCAATTCGTCCTGCTCCCCGCTGTCGCTGATCTTCAGTTTCACCATCCAGCCATCGCCATACGGAGCGCTGTTGACGAGCTGCGGTTCTTTCTCGAGCCGGGCGTTGACCTCGACCACCTCGCCCGACAGGGGCGAAAAGAGCTCGGAGACGGCCTTCACGGCCTCGATGGTCCCGAAGACGTCGTGCTTGCTGAAGGTCGCGCCGACCGAAGGCAACTCGAGATAGACGACATCGCCCAGCTCGCCCTGCGCGTAATCGGTGATGCCGACGATCACGACCTTGGCGTCCTTCGTGGGCTTAACGTATTCGTGGTCCTCGGTATAGCGAAGATCCTTCGGGATGTCAGCCATACGATTGCTGGAATTGAAGCCGGTGTGAGGTCTGTGGTCTGTGCTGTGCGCTGAAGCCTAAGGGGTTGTAGCGAAACGCCAACCCCAAACTTCCAACGCCACCATTGCGCGACTCAGACGCGTCTCGCGGCGCTCGTGTTCCCGTTGGCTTCGGCCGCGTCCTGCGCCAGTACCTCCCAGATGTCGTTCACCCGGTTCTCCAGCTGCGCGAGCGTTCCGCCGTTGTCGATCACGAAGTCCGCGCGCGCGCGCTTGAGCTCGGCCGGCATCTGCGCCGCGATCATGTCCATCGCTTCGGTCTCGCGGAGCCCGCGATCGCCGACCAGGCGCTCCAGCCGCAACGGCCGCGGCGCGTCCACCAGCACGATGCGATCGAAACGATCCGCCATCTTTTTCTCGAAGAGCAGGGGGATGTCGCAGATCACCATGCGGTCTCCGCGGGCACGCGCTTCATCGATCCGTTCCGCCCGGAGTCGCTCGACCTCCGGATGTACGATGTCGTTCAGCGCCTCGAGCTCCTTCGGGTTCCCGAACACCGAGCGACGCAGGGCCGCGCGATCGAGGTGGCCATCGGGCGCCAGCACCGAGGTGCCCCATCGCTTCACGATGGCGTGGTATGCCTGCGTGCCCTTCTCGACGGCGCGACGCGAAAGGACGTCTGCGTCGATGATGGTGGCGCCGCGCTCGGAGAGGAGTTGCGCGACGGTGGTCTTACCGCTGGCGATATTGCCTGTGAGTCCGACGAGGACCATGAGCCGGATTGCAAGCGTTGAACTTGGGCTCTGCGGTCGCCAAGCTACGAGTGGGTCGCAGGAGCGTCAACGACTGACACAAACGGGTGAGTATGAGTACACGAGTCAACCAGAAACGGGCTGACAAACGCATTCAGGGGTCCGAGGAATCCCTCGAGTCGGACATTGTGCGCGCGGCCGACGCAGGGCAAGCGCCCAGTCCCGAGCTCGAGGCCCTGGTGAAGCGGCAACTCGAGCTCATCGGAGAGGATCCGTCGCGCGACGGGCTGCGGGACACGCCGAAACGCGTCGCGCGCAGTCTCCGGTGGCTCACTGGTGGCTACCGCACTTGTGTCGAGGACGTGGTGGGCACGGGCATCTTCAAGGCCGAAGGCCATCGCAACATGGTGATGGTGCGCGACATCGAGCTGTATTCGCTGTGCGAGCACCACATGCTGCCGTTCTTCGGGAAAGCGCATGTCGCGTACATCCCCAACGGCCACCTGCTCGGGCTCTCGAAAGTTGCCCGCATCGTGGACGTCTATGCCCGGCGGCTCCAGGTGCAGGAGCGGCTGACGGAGGAGATCGCGGGCGCGCTCGAACGGGTGCTCAAGCCCACCGGTGTCGGCGTCGTCGTCGAGGCGTATCACCTGTGCATGATGATGCGTGGAGTGGAGAAGCAGAACTCGCGCACGATCACGAGCGCGCTGCGGGGCGAGTTCCGCGACGATCCCAAGACGCGCGAGGAGTTCCTGGCGTTGGCACATGCCAGAAGCACAGTCGGTTGAACAGCACTGACGGCGGCTTTAACAGCGGCTTTGACGGCGCTATGACGAAGAGCGCGGGTACGGCGCAGTTATCGCCGCCTTCTCAGGCGTAGTCACAACCGGAGTCACAGCCGTAGTCAAAGCCGCCGTAACCGCCGCCGCCAAACCTGTTTCTACGGTTCTCTCGTAACCACAAGCGGCAGCGCCACCTGATCCTCGTCTCGACGAGGTACTTCATGGCAGGCGCGACAGCGAGCCTCGTACGACTCGTGGCCGCCGATCATGATGGTGGGCGAGTCGTATCGGGCGGGCTTGCCCCCGATCAACCGCTGATTGCGGCTGGCGGGGCCACCGCAGACCACGCAAATCGCGTGGAGCTTGTCCACCTGCTCCGCGACCGCCATCAGGCTGGGCATCGCGCCGAACGGCTCGCCACGGAAGTCGAGATCGGTGCCCGCGATGATGACGCGCAGCCCATCCTCGGCGAGGGATGTCGCCAATCCGGTGATGCCTTTGTCGAGGAACTGGGCTTCGTCGATGCCGACGACCTGCGTCTCCGGCTTGATGAGGCTGGCGATCTGGTCGGTGGTGTCGACGGGGACCGCATCCACTGTACGCCCGTCGTGGCTCGACACCTGGTAGATGCCGGCGTAGCGCGCGTCGAGATGCGACTTGAAAACCTGAACCCTTTTTCGCGCAATCACGGCGCGACGCACGCGGCGAATCAACTCCTCGCTCTTGCCGCTGAACATCACACCGCTGATGACTTCGATCCAGCCGCCGGTGGTGGGGAAGGGCATGTCCGAAATCATCGATCGCGCATGCCTCCTTTTCCTCCCCGCGGGCCAGCCCGCAGGTGGTTGCGTCGCGGTCGGGCGCCTGCCTGACGCTCGGGGCCCTCGTCGACGCGAGCGACGACCCGCCGGCCACCAAGCGAAATGCCCGTGAGCTTCGATACGACGGCGTTGGACTGCCCGGGCGCAACCTCGACGGTCGAGTGTCGATCGCGGACGTCCACCTTGCCGAGGTCCGCTTTTGAGATACCCGTCTCGCCGAGGATGGCGCCGACGAGATCGGCGGCGCGGATGCCATCCATGGCGCCGACGTTGACGTACAGGCGCGTGAATGCGACGCGCTCCGGCATTGTCGCGGGAGCCGGTTTGGCACGTTCGGTCTGCAGCAGTCGCAGCGCGGCCGCCGCGACCTCGGCGCCGTCGCGTTCCGCCAGCAACGGCTCGATGGCGAGAAGCTCGCGCGACAACGCGCCCGACTGCATCACCGCCCGCAGCTCGTCACGCAGCGACTCCTCGCGCGCACGCGCGCGCGCGGCGGGCTCGGGAAGCACGAGTGGCGCGATTCCTCCACCCGCGAGACGCGACAGCGTGACGACCTGGCGTGGCGTCACGAGCGCAACCACCCGACTCGCCGGCCGGTCGCCGGCAAAGCGGCGCAGGTCTGATTCGTTCGCCGGGAGATCGAACAGGACCACGACCTGCGCTGCATCGTCAGGCGCATCGCCGGTACCGATGGATGCGCCGGAGGCATAGCCGAGCGAGCGCAGAAGCGAATTCACGCTGGCGCGCAGGCCGGCGTCGCGGACAGCGATCAGCGCGGACTCCGGATCGAGCGCATCGAGCACGCGTCGCAACGTGGCCTCACGGGCGGCTTCGTTGACCACGACATACGACAACGAGACCGGCGACACCGTTTCGGCCGCGGCCGGTGCGACGCGTCTGGCGCGCCGCGCATATCGCTCGACCAGCTGCTCGACGGCGGGTGTGGCCGCGTCCGCCAACACGACGCGAGCCGCGTCCTTCGGTAGCTCGGCCATCAGGGATTCCAGCGCACGCGTCGCCGTCGCGTCCAGCGCATCGATCCACGCCAGCACCACGACACGAATCTCGCCGAGCTTGAGGGACGCCGACTCCAGGAGCGCTACCGCGACTTCGGGAGCCGCGATGATCACGTGGGGCGACGTCGCGGACCGAAGGACGCGTCGGGCGCGGGCCGCGCTCGTGGCGGCGAGCGTGCCGAGGTCGCGGGCACGCGCCAGCGGAGCGAGGCGCGCAGCGACTCCCGCCGCCGCCTCGCTGTCGCCAGTGACGACGAGGATCTGGGGTGCGCCGAGCTCCTGGTCCACACGCTCCAGAAGCGGTTCAATGACGCTTGTAGCGGACTGCCACTCTTCGGGCACGAGATGGAGCTGATTCAGTCCGCGCGATCTGCCGGTGCTATCCTGTTCGTTTTCCACTGCATCCTCGGAGTGCACGTCGCGGCTCGGCGCGTTCGCGCCGAAGGGCTTGGGAGGGACACCAAGTATAGCCCAGCGCGTCCGTTCCCTCCATCGGACGCGAGCACAAAGGGTGCAACGGGTGCGCCTAGTCGTTCGGTGAGGCGGCCTGTATTGTTAGCGCCGTCGTCTTCCGGTCCGGCAAGGAGCCCGTGGTGAAAATTCCCATCCAGGTTGAGCCCGCGGGCGACACCGCCCCGTCCGTCGAGTACCGTTGGGATCCCGACACCGAGATCCTCTCGGCTCAGCTCAAGCCGCGGAATGGTGGATCGGGCATGTCGGGTTCGGTGGAGCTGGAAGGCTCGGACGGCTCGTGGCTGATTCTCGACGTCGCGGCTGGGCAGATTGCCGGCGTCGAAGTCGCGGTGTGGCCGGATGTCCAGAAGCGCCACTCGCTGCAGCCGCCTGGAGCGGTGGAAACCGCCCACGTCGTCGTTCGCGAGCGAAAGCAGAAGAGCGACGTGGCGTCGGTCGAGGTCGAAACGCCGCTGCTCGCCGAGGCGGACGAAGCAGAGCGCGTCTTCCACTTCATGCTGGGCAAGCGGCGGCAGACGCGCACCGTGCGGTTTGCGACGGACATGCTGGCGGACGTGGACGGCTCCAACAACCTCGTCGGCCTCTGGCTGTTGAACGTCCCGCCATTCCCCACGCCCTCCCAAGCGTGATCACGACAATCGTTCTGTGCCGCGTGGAGCCGAGCCAGATACCGAAAGCGGCGCGAGTGCTTGCGGGCGTCGACGGGGTCGACGAGGTCTATTCGGTGTCAGGCGAGTGGGATCTGGTCGCGATCGTCCGCGTCCCGCAATACGAGGACATCGCCCGCGTCGTGACCGAAGTGTTCCCCAAGGTGCCCGGGCTCGAGCGGACGCACACGCTGACGGCGTTCCGGGCCTACTCCAAGAAGGATCTTCAGCAGGCCTGGGACATAGGCGTCGAATAGATTGAACGGGTGACCACTACGCTGGCACCGTCCCCCTCCTTCGGTACTCCCGCCTCTCCCTCGGTTTCGTCCGCGACGTTTCACACCGTTCAGCGACGACTGGCCGCGCTGATCCCCGATGCCGAGACGGTAGCCCAAGGCGGCGCGCTCGAGCTGTCGGGTCTGTTCGCGCAGGAAAAGCCCCGGTTGGATCCCCCGGAACTGCTGGAAGACAAGACGTTCCGCGCTCGCCGCGTCGAAGGCGAGGCCACCGTGCGATTTTCCGCGTTTCTCGACGGCACGCAGTCGAGCCGCGTCGCGCAGTACGTGGGCGGAGTCCCCATCGTGCACGCCACCGTGGCCGCCGTGATCCGCACGAGGCATGAGCGGCGCATGGCCACCTGGAACACCCCGCTGGTCAGGCGCCGGCTGTATGCCCCGCTTTCACTCCTGACGTCCGCCGTGTGTGACGCACTCGGAGCGAGCGGCGCGGATCTGTTCGACACCACCGCTGAGCGCACGCTCGAGTCCATCCATCCGTTCGCGGTGCAGGAGGCGGCGTTCCAGGCCGTTCAGCGCGACCGCGCTGCGCTCGAGCGCGAGCTCGGCGAGGCATGGTGCTCGCAAAGCGACACGTTGCTGTTCATTGACGGCGGGATCAGCGATAGCGCGTTGGTCGCAACGTCACCCACGGTGGTCGGGGTCGTGAAGAGTCACCGGCAGCTCTACGTCCACGGCGACGACCTCGGCGTCATTTTGCGCTTGAAGGCGGGCGAACGATCCAGCGTGTGCCGCGTGGCGCCACGTGGCCGAAGCCCGGTGGCGAGCTGGTATCTGCGGCTGCGCGCGGCCACCGGCCACGATCCGTTGTGGGGACTGGTTCGAGTCGAGATCGCTGCTCCAGCCGCGCGAACCTCGACGAAACGGCTGGCCGAGCGCGCGGACGAAGTCTCGCGATGGATTCTTGCGGAAGCCTTGCCGCTGTCGGTGCCCGACGCGCGATGGGACAAGATGGTATATCCGATTCGCGACTGCGAAGAATTCCTGCGATCCATCCAATGACGGAGCCTATGCTGGGACGAGTCGTCGCGACGGAGCGGCGTCCGAATACGCCGCACGAATTCCATTTCTGGACGTCGCTCGACTCGCCGATCGGGATCGGCACGATCGTGCGCGTGGACGGCGAGACGCCGGTGGGCGGACAGATCGTCCGCGTGTACGGCGTCGTGGTCGAGGGCTTCAGCTACACCGATCTCCAGTCGCCCATTCACGACGTGCTCGGCCACGACGGATCTCCCGGCGGCGCGTCACTGGCGGCGACGCAGCGCGTCGAGATCCGTCTCTACACCGCGCACGTGCTTCGCCAGGTGCCCGAGGAGCCGCTTCAGCCCGTGCCGATGGGTAACGTGGCGCTGGCGTCGGACGAAGACGTGGCGATCGCGCTGCGAATGGACAGTTATCTGAAGCCCGAGTCGCGAACGGGGATCCCGGTGGGGATCTACCGGGCGGGCGCGATGGAAGCGCCGATCTACCTCGACGCGGAGTTTTTGCTCGGCCCCGAGGCGGCCCATCTGAACATCAACGGCGTCTCGGGACTTGCCACCAAGACCAGCGCCGTGGAATGGCTGCTGGCGTCCATCTTCGCGCATTTCCCGGAACAGAAGGGCTCGGTCGCCGCCATCTGTTTCAATGTGAAGGGACCGGACCTGCTGTTCCTGGACCAAGCGGGACAATTGGAAGACGCCGATCGCGCGATGTACGAGAAGCTCGGCGTTCCGGCAACGCCCTTCCAGCGGGTTCAGTACTTCGCGCCGTACACGGCCAAGGGGTTCACGCTCAATACGCTGCGCTCCAATGAGAAGCTCGCGGACAACGTCAGCCCGCTCACGTGGGGCCTGAACGAGGTGATGCAGTTCGCGGAAGTGCTGCTGAACAAGGACGACATCGACGCCAAGGCCGATGCGTTCATCGATTTCCTCCAGGAACGCGTGATCGGCCGTGAGTTCCACGAGGCTCCCCTGTCCACGCCGCACCGCGTGCGCTCGTTCGGCGAGCTCGAAACGTTCTTCCGGGATCTGCTGCGCGGTCTCGAGGATCGGGGCGGGGAGACCTGGCGTACGCACCACGTCGCGACGATCCGCAAGGTGCGCAACCGGCTGTCGAACATCTCGACGCGCTGCGCGGGCCTGGTCACGGACGAGGGAACCGTCAGCGACCTGCCGTTCGGGAGCTTCGAGGACCGAACGGTGTACGTAGTGGACGTTGCATCGGTCGAGGAGGACGCGCAGGACCTGATCTTCGCTCGTGTGGTCTCCAAGCTGCGTGAGCACCTCGAACGACGCGACCTTGGTGTCAGCCACGTCGTCGTCTTCGTCGACGAGCTGAACAAGTACGCGCCGGGCGACGGTCCGGACACCTACGTGCGGAAAATGCTGCTCGACATCTCGGAGCGCGGACGCTACCTCGGACTGGTTTTGTTCAGCGCTCAGCAGTTCCGGTCGCAGGTGCATCGACGCGTGGTGGGCAATGCCGGGACCGCGCTGTACGGCAGGATGGACATGGATGAGCTGGCGACGCCTGGCTACGCTGTCCTATCGGCGGCAACCAAGACGAAGCTGGCGACGTTGGAAAAGGGACAACTGATGGTGCGGCACCCGCATTTCGCACAACCAATCTTCGTTCGGTTCCCCCGGCCGGCCGTCCTCCGCGGACGCGACGGCGCCGAGCGGTTTCCGCAGGCGGCCGAGGTCACGCTCGAGGCGGCGGTGCTGCGGTCGCTCCGACGGCTCGATCCTTCGCTCTCGCTCGACTGGGTGAAGCGCACGATTGCCGGTCACGACGAGACACACGTCATTCGCGCGCGCAATGCGACGATCCAGGCGCGTCCGGAACGCGTCCAGGCCTTCTTCGAGGCGCAGTTCCGGCGCATCGTTCCCACCGAGTCGACGCCACGGCCAGTCGCCGTGCCGATCCGCGCGCTGCCCGACGACGACCCGTACGGATTCTGACGGTGCCCACGCGGGCTGGTTGGTCACTCGCACTCGCGGTCCTCTTTGCGGCGGACGCGCGCGGTCAACGGCTGCAGCTGGAGCTGCGGCCGCGCGCCGGCGACACGCTGCGCATGCGCCTGGACCAGGTGACGGAGATGAGCGGCGGCCGGCGTGGCAACCGGTCTGCGGATCCGCCGAAGCCCGTGGTCACCACGCTGGAGATGTTCTCACGAGCGATCGTCGAGAGCAGCGCGGCGACATCTACGATCATTCTTGCCGTGACGGACTCCGTGAGCGTTCGCTCCACGAACGAGCAGGGACGCTCGATGGCGGCGGCGACGGAGCGACAGCTCGCGGGACGCAAGCTGCGTCTCCGCGTTTCACCCGACGGCACCGTGGGTGTGGCGGACCCCGCGGGCAACGTGCCCAGAGAAGTCAGCGAGCTCGTTGCCGTGATGCCGGCGTCGTTCCCACGCGAGCCGGTGGCGATCGGAGAAACGTGGGTGCGCGAGATGCCGATCTCCTCGGGCCCCAGCCTGGGCATGCTGGCGGGTGGCGTCGTCCGCGCGAGCTTCCGCCTCGACTCGGTCACGCGCGGCGGCGACCTGGCGTACGTGAGTATGCGCGGCACGCTGGATCAGGTGCCCACCGTGGCAGCTGCGGTCTCGACGCTGAGTGGACTGGTGAACGGCGTGCTCGTGGTGAATCGTCGCCGCGGCTGGCTGTCCGAGTCACGGTTCCTGGTGGACATGAGCACCACGGTCATGGCCAAGGGCGTCACGAACACCACGCCGATGCAGTTCCGCATGAAAATCACGCAGCACATGCGAGTCGTCGACAAGCGATAGGCAGTTTCGCGCGCTAGATTGCACGCTCGAGCGCGCCCCGATCGACGCCGCGCGCAGCCCCAGCCGCCGCATGCGTCTCGTCCATCTCTCGGATCTGCACCTGGGCTACCGGCAGTACTTGCGCCTCACGCCGACTGGCATCAATCAGCGTGAGGCCGACGTCGCGCGCACGTTCCAGCGCGCCATCGACCAGGTGATCGCGCTCGAGCCGGACATCGTGGTCATCGCCGGCGACGTGTTCCACACCGCACGCCCGACGAACGCGGCCATCCTGCACGCGTTTCGCCAGTTCCTGCGTTTGCGCAACGCGCTGCCCAAGGCCGCGATCGTCCTGATCGGTGGCGACCATGACACGCCGAGAACCACGGAGACGGGTAGCATCCTCGCGCTCTTCGAGCAGCTCGGTCTCCATGTCGCGGCGGGCGAGGCCCGGCGTTTTCCGTTCCCCGACAAGGAGCTGTCGATCCTGGCCGTCCCTGGCGTGCCGGGTGTCATGCCGTCACTCCTGCCGGACGCCGACGCTCGGAAGAACATTCTGCTCATGCACGCCGACGTGGACGACGTCGTACCGCGCTATCAGGCCGAAATGGATCGCGCGGCGGTGCGTGTGTCGCGTGCCGACCTCGGCGCCAGCCGCTGGGACTACGTGGCGCTGGGGCATTACCACGTGCACCAGCAGGTCGACGAGAACGCCTGGTATTCGGGCTCCATCGACTACACGAGCCTGGACGTATGGGGCGACCTGGCGGCCGTCGAAGAGCTGGGCCGCGGCGCGGGCAAGGGCTTCATCGAGTTCGACCTCGAGCGCGGGACGCACCAGTTCCATCGCGTGCCGCCATCGCGCGAGTTCGTCGACCTCAAGGCCATCAGCGCGCGGAATCTGAGCGTCGCGGAGATCGACGCGGCGATTCGGCGGGCCGTGGAGAAGTGCAAGGGCGGCATCGACGACAAGGTCGTCCGCCTCATCGTCCGTGACATCCCGCGGCACGTGGTTCGCGAGCTCGACCATCGCGCCATTCGCGAGTACAAGCATCGCGCGCTGCATTTCCATCTCGTGCCGCACCGGCCGGAGCCGCTGCCACGCACGGGCCAGGGCGCGCCCACCCGGCGTCCGTCCGTCGTGGACGTCGTCCGCGAGCAGCTGCGGACGCGTGAGCTGCCGCCCGATCTCGACCGCGAGCGCCTCGTGGAGCTGGGGCTGAAGTATCTGGCGGACGCCGAAGCGGCACCGGCGGCCGTGGCCGCCCTCGAGCCGGAAAGCGGGAGCTGATCGCATGCGGTTGAGCCGTCTGCGGCTGCGACACTTCCGGCAACACGCCGACACCACCATCGACTTCGATGGTGGCCTGACGGGCATCATCGGCCCGAATGGCTCGGGCAAGACGACGATTCTCGAAGGCATCGCCTGGGCTCTGTACGGCACGCCGGCGGTGCGCGGCACCAGAGAAGGCATTCGCTCGCTGCGGGCGCCCGCGCGGGCGCGCGTGCAGGTGGAGCTCGACTTCGAGCTGGCCGGCCATCGGTATCACGTCTCGCGCTCGCTCACGGGCGCCGAGTTGTACCTCGACGGCGCGTCGTCGCCGATCGCGAACTCCGTTTCCGGCGTGACGGACCTCCTGCGCCGCCGGCTCGGGATGACGCAGCAGGAGTTCTTCAACACGTACTTCACGGGGCAGAAGGAGCTGAGCGTCCTGGCCGCGATGGGCCCGGCCGAGCGCGCGCAGTTCCTGTCCCGTGTGCTGGGCTACGAACGCCTGCGCAGCGCGCAGGCGCTCGTACGCGAGCGCCGCAACGTCATCAAGGGCGAGCTCTCGGGGATCCAGTCCGCCATGCTCGAGGCGGACGTGGTCGCACGGCTGCTCCGTGAATCGGAATCCCGGCTCAAGGACGCGCAGGAGCGCGCCAACGCCGCGCTCGCGCAGCTCAAGCAGGCCCATGAACGGTCGCTGGACGTCGCGCCGCGGTGGCTCGCGGCACAGCAGGAGCGCCAGGCGCTGCAGGAAGTGGCGGCGGAAGTGCGCGTCCAGGAAAGCAACGAAGCGTCGCTGGCCCGAGACGCCGAACGGCTGGACAAGGAGCTCGCGGAGATCGTCGCGGCGCGCGAAGAGCTGGCGCGGCTCAAGGCAGAGCTTGAGGTCCACAAGGATCTTGCCACGCAGCTGCATCAGATGGAGGCGCTCTTCCAGGAGGAAGGTCGACGCCGCGCGCTGATCCAGAACCGCAAGTCGCTCGAGGAGGAGCTCGCGACGCTGCGCGAGCGCCGTGCACGCGTGGAGGGCGCGTCCGCGAAGGCGGCGTCAGCCGAGGCCGAACGCGACCGGACCCGGCGCGAGCTGGACGAGGCCGCGTCGCGCGCGGAGGCAGCCCGGACGGAGTGGGTGAGGGACCGCCAGGAAGCCACGACGCGCCGAGAATCGCTCCTGGCGCACTACCGCGAGATCAAGGACCAGCGCGAGCGGCTCGCGGATCTGGGGCCGGACAGTCCGTGCCCCATCTGCACGCGCCCGCTGGCCGAGCATTTCCGCGAAGTCGTCGACGAGCTCGATGGCAAGCTGACGGAAGTGTTGGTCAACGGAAAGTATTTCGCGGCGCGAGTCGAGCAGCTGGACGAGATGCCGACACCGCTACGGGACGCGGAAGCCCATGAGCAGCAGCTCGCCGAACAATTGGAACGGCAGACGAAGGCGCTCACGGACCTCCAGCTCCAGATGCGCGAGCACGCGCAGCTCGTGCGCGACACCACGGACAAGGAGAAACGACTCGAGTCCATCGTGCGCGACCTCGAGGCCATCCCGTCCGGATATCACGTCACCCGGCACGCGGAGCTGCGGCAGCGTCACGAGCAGTTTGCCCCCATGGCGGCGCGATATGCTCGTCTGGGCGCGCTGGAAGAGCGCGAGCCGGAGGTGCGCAAAGGCGCCACGGCCGTGCAGCGCGATTTGAAGAAGGTGCGCGCGCGGCTTGTGGATTTGCGGAAGCGGCAGTCTGCGGCGCGCTTCTCGGACGCGGACTTCAACACGCTGCGCGAGCAGCACGAGCAGGCCGCCAGCGAGCTCCGGGCGGGCGAGCTCGCGGCGCTGGGCGCCGAGAAGGAGCTGGACGCGGCACGGACGGCGAGAGCCGCCGCGGAGCAGGCCAGACAGGAACTGGCGCGGACCCAGGAACGGCTGCGCACGCTCACCGCCGACCGCCGTCTGCATGACGAGCTGGATCGCGCGTACACCGACATGCGCGCCGAGCTCAATCAGCACCTGCGGCCCGAGATCTCCGAGCTGGCAAGCTCCTTCCTTTCGGAATTGACGGATGGCCGCTACGGCGAGTTGGAGCTTGACGACGACTACAACATCATCGTCCTGGAAGATGGGATCCCGAAGCCGGTGATCTCCGGTGGAGAAGAGGACCTTGCAAACCTGGTGCTGCGTCTTGCCATTTCTCAGATGATCGCGGAACGCGCCGGCCAGTCGTTTTCACTGCTCGTCCTCGACGAGGTGTTCGGCTCGCTGGACGACGCACGGCGTCACAACGTCGTGGAGTTGCTCCGGCGGCTGCACGACCGGTTCGAGCAGGTGGTGCTGATCACGCACATCGAGTCGGTGCGTGAGGGGCTCGACCGCGTGCTCACGGTCCGGTACGACGAGGAGACGGGCACGTCGCGCGTCGAGCAGGACGAGGCGACGGACGGACCGGAGCATGCCGAGGACATCTATGAAACCGCGGAAACCGCGGAAACCGCGGAGGCTGCGGCGCCCGCGGGTGCCGGCGGCGCAGACGACTGATGGCGACGTCGCGCTCCTGGCGGCCAAGCCACGTGATCGACGGTCCGTATCCGGCGCGGATCGAGGAGATCGATGAGCTGAATCAGGTCTTCAGCGAATCCTTCACGGAGCGATATCGCCGGGACGGCATGGTGGGCGTGCGCGTGCCGTTCCTCAATCCGGCGGTGTGGCGCTATGCCATTCGCGACGCTGCCGACGGCGCCATGGTCTGGCGCGGTGAACGTGGCGAGATCGTGGCGTTCAACATCGTGCATCGCTCCGGGGTCGAGGGCTGGATGGGTCCGATCGCGGTCCGCAGCGAGCACCAGGGCATCGGCGCCGGCAAGGAGATCGTCCGGCGCGGTATCGACTGGCTCAAGGTGCACGGCGCGACGACGGTCGGCCTGGAGACCATGCCGCGCACGATGGACAACATCGGGTTCTATTCCGCGATGGGTTTCGTGCCCGGACGACTGACCCTCACGACGACGGTGGACGCCAGCTATACGGACAAGCCCGCGCTGCTGTTCGGCCGCCTGTCCAGCCGAGACAAGGACGACGTCCTGGCGCGCTGCCGCGACCTGGTTGCATCGCTGCTCGCCGGCTACGACCACGGCCGCGAGATCCAACTCACCGACGAGCTGGCCCTCGGCGACACGCTTTTGCTGCAGAAGCGCGACGAGATCGTGGGCTTCGCGCTGTGTCACACGGCGCCACTGGTGGAAGGGCGCGCGCGCGAGGATCTGCGCGTGCTCAAGTGCGCGCTATTCGACCTGTCGCTCTTCGACGAGATGGTGCGCTCGCTCGCCGACCTCGCGCGGCGCAGCGGCACGCGCCGGGTCTCGATCCGCATGCAGGGCGAGTACGAATCCGCGTATCAGCGCCTCATTGCGCTGCGCGGCCGCGTGCGATGGTCCGACCTGCGCATGACGCTGGCGGGCCAGGGCGAGCGCCGCGCCGAGCGCGGGCTCGTGCTGTCGAACTGGGAGATCTAGGAAGGCCCTACCGCGGCGATCGGCTGGCCGCGGCAAGTCGGTCACTTGCCCGCAGCAGCATGGCGCGAAACGCGGCGATGTCCTCGGTCCGCAGGTTCAGCGCCGTGGCTTTGGTGCCGCGACCCACCTGGATAGCGTACTGCACGTATGCGTCCGTGTTGTACGCGCTCACTTCCAGCTCGCCGCGCGTGCGATAGCGCAGCTCGAACGACTTGAACGTCGTAGGGTTGGCCTGCGTACGAAGGATCGCATCGATGCCGCGCAGCAGCTCCGGTATCTCGTCCGGATCGATGAACGCCTCTTCCTGACGGCCAGGGTTCTCCGTCACCACCACGCGAACGCCGCGAACGACGCCGCCCTTGCTGTCCCGGATTTCGCGGACATCCGCGGTGACACGACCAAAGCCGATGTCGCCAAGCGCGTCATAGGCGAGCGTCACCAGCGAGCCGGGGCTGGGCCGAAACGCCTCCAGCCGCGTCTGCGTCGCCGACGCGCGGGCCGATGGGGGAGCCGACTGCAGCTGCGGCTGGGACGCTGGCGCCTGCGCCATGGCGAGCCTGCTCAGCATCGGAAACGCGAGGACCGCGAGCCCCCCCAGCACCGTCATTGACCGCATGATGCTCTCCCGTGAGCTTGTTGTCGGCCCGTAATGTCCGTCCCCGACTGGGAGATTGCCACCAGGAATGCAGTTCAAGGCCGTTGAGCGTGTCGCCAAGCGATTGACGACGGCGACGATCGCTTCCCTGATGGGCCGGAGCGCGCGCGGCGAACGTCCCGATTGGCGCGATCGACGCTATCGGGTCCTGTTCCTCCGGCACGACCGCATCGGAGACATGATTCTCTCCACCGGGATCCTGCGCGCGATCGCTACCGCGTATCCCACCATCCAGCTCGATGTGCTGGCGTCGAAGATCAACGCGCCGGTGCTGAGCCAGGAGCCGTACCTGAACGAGGTGATCGCGTTCGACCGCCGCGCGCCGCTCCGCTTTCCCGGCGTCTTCCGCGATCTGCGACGCAAACGCTATGATGCCGTCATCGATTGCATGGTGACCGCGCCATCCACCACGACGCTGCTGCTGATGCTCGCGAGCGGCGCGCGGCATCGCATCGGCGTCGCGGGCCGCGGTGGTGGCAACGACTTCGCGTATACGCTGCCGGTGCCGCCGCGCGCGAGCGCCGAACACATCGTGGACAAGCTCGGGGCGCTCGTCACCGCGTTCGGCATCCAGCCCACGAGCGTGGACCTCTCGCCGCGCATTCGGCTCACCGCGGCGGAGCTCGAGCGCGGCGAGCGCGTCTGGATGGGCGAGACGGATCATCGGCCACCGTCGGGTCCGCGGCTGCTGGTCAACGTGTCCGCGGGTCGCGCGCATCATTTCTGGCCCGACGACAGTTTCGTGCGCGTCATCACGGCGGCGCGCGCGCGCGCGCCGAGCGCGGAGATCGTCGTGGTCAGCTCACCGAGCGATCGCGCGCGTGCGGCGTCGATCGCGGATCGTGGCGGCGCACGACTCGTGCGCGACGAGGGCATCCGCGACGCCATGGCCATCGTCGCGCGCGCCGACCTCGTGTTCACGCCCGACACGAGCATCGCGCATGCCTGCAGCGCGTTCGAGAAGCCGGTCGTCGTGCTGCATCCGCGCGGCTTCGCGAAACTCTGGGGGCCCTACCGGACGAACGGCCGTGCGCTGGAAAGCGCGACGGATTCCGTCGCCGACATCACCGCCGACGAGGCTGCTCGCGCGGTGGTCGGTCGCCTCGCTTGACGACGCGATAGATCAGCAGCGCGACGCCGCCGGTGAGCAATGCATGCGTGATGCCGGGCGCGTTGTTCACCACGAAAGTCACCACCGCCCACACGATCAACATCACGATCGCCGCGATGATTCCGAGGTCCATGTTATTGACCTCCAGTTGCACGAGGGTAAATTACGTCCACGAAGTTCGATGGACGAAGAGTCACGTTATTGAGCCGATAAGTCCAACTGGCGGGTTCGACAATCTATGCTGACGTCACGCCCCCAGTGCGGGGGAAGGCGAAAAGTGTGGTGAGGACCTCAATCTTTCGGTCGGGCTTCAAGAAACCCTCTTCGATCCATTTTTCCGAGCCCCGTGGGAAACCACGGGGCTCGTTCTTTCGCGTCCGGAGAGTCGCGCATGACTTTACCGCACGTCACCGTCACGCGCCGGTTGCATTTCAGCGCCGCGCATCGCGTGCACAATCCGGCGATGTCGGACGAGGAGAATCGCCGCACGTTCGGGAAATGCAACAATCCGAACTGGCACGGGCACAACTACATCCTCGACGTCTCCGTGCGCGGACCGCTCGACGAGCGCACGGGCTACGTGATCGACCTCACGCGCGTCAAGGAGATCGTCCAGCAGCAGGTGATCGACAAGGTCGATCATCGCAACCTCAATGTCGAGGTCGATTTCCTGCGCGACACCATTCCGACGACGGAGAATGTCATCGTCGCGTTCTGGCGCGTGCTCGAGCCCGCACTGCGCCCGGCTCGTCTCACGCGTCTCGTGCTCTGGGAGACCGTGAACAACTATGTCGAATACGACGGCGGCTAGCGGCCAGCCGCTGAAGGGACGCACGGCGCTCGTGAGCGGAGCGTCCCGCGGCATCGGCGCGGCCATCGTTCGCGTGCTCCACGGCGCCGGCGCCAGCGTCATTCTCCTTGGCCGCGACACGGCCGCGATGTCGACGCTCGCGCACGAGCTCGGCCCGCAGAGTCCGCCGCCGTCCTTCGCTATCGATCTCGCGTCTCCGGACAGCGTGCGCGCAACGCTGGCGCGCGTGCGCTCGCATCTCGAGGGCGCGCCCGACATCGTCGTCAACAATGCCGGACAGTTCTTTCTGGCGCCGCTCGAGCGGACATCGCTCGAGGAGTTCCAGCGCACGCTCGCGGTGAACCTCTCGGCGCAGTTCGCGATCGCGCGCGAGTTCGTGCCGGACATGCGGCGCAAGCGCCGCGGGCACCTCGTCACCATCGGCTCGATCGCGGATCATCGCGCCTTCCCCGAGAACGCCGCGTACGCTGCCAGCAAGTACGGCGTCCGCGGGCTGCACGAAGTGCTGCGTGAGGAATTGCGCGGCAGTGGCGTCCGCGCGACGCTCGTCTCGCCGGGTCCGGTGGACACGTCGCTCTGGGACGACGTCAACCCGGACGCTCGCCCGGGCTTCACGCCGCGTGCGGCGATGCTCCAGCCCGCCGCCGTCGCGGACGCCGTCCGCTATGCCGTGACGTGCGCCGATGACGTGAATGTCGACGAGCTGCGTCTGTCGCGTGCTTGAGACAGGAACTGGAGCCAGCAACCCGTCAACCCGACAACCCGTCAACCCGACAACCCGACAACCCGACAACCCGACAACCCGACAACCCGACAACCCGACAACCCGACAACCCGGCTAAATGTTCGTCGAACTGATCGAATCGCTGCGGTGCCCGCGTCACCTCGAAGGCGCAACGGACTCGCCGCATCTCGTCGCGTCCGCGACCCGCAGCGCAGCGCGGCACATCGTCGATGGAGTCCTCGGCTGCCCCGTGTGCGGCGCGGAATTCCCCATCGTGAACGGCGTCGCGCACTTCGATCGGCCGGCACGACCGACGCCGGAGCAGCAGCCAGGCGAGGAGGAGGCGATGCGTCTCGCCGCATTCCTCGAGCTGACGGACGCGCGGTGGTACGCCCTGCTGCACGGACGATGGGGCGCGCACGCCGATCTCATCCACCGGCTGGCGGAGACGCGCCTCGTTCTCGTGAATCCGCCGCCGAACGTTCCCGGCGACGTTGCCGCGGCGATCGTGGAAACGCGCGACGTCCTGCCGTTCGCGCCGTTGTCGGCGCGCGGCGCGGCGCTGGACGAAGGCGCGTCGCCCGAGCTCGTGCGCTCGGCCGTTCGCGCCGTGCGGTCACGCGGGCGCGTGGTGGGGCCCGCAAGCCTCCCGATCCCCGACGGCGTCACCGTGGTGGCCCGCGACGATCATCTGTGGGTCGGCGAGAAGATCGCGGTCAACACGCCGCCACGGCTCGTGGAAATCGCGAGCGGGCGAAAACGGTCGTTGCCCGAGGACTAGACCGCCGCCGGCTCGCGCTCCTCCTGGTACAGCGAATCGATCACGTGCTTGTAGGACGTATCGATCACGCGCCGTTTGACCGACAGTTTCGGCGTCAGCTCGCCTCGCTCGATCGAGAAGTCGTGCTCGAGGAGCGCGATCTTCTTCGGCGATTCGAAGTGCGCCAGCCCCTCCAGCTCGCCGAACACTTCCTTGTCCATCTTCTTCTGAATCGTCGGCATCGCCAGCAGTTGCTTGCGGTCCGTCCAGATGATGTTCTGGAGCTTGGCCCATTTCTCGAGGTTGTCCCAGTTGGGCACTACGAGGATGACCGGATACTTCCGCTTGTCGCCGATCATCACGGCCTGGCTCACGTACTTGTTCGTCTTGACTTTGTTCTCGATGGGCTGGGGCGCGATGTTCTTGCCGCCGGCCGTCACGATGATGTCCTTCTTGCGGTCGGTGATGCGCAGGAACCCGTCCTCGAGCACGCCGATGTCGCCAGTGTGGAACCAGCGATCCGCGTCGATGCAGTCACGCGTGGCCTCCGGCTTGTTGTAATAGCCTTTCATCACGTGCGGGCCGCGCGTGAGAATCTCGCCATCCTCCGCGATGCTGACCTCCACGCCCGGGACAGGCTTGCCCACGCTGCCGATCCTGAAATTCTGCGGCGTGTTCACCGAGATCACCGGCGACGTCTCCGTCAGGCCATAGCCTTCGAGGATCACCAGTCCGGCCGCGAAGAAGAAGTTGTTGATCTCCGGCGCGAGCGGCGCCCCGCCCGACACGAAATAGCGAAGCCGTCCACCAGTGCGGGCCTTGAGCTTCGAGAACACCAGCTTCTGCGCGACGGAGTACTGCCAGGCCACGAAACCGTCAGGCTCCTTGCCCGCGAGCTTGAGGCTGGCCCAGCGCTCCGCGACCGCGCGGGCCCAGAAGAAGATGCGTTTCTTGAGCCCGCCACTCGACAGTGCGTTGTCCAGGACGCGGGCGTACATCTTCTCGAACAGCCTGGGCACCGACAGCACCAGCGTGGGTCGGATCTCCGTCAGGTTGATTGGAACCGTATCGATCGACTCGGCATACGCGATCGACGTCCCCGTGTGGAGCATGAGATAGTGATCCGCCATGCGCGCGAAGATGTGCGACAGCGGCAGGAAGCTGAGCGCGACGTCGCCTCCGCCGAACGGAATGCACACCGCGCTGGCCATGACGTTCGAGTAGATGTTGTCATGTGTCAGCATCACGCCCTTCGGCTCGCCGGTGGTGCCGGACGTGTAGATGAGCGTCGCGACCTCATCCGGTTTCACGGACAGCGCCTGCGTGCGATAGTCGCCGGTGCGCTGCGGATTGTCGGCCTTCTCGCCGCGCGCACGGATCTGCTCCAGCGTGAGTTCTTCGCCGGGCCGCGGCGTGTCGCCAAACCCGATCACGTGCCGCAGGGTGCGGCACTGCGTCCGGATCGACGCGATCTTGGCAGTCTGATCCGCCGTCGAGGTGAACACGGCCACCGCGCCGCTGTCGTTCAGGATGTAAGGGATCTGCTCCGCCGGCAGCGTCGGGTACAGCGGCACGTCGGTCAGTCCCGCGGTGAGGCACGCGTAGTCCGCCACGGCCCACTCGGGTCGGTTCTCGGACAGGATGGCCACGCGATCGCCGCGCTGGATTCCCAGCTCCCGCAATCCGATCGCCACTTGCCGCACACGGTCGGCCAGCTCACGTGACGAGATCGGCCGATATGCGCCTCCCACCTTGGACTGGAGCGCGTCCGGTTTGTCGTATTTCTCGATCGCGTCAAAGAACAGCTTGTTGAGCGTGCCCGGCGCCGAGTTGCGCGGTCCGCCACTGACGTTCATCGCGTCCTCCGCGTTCCAGACTGGATTTTTCAGTATACCCCGCTCGGCCGGAGTGCGCTAATCGGCCATATGGCCGCTACTGCTTCGTGTAGATCACCGTGAACACGACGCGCCCGATCGACCGGCCCTTGTAGGACGCGTTCGCGCTCACGACGGCCGTATCCGTCGCGAGCGGCGGCGGCAGCGCGGCGAGACGTAAGCGGGCCGCGAGCGACGCGATGCCGTTGGCGTCCGTCGTATCCCGCGACGACAGCACATTGCCGTTCACCAGCACGACAGCCGGACCCTTGTTGAGCACGCCCGCGGGCGCCTGTTCGATGACGTACTTGACGATGACGGCGGCGACGCCGGCATCCGGGCGGTGCCGCACGAGCGTCTTGAGGTCGGCGTTCACCACGGTGTCGCCGCTCGCCAGCGTATAGGTGCGGTGCTGCTCAGTGGAATCGGCTGCCACGAGCGTGTCGGGTGACTGCGTGAGTATCACCGAAGCCGGCTGAGTCTGGACGGCTTCGACCGAACCGACGACCCGCACGGTGAGGTTGAACGAGTCTGCGACCAGGAACGCTCCACCGGCGCCGCCCATATGCGCGCCAGTGTCCAGCACGATGAACGACTTCTCGGCGTTCACGGTGTCGTTCGTGGGGCCGAACGCAATGAAGTTGAGCGGCGCCACCACGCCCAGGCTGTCCCGCATCGTGTCCTGGAACACCACGCCCGGCAATGGCAGGATGATCTGTGACACGGACAACACTCCACCAACGGGTGCCGGAATGTCGCGACAGCTCACGAGCCACCACGCGACGCCTCCACACGCAACGCCCAACATCCTGCGCATCCGTGACCTCACTGTGCCCTGCTGACCAGCGCCTCCGCGAGCGCGGCGTACGCCGCGCTCGCCGGATCATCGGGTGAACGCAACACGACCGGCTGGCCCGCGGCGAACGCCTCGACCGTCGCTTCGGTGCGTGGCACGGGGATGTCGAACAACAGCTCCGCCGGCACTTGTTCGCGCACGCGGTCGGCGATCTTGCGGCAGATCTCGCTCTCTTCTTCGTACAGCGTCAGCACGATGCCCTCGAGGCGCAGACGGTCATGCCGGTCGATCGCGGCGCGAATGCCCTTGAGGATCTGCGACGTGGTCTGCAGGGCCAGCGGCTCGCACTGGAGCGGCACGAGCACGCGATCGCTCACCGCCATCACCGCCTGCACGATCGGACCGAGGCCCGGAGGCGTGTCCACGATCACGGCGTATCCGCGCTCGACGGCCAGGCTGAACAACTCCCTGAGCTTGGGCGATGACGCGACCAGCTGCTGGTACTCCACGTGATCGCCCTGCTCCGATACCGATCCGGCGAGCAGCGCTCGCAAATACGGCAGCGACGTCGCCCGCACGATCTCGGGAAGCTGCCTCGTGCCGGCGAGATAATCGGCGATCCCGCCGCCTTCGGATCGCAGGCCCAGCCCGAAGCGAACGGATCCCTGCGGATCGATGTCCACCAGCAATGTCCGCACCCCCCGCCGCGCGAGAGCAGCGGCGAGATTGATCGCGGTCGTCGTTTTGCCAACTCCACCCTTCTGGCTGACGATGGCGAGCGTGCCGCGCACGTTACGGACGGGGTTCCGGCGACGGCGGCACGTCGGAGCCGGCGCGCAACGCGTCCAGCGTCTGCTCCGCGTGCCGGACCCAGCGTTCCATCTCACCGTTCCCCGGTGGCTGCGTGAGGAACGAGTCCAGGTGGGTCATCGCGCCGGTGCGGTCGCCGCGCTTGAGCAACAGGAACGCGAGTCCGTAGTGCGCTCCCGACAGCTCCGGAGCGACCTCGAGCGCGCGCCGATATGCCCGAATGGCTTCCTCCAGCCGGCCGGTGCGCGAATACGCGATCGCGATGTTCTGCAGGATCCTGGGGTCGTTGGGCTGATCGCGAAGCGCCAGGCGATACGACGTCAACGCCGCGTCGAAATCACCCTGTCGTTCGAGCGCGATTGCTTCGCTCAAATAGTCGACGCGACGCGCGTTCAGTTCCTTCCCGGACTTTCCGCCGATCAGGCGGCTCCACCAAGACATGCGGCGCTGATAACGAGTAGAGAAGGGCGGGCGGAGCGACGCGCCGAGTGCGCATCGTGCGCAAAATTATGGCGTCGCAGCAGGTGGCACAACGGCTTAGGTTGTTCTTCATGTCACCGCGTCGCACGACCGTCGATCAGGCCAAGGGCGTCATTAACGTCGAATGGCCGTTCTTTGGAGAGCTGTCACGGGGCCTCGCGCTCAAGGTCTCGCGGCAGTACGACCCCGAGGTCGTGCTGGGAATAGCGACGGCCGGAGTCGTTCCCGGCGCCGTCGTCGCGGCGATCCTCAACCGCGAGTTCCATTCGATGGTGGTGAGCAGGCGGTTCCGCGCCGACAGCGTGCGCGAGCAACCCGCTGTTCTCAGCGCCGCACCGGCGGACATTCGCGATCGCCGTATTCTTATCGTGGACGAAACCTGTGACACCGGCGACACGATTCGCCTTGCGGTGGCGGCAGCGGTCAACGCCGGCGCGGCGGACGTGCGGACCGCAGTGGCATTCAAGACAGGCGATTTCAAGCCGGACTTCCACGGCCTCGCCACCGAGAGCACGATCATCCTGCCGTGGGATCGCGAGATCCTCATCGACGGTGATCTCGTCCCCAATCCGCTCTACGCGGAAGCGCTCGAGAACGAGGAGTAGACGGGCGTGCCCGTCAACCCGTCAACCCGTCAACCCGTCAACCCGTCAACCCGTCAACCCGTCTCTACGCCATATTGGCGAGCGACGCGTCGTACGGGATGCCCGTCGTGATCCCGTCGTAGACGTACTGCATCGTCTCCGAGCTGCCGAGTAGAAACCGGCAGCGCTCCGAGCCCATCGAGCGGCACTCGACCTCCATGACGGCCAAGGGGGTCCCCGCCATGCGGCCGAAAAAGTCCGCGAGGAGTCCCGTGGACAGGTAGCAACCGGGAAATTGCATTGCACTCGCCGGATCGGCCTCGGCCCAGTTCGACGAGTCGAGGGTCATCACGGAGTCATGCAGCAGGCCGACCGAAATCGTGCCCCACCCGAGCTCCGCGAAGAAGGCCGTCGCGTGCCGCTCGAAGTCGGGTGCCGTGAGGTTCTCCGGTACCGCGACCCCGCGCGATTCGCACCATTTCGCGAACGCCTGATGCAGCGCGCTTCCGCCGGCGTACCCGGCCTCCTGCAGATATGCCGCCGCGTTCGCGCCCGCGTCGCGAAACAGCACCGAACGCAGCGCGACGAGCGCATCGCGCGTGAGTCCCACCATCGCATTGCCGGCCAGATCGAATGACACGGATTTCCTTGGGTTGGTCTCAGCCGTCGCTTTCTCCCGATTCCACCAGCGCGCGCAGTTCCTGCTCGCCAATCACCTTGACACCCAGCGTGCGCGCCTTCTCCAGTTTACTCCCGGCTTCGGCTCCTGCAACGACGAACGAAGTCTTCTTGGAGACGCTGCTGGTCACCTTGCCGCCGTTCGCCTCGATGAGCTCCGTGGCCTGTTCGCGTGAGAGCGTCTCCAGCGTCCCGGTGAGCACGAAGGTCTTTCCGCGCAGAGCGCCCGTCGTCTTGGGCCGTGGCTCCTCGAAATTGAGCTCGCGCTTTCGGAGCCGCTCGATCAATCGTCTCGCTTCCGACTGTCCAAACCAGCCCGTGAGGGATGCCGCGATCGCCTCGCCCATGCCGTGGATCTCCAGCACGTCCGCCTCGGTGGCGCCCATGAGGGCGTCCATCGTGCCGAAGTGTCGCGCGAGCTGCGTCGCCGCGATCGCACCGACGTGATCGATGCCGAGCGCGAACAGGAGGCGCGACAGCGGCTGTGCCTTGGACGCGGTGATGGCGTCCACCAATTGCTGGGCGCTCTTGTCGGCGAACCGTTCGAGCTCGGTGAGCTGCTTGACCTTCACGTCGAACAGGTCTGCCACGTCGCGTACCAGGCCAGCGTCCACGAGCTGCTTGATGCGAGCGTACGAGAGCCCGCGAATGTCCATCGCCCCGCGAGAGGCGAAGTGCACGAGTCCCTCCAGCTGACGTGCGGGGCACTCGAAGTTCGGACAGTACAACATGCCGCGATCCACGCCCGGCACCACCGGCGTCCGGCATACCGGACACCTGGTCGGCGGCACGTATGGCCGAGGCGGGTGATCGCGGTCGCGTCGCTCCGGTACGGGGCCGATCACCTGCGGAATTACTTCGCCCGCGCGCTGCACCTGAACGATGTCGCCTTCGCGCAGGTCCTTGTCGCGGATGAGATCGAAGTTGTGCAGCGTGGCATTTTGCACGTTGGCTCCGCCGATCTCCACCGCCTGGAGCATCGCGAACGGATTGAGCGATCCGGTGCGACCAACGTTGACCTCGATCTTGAGGAGCGTCGTCTCGGCGATGTCAGGAGCGAACTTGCGGGCGATTGCGTACCGCGGCTCCCGGCCGCCGACAATCCCCAGCTCCGGCCACAGGCGCAGGTCGTTCACTTTCACCACGCCGCCGTCGATCGCGAAATCGAGCGTGGGCCGAATGCGGTGTTCGAGCTCCTCGGCCCAGGAATGCACCTCGTCGAGCGTGAGCGCGCGCCTGCGATGGGGAGCGACCGGCAGCCCCCACTCCTCCAGCTGGTCCAGCAGCGCGAACTGTTCCTGGGCAGGCAGTTCTTCGCTTTCCTGGACGGCTACGGCGTACGCGAAGAATCGCAATGGCCGCGCGGCGGACACCGCCGGATCCAGCTGCCGCAACGCCCCAGCCGCCGAGTTGCGCGGGTTGGCGAAAACCGGCTCACCGGCCTTCACGCGCTCCTCGTTCATCCGTTCGAAGCCCGAGTACGGCATGTAGACCTCGCCGCGCACCTCCATCTGGAAAGGCAGGTCGGAGCCACGGAGACGCAGCGGGATCTGCTTGATGGTGCGCAGGTTCGCGGTCACGGTCTCGCCGATGACGCCGTTGCCGCGCGTCGCACCCTCGATCAGCACGCCTTCGCGGTAGGTGAGACTGACTGCCGCACCGTCGATCTTGAGCTCGCAGGCGTAGCCGGATCGCAGGACGTCGTCGCCTGCGAGGCGCACCAGGCGTTGCTCCCACTCGCCCAGCTCCGTGGCGTCGAACGCATTGGCCAGCGACAGCATCGGTACGAGATGCTGGTGCTTGGCGAGCACGGTTTGCGGCTCGATGCCGACGCGCTGGGTCGGCGAGTCCGCCGTCCGGAGCGACGGATGCTTCGTCTCGAGCTCCTGCAGCTCCCGAAACAGCTTGTCGTATGCGGCATCCGAGAGCGTCGGCCGGTCCAGCACGTAATACTCGTGGATCGCCCGTTCGATCTGCTCGCGTAGCGTACCGGCGCGCGCCGCGTCCGCCGGATTCACGGCCGACATGAACTCACCAGCCGCATCAGCCCTTCGCTTCTTCCTCGATCACCTGCATCGCGACTGCCACGAGTCGCTCGAGCTCCTCGTCGGATGCCCTGGGCAGGAGCGTTTCCGCCCACGACTGTCCCTCGGACTTCGCGTGCCGGTCGAGCAATCGGCGAAGAAAGGCGACGAGGGCCACGCGCTGCAGCTCCGCCCGCCGGTTGGCCGCCGTGACGTCCTGTTGCTGGCGCACCATCGACTCGAATCGATGGGCGTTCCGGAGCGCCTTGGCCGTGAGCGACGCGATGACCTGGCAGAAGCGGACGTCGGCGTCGCTGAAGGGCAGCGCGTCGCGATCCGTCCGCAGGAAAATCGCGCCGATGACGTTGTCCTGATACTGGAGCGGCGCGACGACGATCGACCGCACATTGCGCGTCTCCAGCTGCGCCTTGACCGCGCGGAACGCCGGGTCGTTCGGCGCGTCCGGAATGAACACGGTCTCCCCGGACTCGAATGCCCGTTTCAGCTCGGGATACCGGTTGATGTCGACCACGAGGTTCCGGATGCTGGGATCCTCGTAGCTCGCCACCAGCCGGACCTCGTCCTCGGCTCCGGTGAGGAAGATGGCGCAGCGATCCAGGCCGAATGCGTCGCCGAGCTTGCGCGCGATGGTCTGGAGGATATCGACGAAATGCAGGGAGGCGGAGATCTCCTGCAGGATGTCGACGACGGCGATGAGGTGGTCGCGTTCGCGCTGCAGGTCGGCGAGCCGCATGCGCAACTGCGCCAGCTCCTCGGCGGGGTTGATGCCAGCGTCAGCTGGCGCGGCGAAGCTCTCCGCCTGAGCCCCCGTCGGCGGAGGCGTTTCCGGATGGGGGGCCGCCCGCCCGGCCATCGTCGGTCCGGTTGTCTTCTGGTCTGCCATCCGTCGTCGAGGTGTGCGCGTTGAATTCGTCGCTGTCGAACCGAACGACCCGATTGCGCCCAGTCTCCTTCGCGACGTAGAGCGCGTCGTCCGCTGCCCGCACCAGCCCTTCACAATGCGACACACGCGGGTGTGGCCAGCCGGCCACACCAAAACTCGCGGTCCGCGTCAACGAGCCGCCGTCGAAGACGAATGTATGGGCCTCGACCTGTTTGCGCACCCTTTCGGCGAACGTGACCGCCGCCTCCAGCACCGTTCCGGGCAGGAGGACGATGAATTCCTCGCCGCCGTAGCGGCCGACCACGTCGATCTCGCGCGCCTCGCGCTTGAGGATGCTCGCGTACTGCTTGAGGACCGCGTCGCCGGCCTGGTGACCGTACTCGTCGTTCACGATCTTGAACCGATCCAGATCGGACATCACGCAGGACAGCGGTTCGCCCAGCCGCTCGCCATGCGCGAACATCGTGTTCAGCTGCTTTTCGATCGAGCGGCGGTTCTCCAGCCCCGTGAGACTGTCGGTGCGTGACATGTGGCGCAGCCGCTCGTTGGCCTCCAGCAGCTGGCGTTCGCGCTCCTCCAGCTCGTCCTGCAGCCGTTTGATGCGCAGCATCGAGCGCAGCCGCGCCTTCAGCTCGGCAAATTCGATCGGTTTCGTGATGTAGTCGTCCGCGCCCGCCTCGAGTCCTTCCACCTTGCTCTCGGTGGAATCGAGCGCCGTCTGCATGATGATGGGAATGAATGGCAGGGCGGGGTTTTGCTTGATGCGCCGAGCGACTTCGTTCCCGTCGACGGTCGGCATCATCACATCGAGCAGAATCAGGTCTGGTGGCGACTCGCGGACCGTCTCCAGCGCCTCTGCGCCGTTTCGCGCCGCTTCTACCTTGTAGCCCCAGGCTTCGAGCCGAGCGCGGAGCAACTCGATGTTGTCTTCGTGATCGTCGACGACCAGGATCCGGCCAGTCGACTCCCCCGACTCCTCATGCGGCGTCATCGCGCCCGAGGAACTTCTGGACCTCCGCCACGACGGCGCGTGGCTCGCACGGCTTGGCCAAATAGCCGTCACATCCGACTTCCATGGCCTTCTCACGATCGGTCGCCAGCGCGTGCGCCGTCAGCGCGATGATCGGGATGTTCTTCGTCTCGGGGTCGTGCTTGAGGACCTGCGTCGCCTCCCATCCGTCGATGATCGG
>DASTVV010000037.1:0-17244 GCA_035758925.1 Gemmatimonadaceae bacterium
CGAGATCGGCGGTACGACCTGACGTGGCGGCAAAGTTCTTCCCACGGGGCAGGCAGACGGGATCACCTGGTCACCGGCTGCACGCCGTAGCTCAAGGTCGGACGGAACGTCCAGATCTCGACAATTGAACGCGTGACGAGTTTCGCCGCTGCGTCGGGGAGCGGTCGGGATTCGCTCTGGCCAAGTATCGCTGCCATCGACGCCATCGGCCGCAGCCGAACGAAGCGCGCGGCCTCACCGCCGGCCGCCATGCGGAACCAGAGCGTCTCGGTCTGCGGCGCGGCGCGGTCAGTCGCGAGGGCTGCCTCGAATGCACGCGCATTCTCCGGCCTGACTTCGACCATCAGAAACTCCAGCCGCTGCGTCGCGCTTGGCTGGCCGTCCCCGCGCGACACGTTCGGAAGAAACTCGTAGATCCCCGATCCGCGCCACTCGATGTGTGCGTCCAGCGTGAGCTGGGTGTCGCGCTCGTCGTCGAGGGGGGCCACGGCGTGGTCGAAATCAGCCGCCGCGTGCCCGAAGGTGGCGTACACGAAGAACTTGTGCCGGTCACCATGCGTGACGTTCCAGCCATACCACTTCCAGACGTCGCCCGCCTCGCGGTGCCAGTCGAGGTGGTGCACGTACGCGGTCTCCCACGCGGCGGTTTGGCCATCCAGCGGACGGAGGAACGCGATCCTGGCGTAGGGACCCGGTGCGGCTTGCGCGCCGAGCGAGGGTGCGAGTGCGAGGAGAAGCGCTAGTAGCCGAGGCAGCATATCGTGCACCGAGAGGAGGGCGACGCAATTAGTTGTCAATGACAACCAGTATATGTAGCTTGGTTGGTACTAGCAACTAGTCTCGGTAGTTTTCGTACTCCTCTCGTTGGATCTCGACCAGGCGAGACGTTTCTGCTTGTTGCTCAACCTGAGGTGCGCAGATGAACCTGCGGGCGGAGCTCGAGGAGACGCGCACGGCGACGCTGCGATACTTCGCGTTGCCAGACGCACAGCTCGATCGCACCTACGGGCCGGGCAAATGGAGCGTGCGGATCATTCTCAACCACCTGGCCGACTCCGAGGTTGTCTTCCACTACCGGATCAAGCGCGTGCTCAGCCAGCCGAACCAGGTGATCTGGGCCACCGCGCAGGACGACTGGGCGCGCGCGCTGGACTATGCGACGGCACCGCTCGACCTGGCGCAGCGGGTGTACGTGGCGAACCGCGAGGCCATCATCCATCTTGCCGGCCGCTATCCGCGCAGCAGGGAGATCTCCTTCGTCCACAGCGAGATGGGGCTGCGCACGCTCGCCGACGAGTTCGAGAAGGTGGCGTGGCACAATCGAAATCACCTCGATCAGATCGTCCGCGCGCTCGCGTGAGCCCACCCGCTCTCGAGCGCGACGCCCGCGCGCTGCTGGACGCGATGACGGAGCTGCTGCGCGTCTATCAGTTCCGCGATCGCGACCGGCTGGGCTACCACGGCCTGACGATTACGCAGTCGTATGCGATGGAGGTCATCGTCCGCCTGGGGCCGATCACGTTAAACGACCTCGCCCGCGAGATGAACCTGGACAAGAGCACGATGAGCCGGGTGGTCGATGGCCTGGAGCGAAAGCGCGCGATCGTCCGGCGCGAGAATCCCTCGGACGGTCGATCGACGCTGATCGAGGCGACGCACAGCGGCAGGGAACGGCGCCGCCTGATCGAAGAGGATCTGGTTGCGGAGAACGCACGTGTGTTGTCCTCGTTTGCGCCGCCGGCGCGCGTCCAAGCCGTGGAGCTCGTCCGGGCGCTGACCAACGCGGCGCGTCAGCGGCGGCTGGAGGATGTCGGGGGCGACGAGACTTAGGAGGCGCGCCTGGCGACCTGACAAGCGCTCGTATTAAGCGGTATATCAATGCGGATGGTGCAGAGAGGTGTTCGATGAAGGTGGGCCTGGTCGGATTCGCCGGCTCCGGCAAGACGACCGTCTTCAACACGCTGACGGGACTCAACGTGCCGACCGGGTTCGGTGGCGAGGTCCACCTCGGCGCCGTCAAAGTCCCGGACAATCGCATCGACGAGTTGAGCCGGATCTTCAAGCCCAAAAAGACGACCTACGCCGAGATCATCTTCAGCGACATCCCCGGCGAGCATGGCGCCGAAAGCAAGGGCCTTTCGCGCAAGGCGGTCGAGCGGATCCGCGAGCAGGACGTTCTGTGCCTCGTGTTGCGCGCCTTCTCGAATCCCGCACTGGAGCGGGCGCCGAATCCGGCCGCCGATCTTTCGGCCTTCGTCACTGAATGCCTGCTGGCCGATCTCGGCACCGTGGAGCGCCGGCTCGACCGCGCAAGGAAAGAGAGGCTCGATCCAATGGAGGTGGCCGCGTTCCAGACGATGAAGGAGATGCTCGAGCAGGAGCTGCCGATCCGCGCCATTCCAGCGCAGTCGCTCAATCGCGATCTCCTCAAAGGATACGGTCTGCTCACCGACCGGCCCTTGTTGGTGGCACTCAATCACAGCGAGCAGGAGGCCGCGCGGCCAATGCCGGCTTCCATCGAGCGCACGCTCGCGACGCAACGCGGTGCGGGCATGGTCTTGTCAGCCAGCGTGGAAGCCGAGATCGCGGCGATGGACAGGGCGGACCAGGCGGCGTTTCTCGCCGATCTCGGCCTCAGCGAGCCGGCGCTGTCGCGATTCATCCGGACAGCATACGGCTTACTCGATCTGATTTCGTTTCTCACGGTTGGCGAGGACGAGGTTCGCGCGTGGCCCATCCGTCGCGGTACTCGAGCGCGGCAGGCTGCCGGCCGAATCCATTCGGATCTCGAGCGCGGCTTCATTCGCGCGGAGGTGACGCCGTTTGATCAGTTCATGCGGTACGGGTCAGAGCACGCGGCGCGCGATGCCGGGCACCTGAAGGTCGAAGGAAAGGACTACGTGGTGGCGGACGGCGACATCCTGAGCATCCGCTTCAACGTTTGAGGTCACAGTGCCGCGGTGGTGGAGGAGCTGCTGCTCCTGCTTCTTCCGAACGCCACCGTGCGGGAGCTGAAGGGGGCAGGGCGCACGAGCCCATGACGCATTCACGTGAAGTGAAGCTTCGGATGAGCCGGCCGAGACGGATAGAGAATGGTTGGTGGTGTTTGTCCGAATCAGTTTCCGGATTATCCGCTCCGTCCGAAGACAACTTGTTGGATTTCGAACGGCGGGGGGACCGGAGCGAATGGTGGTGTCTGCCACAGTCGTCTCCGCGCCGCTGAAGCAGGCGCGGTTTCCTGGCAGGAATGGATGCTGAGCGCTGGCAGAATCCACAGACCCCGGACGCGGCGACTGCATCGAAGGCGCGCATGCCACCAGCAAGAGGCTTGTCACCAGGGGCGGATCAGGCGGACACGGATCATTGGGGAGAACTTACGCGTCGAGGAGGGGCGTGCATCCTCCGCGGTGACAGCATCACTTGCTCTGTTCTCCGCGAAAGCCCCCGGGATTCTCAGGCGTAAAAGAACTGTGGCCGCCTGGAAAGGTTCGGTTTAGTGCTTCGTTCCGAATCATGTTCCGGCTCATCCGGCTGTGTCCGAAGACAACTTGCTAGAGCTCGAACGGCAGCTACTTCAAGCGCTCGATCGCGAAATCGCGGAAGATCCCCAACAGTACCGACCATACGCTCGGCGCAACGGGCACCGTCCCGCCCATGCCCAGCAGCGTCACGTCCCGTAGCTCCGCGTGTACTTCACGAGCAGACCTGCGCGCGCCGTTGCGGGCGTGAGCGGCGTCGTACGATCCCGTTCGAGATTTGCGAGGTGCGTGTAGACGATCCACAGGTCGTGTCCCTCCGAAAGGTTGTATCGCAGCCGTGCGTTCACCTGGCCCAGCCGAGCCACGCTGCTCGCCTGCACGACCGTGGTGAGCATCAGCCGTGGTGACGCCGCAGCCAGCACGCGCAAGCGCGCCAGCTTGGACCACTCGCGCTGATCGCGGCTCTGGAAATCGAGACGGTCGAGCTGCACGTCTGCGCCCACGCGCAAATGGGCCGACGCGCGCCATTCCGGCGACACGGTCGCGGAGTAAAGCGTCCCGTCGTAGAACTCGCCGCCGCGCAGCGTGCCGCCCACCACCATGCTGCTCCCGCCGGATGGGGTGAAGTCCAGTCGCCCGTACCTGGCTGCGTATCTCCCCACTGGCACCGACGTCTCGTTCGTGGGCGCAAACGGCACCAGCAAATCATCGTCTTGCTGCGTCACGCTCACCTTGCCCACAGCGCCTGTCGGCAGCTCCAGCTCGAGGACTGCCGCCACCTGCGATGCGTCGAAGGCCGCGTCCGCGTTGCGATACACGAATGCGCTGGTGACGCCGCCGCGCAGCACGTGTCCCGCGCTCGACACCACCCTGCCGTACCCCATTTCGCCCAGCGGCCGAATCGCATCGGCGCGCTCCACGTAACCGAGTGCCGGCGCGTAGCGCGCCCCGATGGTGGACACGCCAGCGCGATAGAAGAAGCTCCTGTTCCGGCGGCGCTCAGCGAGAAACCGCAGTGAGCCTCGCGGGAGAAGCCCCTCGTTCGCGCCAGCGCCCGGCTCGCCGGCCAGCGTAGCGGCGGCGAACGTCACGTAGTCGTCGCCCGCGACGTGCAGCTCGCCATCCACGCCGATCGCGGTCTGACTCGAATCGGTCGCGATCCGCGACGTCGCCATCACGCCCAGCCACGAGCGCGGGTCAGACATCGATCGGCGCAGCCGCAGCACGCCGAGGTTGTTCGCGGTGACGCCGGCCTCGCGTCCCATTTGTGCGTCGAAGAATCCCACGTCCCACGCGCCCACCCGTCCGGCGAGACGCGCGCCTCCGAGCAGCCGCACCGGCTCGCCCGCGGCCGTGAGCCCCACGCGGCGGCTGTGAAAGAGCAGGTCGGACTCGCCGGTCTTCACCTCGAACGTTCCCGCCTGCTCCACGAAGAATTGCCGCCGCTCCGGAAACAGCAGCGGATAGCGAGTGAGGTTCACGCGCTGGTCGTCCACCTCGGCCTCCGCGAAGTCCGTGTTTGCGGTGACATCGAGGGTGAGATTTGCGGAGAGGGCCATCTTGAGATCGCCGCCCATGTCCACGCGATCGTTGCTCGCCCATGGCGACGCGACCACGTCGGGTGCGCGCAAACCCTCACGACCCGCCACCGCGTATGGCGTGAGTCGCACGCTGCGAGTCGAGCTGATCCCGTCGACGGAAACGCGCTGCAGGTTCGACGGCTTCCAGAGCGACATCCCGCTCGACGGCTCCGTCGCCGGGAAGATGACCCGCTCCCCCACGTGCGCGGCCAGACGATTGATACCGAGCCCGAACTCCACGCGTCCGTCGTGCGTCGTGAAGCGCAGCGTCGAGAACGGAATACGAAACTCCGCATGCCAGCCCTGGCCGTCGCGGCGCGTCGCAAGGTCCCACACCGCGTTCCAGCCGGGACTCAACGGGTTGGCGCCCGCCGCGTCGTTGATGATGGTCCAGTCGTTCCGCTGCCCACCGGGCGTCGTGCTGAACGCGACGGCGTTCTTGCGGTCACCGAACGGATCGATGAGCACGTTGACGAAGTCGCCGGGCGCGTCGTCGTCGCGGATCATCGAGCTCGCGCGGATCCCCCCGGGATGCGCCTCCCACGCGTCGATCATCACGTAGAGCGCTTCCGCATCGTAGGCGATGCGGGCGTCGGTGCGCTCGACGGGCGCACTACCATATACAGGCAGGTAGACGGTAAGCGGGAGCCGCGGGACCAGTTGCCAGGCGGCGTCGTCTGCGCTCCCATCCACCACGATTCGGGCTGCCTTCCCGAGGCGCGGAAGCGACCAGACTCTCGCGCGCTCCGGCGCGGCTGTCGGCGCCGCCGTCTTCGCACTAATCGGCGCGCCGGTAGGCTCCTGCGCCCAGGCCCGGTGTGCACCCGCCAGCATCGCCAGCACCACCGCCGCCTTCGCGAGCGAGACCGCCGCCTGTCTGCTCCGGTCGGGACGGCTCACGAGGAACGCGCCTGCGAGAATCAGGATAGTGCCGACGAAGGCGGACGCGCCGAGTGGCTCGTGCCGCACGAGCGCTCCCGCCACCATCGCGACGAGCGGCATCAGGTACGCCGTCACCGACGCGCGCGTCGGTCCCACGCGTCCCACCAGCGTCACGAACGTCGCGAAGCCGATGCCTGTGCCGAGCGCGCCAAGCGCGACGAGCGCGAGCACGCTCGTGACGGAGAAGGAGGACGCCCCCAGCCCCGCCGCCCCCATCGGCACGAGCAGCACCATCGCCACGATCTCGGCGCGCCAGATCACCGGCAGCGCGCCGTGCTGCTTCTGCAGCGGTGCCGTCAGGTTGACCGCGATGCCGTAGCAGACCGTGGCAACCAGTACGAGCGCGATACCCAGCGCGGTTGCCTTCGCTCCGGCAATCGAAGGCAGGCTGACGATCACGACTCCCGCCAGCCCGATGAAGAGCCCGAGCTGCTGACGCCAGCCCGGGAGACGCCGCGCCACCGCGCTGGCGATGATCGCGACGAAGAGCGGCACCGCGCCATTCAGCATGCCCGCGACCGACGAGTCGATCCATTGCAGCGCGACCGAGAAGAGAAAGAAGGGCACGGTCATCCAGCTGATGCCCACGGCGGCGATTCGCGGCCAGGCCGACCACGGCACCGGCCGTCGCGACGCGGGAAACGCGGCGAGCGTGGCGACGCCGAGCGCGAGCCGCAGGAACACGATGAGCCCCGGGCGGATATCCGTGACCGCGAGACGGATGAAGAGGAACGACGAGCCCCAGATCAGCGAGGTGCTGAGCAGCAGTCCCCAGTCCAGTGCGCCGAACCCTTCGGACTTGGTTGTTGACATGGGCGGAAACTCGCCAGATACTGGTAAGGTCTAAAGAGCCAGTTGGACGGAGGTTTTCTTGACCAGTAGCTCGATCGAAGTATTGGCGTCGGTGGACCGTTACGCGGGCGAGACACTTCGCCGGCAGATCGAGGACCAGCTCCGGCGGGCCATCCGTAGCGGCACGCTGAAGCGCGGCGCCCGCATCGCCTCCACCCGGGACCTCGCGCGCCAGCTCGGCGTCTCCCGGCCCGTGGTGGTCGAGGCGTACGCGCAGCTCGCCTCGGAGGGGTATCTCGAGATCCGGCAGGGCAGGGTGCCGCGCGTCTCGCGCTGCGTCGGCCCCTGTCGCGAGGCGGCCGTCAAGCCGCTGGCCGTCACGAGCGGCCCGAACGTGGACTTCCGCACGCGCAGTCCCGACCTCGCGGCATTTCCGCGCGGCGAGTGGCTGCGATCGGTGCGCAACGCGCTGGCGAAGATGCCGAACGAGGAATTCGACTACGGCGATCCGCGCGGCACCGACGCGCTGCGACGCGCGTTGGCGGATTACCTGGGACGCGTGCGCGGGCTCGTGGTGGACTACGAGCACATCGTTATCGTGAACGGCTACGCGCAGGGGCGCGTGCTGGTGTGCCGCGCGCTCGCCGCGTCCGGGATCAAGCGCGTCGCGATCGAGGACCCATGTCAGTCCTCGATGCCTGGCGCAGTGAAGGTCGCCGGGCTTACGATCATTCCAATTCCCGTCGATCGCGACGGCATCCGCGTCGACGTGCTCGAGCGGTCAGACGCCGAAGCCGTGTTTCTCACGCCGGCGCATCAGTTCCCCACGGGCGCGGTGATGTCGGGTGAGCGGCGCGCCGCGGTGCTCGCGTGGCTGCGCGCCCGCAAGGCCATCGCGCTGGAGGACGACTACGACGCCGAGTATCGCTATGACCGGGCGCCCGTGGGCGCGCTCCAGGCGCTGGAGCCGGCGCGCATCATTTATGGCGGCACCACCAGCAAGACGCTCGCGCCGGCGCTGCGCCTCGGCTGGCTCGTCGTTCCGCCGTCATTGCTCGAGGCCGTGGCGCGCGAGCAGCGCAACGCCGACTGGGGCGCCTCGCGCATCGACCAGCATGCATTCGCGGACTTTCTCGAGCGCGGCGAGCTGGATCGCCACCTGCGACGGCAGCGAGTGGTCTACCGCGAGCGGCGCGACACCTTGCTGCGCGCACTCGACAAGTTCCTGCCGGAAGCGACTGTCGTTGGCATCAGTGCGGGCCTGCACGCGACCGTGGGACTGCCGGCGACGGATGACGAGCGCGCGATCCAGGAAGAAGCGTCGCGTCGCGGAATCGCCATCGGCGTGATGCGCAACAACCGCGTGCGGCCGCGGGGTGGTGTGCCGACTCTGCTTCTGGGTTACGCGAACGTCAGCGACGCGAGCATCCGCGTGGGTGTGAAGGAGCTCGCCTCCGCCGTTCGCGCGACACGGAGCGGGCCCCCGTAGTTAACCTCCGCGCGTCCGCTCGAGGAGGCGCGGTGAACGAGGACGATGTTCTTCACTGGCTGTACCGGCGGCGCTATGACGGCCTCGCCTCGCCAGTTTGACGAACCGCCTCTACACCAGCCTCCACTGACGAGCGGTCTGTGTGAGGCAGCCCCAGATACGGAAACTCGGGAAGCAGATCGCCGTGCGGACCTATCCCATCCCCCGTGATTTTCCCATTCGTGATCACGGTCAGGAACGCATCGGCGACGTCGTCGCTGGGTTTGCGGCCGTTGTCCGGGTACGACGCCGGGCGCGTGGGGTCATACCGAAGGAGATCCGGCAACAGTGTCGCTGCCGCCCGCTTCGCTTCTTCGGGCGAGAATCCACCGGTATGCTCCAGCGAATGTCCAAAGACGGCGATGAAACGGGCATCGTCCGCCGGCCGCGCGGCGCGATAGGCCTCGTTCTCGTCACCGGTAAGAAAGACAGTTTGTGAGGGTCGCGCACCGCGATCTGCCTGCACCCAGCTGCCGTCATCCAGGCGAGCCAGCGTCCGTGCCCACAGCCGAATCTCTTTCGTCCCCAGATCAGCGTTCGGCACTACCAGCGCGATGCTGCAGATGTCCTTGTCGGCGAAAAAATCCGTGCCCGTGAATTGAAAGTTGTTCAGGCCGCCGCCGTCAAAGAAGAACGGATCGCTGCGCCAGCCCGCAAAGAAGCGATAGTCGCCGGCCTCCGTCACCTGTGTCTTCCGTCCCATCGAGACCGGCGCTCCCTCGACGATCACCTGGCCGCCCGGACCCGTTCCGGCGGCGGCCTGCGCGTCCTCCAGTCGCCGCACCGTGGCAGTCTGCGCCCCGCCGTCCGAAGGCGTGAAGCGCACCTGGTAGACAAGGTCGGCGACCGCATCGCCGTCCGTGTCGATCCTGATCTCGTAGAGCGCATCGGGCGCAAAGGGCTCGGCGGTAGTCGGTCCCGGCGGGTTCACGCCGACGGACGGATGCACATCCATGATGAGGACCGACTTGCTCGGCTCTCCTGGCTTGGGGAAGGCAAACAGATCGGTGAAGTCGAGGCGCGCGTCACCGCGAGGGAACCCGAACTTGGGACCGGAATAATGATGCGACATTGGCTCGTCTTCTCCGTTCCTGGAGCGTGACTAAGCAATTTGAGTCCGGTTGCGGCTCAATAAGACTTTGGTCGCATTCCTGACAACCGCTTGTATTAAGCGGTATATCATGCGGACCGAGCAGAGAGGTGTTCGATGAAGGTGGGCCTGGTCGGATTCGCCGGCTCCGGCAAGACGACCGTCTTCAACACGCTGACGGGACTCAATGTGCCGACCGGGTTCGGTGGCGAGGTCCACCTCGGCGCCGTCAAAGTCCCGGACAGTCGCATCGACGAGTTGAGCCGGATCTTCAAGCCCAAAAAGACGACCTACGCCGAGATAATCTTCAGCGACACCCCTGGCGAGCACGGCGCGGAAAGCAAGGGACTTTCGCGCAAGGCGCTCGAGCGGATCCGCGAGCAGGACGTTCTGTGCCTCGTCTGAGCATCCGCTTCAACGTTTGAGGGCGTGATGTCTCCCGAAATCCTGGCGACGACGATCGTCGTCCTTTCGTGGGTGGCCTTCACCATCGTCATGGGGCGCAGGCCTCGACCGCCTGCGTCTCCCCCTGCCGCAGGCGCGCCCCTGGCAAAGCGCGATCGTCGTTCCGTGATCGGCATTGCCCTGCAGTTCGTGGCCCTCGCGATCGTGTGGTCGCCGCCCCGCTACGGAATCGCCAGGGTCATCGAGCGCGCGCAGGGTGCGAGCCATGGGCTGCTTCTCGCGGTGTGGCTCGGCGTCATCGCGGCGTTCATGGTCGCCGGCGTCGCCCTCGCGCGCGCCGCTATCCTCACCCTCGGCAAGCAGTGGACGCTCGTCGCGACAGTCGCGTCCGACCATGCGCTGGTGACCTCGGGACCGTACGCGCGGGTGCGCCATCCCATATACAGCGCGCTCCTGCTTCTCCTCCTCGGCACCGGTCTGGCCATGAGCGGCTGGCTGCAGATCGTCCTGGGTGTCGTGTCGTTCTCGATCGGCACAGCGCAGCGCGTGCGGCTCGAGGAGCGGCTACTGGCCGAAACCCACGGAGCAGAGTTTCAGGCGTATCGTACCACCGTTCCCGCCGTGTTGCCGCGCCTTGTAGGACGCGATCCGACAACACATCGCCCGTCGCACTGACGTCCCACGCGCGCGGCTGAGATAGCATCCAGCGTACGAGGGCGCATCAGTAGCTCTCGGACAACAAGCCTCGACTGCCATGCGCTACGCGTACGCACTCTCGTTCATCTTGGCGGTGGTGTCTGGTTGCGGAGATTACTCCGCAACTGGGCCCTATCCGCCGCCGCCTCCGCCCCCGCCGGTGCTGCTCAAGGACGTTACGCTCTCGAGCCTCCCGTCCCCGTTCTATCACTTCGAGTATGACGCAAGCGGGCGTGTGAGTGCCGTGTCGTTCGCGTCGGGGCTGCGGATGTACAGCATGACCTACTCGGGCGACCGGCTCACCGAAGTGGACAACGATGTCAACGTGAATCACGACCGCCTGCAGTACGTGTACGGTGTCGACGGGAACGTGGACGCGGTCAAGTACCTCGATGCGAGCGGCGTCTTCACCTTTGTCGGGTTCACCTATTCCCAGGGCAGACTCACCGAAGTCGAGCGCGACATCCGCGTCACCGGCGGCTTCATCATCGACAAGGTGATGACCTTCTCGTACGACGCTGACGGGAACCTGCGGGAGCTCAGCGAGCACCGCCCCGCCATTACGGGGCGGCAGGACGAGACCACGACCGTCGATCACTTCGAGCAGTACGATACCGGCATCAACGTCGACGCGTTCTCACTGATCCACGACGAGTTCTTCGATCACCTCATCCTGCTGCCCGGCGTCCAGCTGCAACGCGGCAACCCGCGTCGGGTGACACGCACCGGCGATGGGCTCAACTATGTCGTGGATTACACCTATACGTACGACGAGCGCAATCGCCCTGTGACGCGGACCGGCGCGTTGCGCCTGACGAATGGTGAGAGGGCAGGGGAGATCCTTCAGTTGCTAGGGCAGTTCTCGTACTACTGATCGGTCGCCTCGTTGCCGCCCCTTCCCGTCGCGCGCGACGTAGGCCCCGCGCTGACGACGGCGCCGGCAACGCACCTACCGCCTCGTTCTCCCTCCACCGATGCCTGGACGACCCGGCGAGGTCTAGTCTCCCGCGCATCGCGGAACCGTTCTCCGCGACGCCTTCAAACCAGCACAGGAGACCACACATGACCCGCCTCGCCGCAGTCCTGGCCGCCGCCATATCCATCGCTGTCACCGCATGCAGCGATTCCCTCGGCTACGGCCCCTCCGACCCGCAGACTCCCGCCCTCGTCGTCACGGCATTCACAGCCACCGGCAGCGTGCAGTCGAAGGTCGACGAGTTCCGAACCGCACTCGGCGATCCATCCAACGGTGGCACCGCGGGCGAACAGGCGGGCGGCCGCCGCGAGATCGGATGGGACGGCGCCGGCGCCAACCCGTTCAACAACCGCAATGATTTTCCGGCCGCGTTCTTCAACACGAACGTCAAATCGGGCGCGGTGTTTACCACACCCGGCACCGGATTTCGCAACGACAGCCTGAAGTTCTCCGAGATCAACGCCGGCTATGCGAACGAATTCGCCACCTTCAGTCCCACGAAGATCTTCTCGCCCGTCGGCGCCAACGTGATGGATGTCGAGTTTCAGGTGGCCGGGCAGCCAACGCCCGCTGAAGTCACCGGCTTCGGCGCGGTGTTCAGCGACGTCGACGTCGCGGACAAGACCATCATCGAGTTCTTCGATCGCGACGGAAAGAAGCTCGGGTCGGTGGCCGCACCCGTGCGCACCGACGCAGCGGGCCTCTCGTTCGCGGGAGCGAAGTTCAGCGCGGGCGTCGTGGCTCGCGTGCGGATCACCCTCGGCACGGGATCGCTGGGCGCCACGGCGAACGATGTGAGTGCCGGCGGAAACAGCGACTTGGTGGTCGTGGACAACTTCTTCTACGGCGAGCCGAAGGCCATTCGGTAATGCCGCTCGGTCTCGGACCGATGCAGTCGGGCCAAGGCGGCGCGCAAGCGCCGCCTTTCTACTTCGCGTACTCGATCAGCCCATGCTCCGCGGAGTAACGCACGAGATCCGCGTTACTGGTGAATTGCAGCTTCTCCATGAGCCGCGTGCGATAGGTGCTCACGGTCTTGGGCGACAGGCCGAGGTGTGCCGCGACTTCCTTCACGGTGCGCCCAGCGCCCAGGCCCCGCAGGACGTCGAACTCACGATCGGACAACTGCTCGTGTGGCGCACCGACGAAGTCCTGACCCAGCTGCGTCGCCAGCCGCTCGGCCAGTGCCGGGCTCACGTACTTGCCGCCGCGGTGCACGCGCCGGACCGCGTCGAGCAGCTGGCCGGGCGAATGGTCCTTGGTGAGATATCCCGAGGCTCCGCCGCGCAGAGCGCGCACCGCCCACTGATCCTCCGGGTGCGCGCTGAGCACGAGCACGCGCACGGTGGGATGCTCTTCCCGCAGCCGTTTGAGCGTCTCGGGGAATGGCGGTCCGGGCATGGACACATCGAGGAGAACCACGTCCGCGACCGTGCGTTGCAGGGCGACGAGCGCGGCGTCCCCGCTCGCCGCCTCGCCGGTGACCTCGATGCCGCTGTCCTCCTCGGCGATGCGCCGGATCCCGGAACGCACGATGGGATGATCGTCCACGAGGAAGACGCGAATCATCGCGGCACCGCCCAGGTCCCCGTGACCGGAAGAGGGAGCTGGAGCGATACCGTCGTACCGCCGCTTTCCCCGGGACCGATGGTCACGGTTCCACCCATGGCGATCGCGCGCTCGCGCATGCCGAGCAGACCGAGCGAGCCAGAGCCAAGCACTTCGTCCGGCGTGATTCCGCGCCCGTTGTCGCTGATGAGCAGCGAGAGGAAGCTCGGCTCGATGGTGAGCGCCACGCGAATGCGCGTCGCCTGGGCGTGCTTGGCCACGTTGTTGAGTGCCTCCTGCAGCGTGCGGAACACGGGTGACGCGACGGACTCGTGTGGCGAATTCCAGTCGCACCGGATGTCGAGGTCCAGCTCCAACCCCGATCGTCGCGCGAAGTCCTGGGCCTGCCACTCGATGGCGTCAGCGAGGCCAAGCTGATCGAGCACGCTGGGACGCAGCTCGGTGACGATGCGACGCACCGAGACCATGACCTCGTCCATGCGAGTGAGTACGCTCGCGATACGATCTGACAGGTCCGGGTGCGTGTTGCGATTCAGCCGATGCTCCATCCAGGCGAGGTCGAGCTTGAGGCCGGTGAGTGCCTGTCCCAGCTCGTCGTACAGCTCGCGCGCGATGCGGGTACGCTCCTCCTCGCGAATGGACTCGAGCCGAAACGCGAGCGCCCGCAGCTCCCTGCGGGATTTCGCGACTTCCTCGGCCGAGCGGTGGCGATCCGTGATGTCGCGCTGGATACCGAGATGACCGACGATGCGACCGGCGTCGTCGTACATGCAGAGGTAGTGGCCCTCGATGCGCACGGGCGTCCCATCCATGCGGCGCTCATCGGTCTCCGTGTGCAGGTGTCCGGCGTCGAACATCGCCCGCCATCCACTCTTGCCCCGCTCGATGTCGTGCGCGAAGAACTCGGCCGGCGTCATTCCGATGAGCTTCTCGATCGTCGTGTCGTACTGCTTTGCGTAGGCGTCGTTGGCCAGGGTCATGCGTTGCGTGTGGAAGACGCGCTCCAGGATGGCGCCCTTGTCGGCCGCATTGCTCCACGCGATGGGCTCTTCGAGCATCATCATGAAGAACCCGTCGATGGACTGTTCGAAGAACAGCTCGCGCAGACTGTCGAGCGAGGCCGGCACATGCATACAATGGCCACCGGCGGTTTCTCGCGGCAAGTCGGCCCGCGTCCTACACGTGTCGACCGGTGAGACCGACGCGAAGCGCGGCCGGTTTCCGATGCCCGGCAGGGGAGACCGCCGATAATGTCGTCGCATGCCAAACACCGCCGAGTTTCCCGCGTACGCCACCGGAGAAAGGGCGGCGCTCATCCGCGCCGTGGAGGGGGGCCGCCACCAGCCCGCGCTGCGCGTCGAGAAGTCGTCGCTTCACACGATCGTGGTGGATGGGCGACGCATCGCCTACCGGGAAGTTGGTGACGCCGACGCGCCGGCTGTTGTCATGGCGCATTGCTCCGGCGGCTCGCATCGCGAGTGGGTGGCGCTGTCGCAGGAGCTGTCCGGCCGGTATCGCGTGATCGTGCCCGACCTCATCGGCTATGGCGCGTCCGAGCCCTGGCCTGCGAACGCGCCGCTGCGCTCCTTCGCCGACGTCGACGTGCTCGTGGCGTTCGCGCGCCTCTCGCGACGGCCGGTGCATCTGGTGGGGCACTCGTACGGCGGCGCCGTCGCGCTCGACGCGGCGCGGGTGCTCGGCGCGCGAGTCCGCAGTCTCACGCTGATCGAGCCCGTAGCGTTTCACCTGCTCAAGCCGCTGGGCCGCATCAGCGAATGGTACGAGATTCACTCGCTGGGGGAGCGGATGCTCAAGGCCATGCGCCTGCGTCAGGATCGCGAGGCCGCGCGCTTGTTCACGCGATACTGGCTGGGCGCGTGGAGCTGGGTGCTGATGTCGCGGCGGGCCCGCGACCGCGTGGTGGCGACGATCGGGAAGGTGGCGGCCGAGTTCGAGGCGCTGGACCGGCGCGACGAATCGCCGGCGGACTACCGGAACGTGACCGCACGCACGCAGCTGATCGTGGGCAGCCGCACCCAGCGCTCCGCGCGGGCGGTGGTGGAGGAGCTGCTCCTGCTCCTTCCGAACGTCACCGTGCGGGAGCTGAAGGGGGCAGGGCACATGAGTCCCATGACACATCCACGTGAGGTGAACGAGCTGATCGCCGCGCACCTCGGTTCGGAGTGAGCGAACCGCCACACTCTCCGCGCCTGTTACAGATCTAACGTGCAGCCTGCCCGTAAGCGTTATCCTTCCGACATCATGAGACAGATCGAATCGCTCTGAGCGTCGCCGACACGCTGGGGACGGCGTTGGCTGGCCGGTACGTCGTCGAGCGCGAGCTCGGCCGCGGCGGCATGGCCACGGTGTTCCTGGCGCGCGACCTCCGCCACGCGCGGGCCGTCGCGCTCAAGGTGATGATGCGCGACCTCGTGGCGTCGGCGGGGGCCGAGCGATTCCTCCAGGAGATCCAGTTCGCCGCGCGACTCACCCACCCGCACGTGCTCGGCGTCCACGACTCGGGGGAGGCCGACGGTCTCCTCTACTATGTCATGCCGTACCTCGACGGAGAGACGCTCCGCGCGCGGCTGGAGCGCGATGGCGCGCTTCCGCGAACAGTATCTGTTCGGGTGCAACCCGCTGATCGATCCCCTCTGGTCCGATGAGCGGTTTCTGGTTGCGATGCGGCAACTGACAATCGAACCGTGCGCGCTCGCGCGCCCGTGGCCGATTCCGCCCGGCCACAACAGAGGCGCTGAAAAGACTCGTCACCCGGCTCGACGCTCCGCCGCGCGTGCATGTCCCTCGAGTCCCTCGATCCGCGCCAGCGCCGCGATGTCGTCCGTGTCAGCGACGTCATCGAGCTCCAACCAGCTTCGCACGCGCAGAAAGCTGAGCACGGACAATCCCCCCGTGTACCGCGCACGACGGCCGGTGGGGAGTACATGGTTGCCCCCGACGCCATAGTCTCCGAACACCTCGGCTGAGCGCTCGCCGAGAAAGCAGGCGCCCGCGTGACGGCAGCGATCCGCAAAGCGGGCCGCATCGGTCATCGAGAGCTGCAAATGCTCCGGCGCGAGCACGTCGCAGACGCGCGCCGCCTCGTCCAGGTCCTCGCACACCACCGCGAGCCCGCGGCGAAGCGACGCCCGCGAAACGGACGCGGTGGGAAGCGTCGCGAGCTGCAGCGACAGCTCCCGCTCCACCGCAGGGACGAGCGCTTCCTCGGTTGTCACGAGCGCGACGAACGCCTCCGGATCATGCTCCGCCTGCGCGATGAGATCGGCGGCCACGGTCGCCGCCTCGGCGCTGGCGTCCGCGACGATCAGAAGTTCCGAGGGCCCGGCCAGCATGTCGATGGCGACGTCGCCGGCGACGAGTCTCTTGGCGGCGGTCACCCAGCGGTTGCCGGGGCCGACGACGATATCGCACGCCGGCACGCCCACGCCGTACGCGAGTGCCGCGATCGCGTGCGCGCCTCCCACGCCGATCACGACGTCAGCATCGGCGATGGCAGCGGCCGCAAGCATCGTCGGGCTCGGCGAAGGGGTCGCAACGACCACGTCGTCCACACCGGCGACTCGCGCCGTGACCGCGGTCATCAGGAGCGACGACGGAAGCGGATAGCGTCCGCCAGGCGCGTAGCATCCCGCGCGTTCCATCGGCAGCACGCGGTGTCCGGCGCGGCCGTTGGGGATGGCGACGGTGAGATCGGTGAGCGTCGCGCGTTGCGCGCGCGCATAGGCGGCGATGCGGGCCGCCGCCCGTTCGAGCACGCCGCGCGTGCTGGCGTCGAGCGAATCGAGCGCGCGGCGGAGATCGACACGCTCGAACAGCCACGCCGTGTCCCCGCGCCGGGCATCGTAGCGCTCGGCGCACGCGAGTAGGGCCGGCACGCCTCCGCGCCGCACCTCTGATACGATCGCGGTCGCGGCGGCCAGTGTGCCCTCATCGAGGTCCGCACGGTCACGCGCGACTGCATCGCACGGAGGGACGCGTCGCAAGAGCGGCGTGCTCATGCCTTTCGCTCCCCCGCCCGGCGCGTGACGCGCCGTGACCGGAGCGCCAGCTCGCGCTCCACGTCCGCGAGTCGTACGCCGCGCGCTGCCATGCGCACGAGCGTGAAGTAGAGGACGTCCGCTGCTTCGCGCGCAACGTCGTCGGCGGTGGTCGCGTCGCCCAGCTCG
>DASTVV010000006.1:0-9738 GCA_035758925.1 Gemmatimonadaceae bacterium
GGCACGCATCCTGTCGCACCTGCCCCGCGAACAGTTGCCCGCGCAGGCGTTGGCTGCCGCGCTGTACGTCGAGTCCGGCATCCGGTCCATGGAACGCGGCACCGTGTCCGCGGGACGCGATGACTCGAGCGGCGCCAATCGCTTTCCGTCCCTCGAGCTCGTGCGCCTCACCATTCCCCGGCGCGTGTACACACAGGCTCACATGGACGTCGTGGCGGAGAGCGTCATCACCATCCACGAGCACCGTGAGCTCGTCAACGGGCTCGAGTTCGTGTACGAGCCAGCGTATCTGCGCTTCTTCCAGGCGCGGTTTCGTCCAGTGGGTGCCAGCCTCTTTCGGCAGTCGCCGGCGCGGCGGAGTGACGCAGATCCAATGGTGGCCGGCGTATGACGCTCACCGTTCCGGAGTTTCGCACGATCATCGAGCCCTTTCGCATCAAGAGTGTCGAGCCGATCCGCATGACGATGCCGGAAGAGCGCGAGCGGCTTCTGCGCGATGCGGGCTACAACGTCTTTCTCCTGCGCGCGGAGGACGTCATCATCGACTTGCTGACGGACAGCGGGACGTCGGCCATGAGCTCTTCGCAGTGGGCGGCGGTGATGCGCGGCGACGAAGCCTATGCCGGCAGCCCGTCCTTCTATCGGTTCGAGGAAGTCGTCAAGGACATCTTCGGCTTCCGCTTCGTGCTTCCCACACATCAGGGGCGGGCCGCCGAGCGCATCCTCGCGTCCGTGATGTGCCGGCCCGGCCACGTCGTGCCGAACAACACGCACTTCGACACGACACGCGCCAACCTCGAGCATGCCGGCGCCAACGCGGTGGATCTCGTCATCCCCGAGGGGCGCATTCCGTCAGCGACACATCCGTTCAAGGGGAACATGGACGTCGCGAGGCTGCGCGCGCTCATCGCGGATGCAGGCCCGGAGCGGATTCCGTTCGTGATGCTGACGGTCACGAACAACTCTGGGGGCGGGCAACCCGTCTCGATGCACAACATCCGCGCGGTGGCCGCGATCTGCCGCGAGCACGCGATTCCGCTGTACATCGACGCCTGTCGCTTCGCGGAGAACGCCTGGTTCATCAAGACGCGCGAGCCCGGGTACGAGGATGTGTCGCCCATCGCGATCGCGCGCGAGATGTTCTCCTACGCGGACGGTTGCACGATGTCCGCGAAGAAGGACGGCCTGGCCAACATCGGCGGCTTTCTCGCGACCAACGACGAGCGGATCGCGCAGCTCGAGCGTGACCTGCTCATTCTCACGGAGGGGTTTCCGACGTATGGCGGGCTCGCTGGGCGCGATCTCGAGGCCGTCGCCGTCGGGTTGCGCGAAGCGTTGGACCCAGACTATCTGCGCTATCGCATTCGGGCGAACGAGTATCTTGGAGAGCGGCTCGCGGCGCGCGGCGTGCCGATTGTGCAGCCACCCGGTGGACACGCGATCTACATCGACGCGGCGGCGTTCCTTCCGCACATGCCAGCCTCGGAGCTGCCCGGCCAGGCGCTGGTTGCCGCCCTCTATCGCGTGGCTGGCATACGCGCCGTGGAAATCGGGACGGTGATGTTCGGGCGGCGCCTGCCGGACGGCGAGGAGGTTCCGGCGCCGCTGGAGCTCGTGCGTCTCGCGATTCCACGCCGGGTGTACACGCAGAGCCACATCGATTACGTGATCGAGGCGGTGCTGGCGGTCTGGCGCCAGCGCGAGCGGCTCTGTGGGTTCCGCATGGTGGAACAGGCAGCAGTGCTGCGGCATTTCACCGCCCGGTTCGAGGAGCTCGAGCCTGCAGCGGAAGCGGTGTAGCGGCGTATTGGGCGCAGCGCCGAGCCCCGCACGCATTTGCAAGGAGGGTTTCCCTCACGCCAGTAAGGACAATCCTTCTTCGCATTTCGAGCGCATCGGCCACATTGCATGTGTGGTAGCCAGCTCACATCGCGCTGGCGGGAGGGACATATGATGGGCGCCGCCGTTGTCATTGTGCTCGTAGGCCTCGTCTTTCCGATAACGCTGCTGCTTCTGGCGCTCGTGTTCGACGTGCTGGTCGTGTTTTGGGTCGCGCTGGGATTGTCGCGTGAGCTCCCGAAACGGTTGGGTCATTTCGCGAGTCATCCAGTGACGAGTCTACGCGCCCTGCACTTGCATTGGCCGCACGCGTAGCGGCGCTCGCCCTCGAGACTGCTCGCCGCGGCCGTGACCAACTGCTCGCGGCCAGTTTGCTGCATCGTCTGCGTAAGTCGCGCGTCGAAGTCGCCGCGCTCGAGGCCGCGGTTCCGGCCACCTGAATAACGAGGTGAGGAGAACAGCCGCTCGCGCGGCTCCGACAACGGAGGGCTCATGCTGATGAAGAATGAGGGAACCGTGGATCGACTGCTTCGAGTCGTGGCCGGGGTCGCGATCCTGGCGTTCGTGCCGGTCACTCCGTGGGCGTGGCTGGGCGTGGTACCGGTGCTCACCGGGGCCATCGGGTACTGTCCATTGTATCACGTCCTTGGATTGTCCACGTTGCGAAAGACGACGACAGCCTGACGAGCGAACGCGAACACCCGCCCTGCGCGCCGCGGTATTACCATATGAGCATACAGTCCGTCACGGAGACTCGATGCCGCACGCGCACCTGGATGCGCAATTGCTCACGATCATCGCCGCGCGCTTCAAGGTGCTGGCCGAGCCCGCGCGTCTGCTGATTCTCGACACGCTGCGCGACGCGGAGATGACCGTGACGGAGCTCGTGGATGCGACGGCTCTTGGCCAGGCCAACCTGTCCAAGCACCTGCAGGTGCTGCACGCGAACGGATTCGTGAAGCGTCGGAAAGACGGCCAGTTCACGCGCTATGCGGTGGCCGGCCGCGATGTCTTTCGGTTGTGCGACATCATGTGCGGCCGCCTGGACGCCGAGGCAGCCGCACACCGCAAGCTGGTGCGAGTCCGTTAAGGAGCCGCTTCCTCGCGTCGCGTCGGCAGGAAACGAACGGCCGCCAGCAACAGCGTCGCCATCACGAGCGCCACGCCCAGCGCCGGCGCGTGCAGCACGTCCGCCCAGGTGATCTTTCCGAGCGTCAACGGCTTGATGAGCGGCGCCTCGATCAGCCGGTACACCAGCGTGAAGACGAGAGCGCCTACCACGCCGCCCAACAGGGCAACCCACCCGTCGCGCCGGCCTTCGGCAATGCCCACCACGCAGGTGCCAGGACAATATCCACCAATCGCGAATCCGGCGCCGAAGATGAGCCCGCCGAGCGCGACGCCAATGACGTACGTCGGCTTCACGTCGAAGTGCATCGGCATTCCGAGCTGCAACAGGTAGACGAGCACCGACGCGACCGCGATCGTCGTCGCCATGAACTTGATGATCGTGAGATCGCGGAGCCGCAGCGAGGCGAGGATCATCCGGGGATTCGACGCGCCGACGCGCTGGATCAGCGCACCCATGGCGATGCCCACCAGCAGCCCATAGAAGAGTTTCATGACGTGGCCCTCCATGCTTTCATCAGATGCGCGACGCCCATGCCGCCCGCGAACACGGCGGCCGCGAAGATGGTGCTGCTCACCGCGAGCTGCGTCATCCCCGAGATGATGTGGCCACTGGTACACCCCCCGGCCAGGCGGGCGCCGAACAGAATGAGGAACCCGCCGACGAACGCGTCCACATACCGGCGCGCGGGCGTGGTTTCACGCGCGTGAACGGCCTCGAGCGGACGCGCCCCGCCCGAGCCGCCGCGCCACACTCGCGACGCCAGGAATCCGCCGATCAGCAGGCCGAGCACGAGCATCGTCTCCGGCGTGACCAGGGACCCCATCTTCACCAGATAGGGGTTGGTCGCCGCGAATTCGGGCGTCACGCGCCGCGCGACGGCGCCGATGAGCCGCGGATAGGTGCCCGAGACGCCGATCGGCCCGAACAGCGCGATGGACGCGGCGCTCAGCACGCCGAACAGGACGCCGAGCACGGCCCATGGCGGCAACGCGAGCGCGCTTCGCCGTTCCGCGACGGGTAGTGTGACAGACGGAGCGGTCATTGGACCTCCAGGAGGATGCAGCCGCGCGGCCATTGCCACGCGGAGCGTATAACTATACAGTAATATGTCGCCCGTGAGGGCGCGAGACCCGGCCCAACGATGCACGCGGGCGGCGCGCCGGGCCATGGGCAATTCCCCGAGGCGTGCCGGGGCAATCCTTACTGACGCATCCACCGAACGCGATACCGTATGCGTGTCCTCTCAGGTCCTCGATGACGTTCTGGCACCCGCGAATCGGCGCCCTGCTCGTTGCTGCCGCGGCCGCGTGCGGCCGCCCGAGCACCCACCGTCCGGCAGCTGGAGGCCAGGCGTTCGATCCCCTTGCGTGGAGGCCGCCGGCCGATTCCGAGATCCCCGCCGACTCGGTCGGCGCTTCCATCCGGCGCGGGCTCGCGCTCGTCATGCACACGCCGGACAGCCTGCCGCGATACGCGCCGGGCAACATCAGTTGCAGCAACTGTCACCTCGCCGGCGGGCGCAATCCGGACGCCGCTCCGCTCACCGGATCGCACGCGCGGTTTCCCAAGTACCTGGAGCGCACGGGCGCGGTCATCGGACTCGCCGACCGCGTGAATTATTGCTTCACGCGCAGCCTGGCCGGCAACCGGTTGCCGCCGGACAGCCGTGAGATGCAGGACATCCTGGCGTACATCGCATGGCTGTCGCGAGGCGTCCCGGTCGGCGCGGGCTCCGCGCTCCCGGGCGCCAACGGGATATCGGCGATGACGGTTTCGCTCGAAGGCAATGCCGAGCGCGGCCGACAAGTGTACGCCGCCAAATGCGTCGCGTGTCACCAGCTGGACGGCCAGGGCATGCGCGCGGCCGGAGTGTCCTTCCCAGCGCTCTGGGGATCGCGCTCCTTCAGCGTCGGCGCCTCGATGGCGCGGCAGACCAAAGCCGCGTCCTTCATCTGGCACAACATGCCGCTGGGCGCGGGCAAGTCGCTTACGCCGCAGCAGGCATTCGACGTCGCCGCCTACGTCACGTCGCAGGCCCGCCCGGATTCGCCGGGAAAAGGCCGCGACTGGCCAAGCGGCGGCGCGCCAGCCGACGTTCCCTACGCGACGCAGGGACACGCGGCCTTTCTTCCGCCGCCAGTCCTGCCGCGTGCGAACCCGTCGCGGGCGCTCGTCGACGTGCCGCGCTCCGCCAACGTTTCAGGTAGACAATGAGCGACCAGCACATTTCCCGGCGCGCCGTCCTCGCGGGCGCCGCGGTCACGGCGGGAGCGGCTCTGCTCAAGAAGTTGCCCTCGGCATCCGCGCAGGAAGTCGTCTCGAGCGGGATTCCGGTCGATTCATCCAGCACGCCCGGCGCTGCGACGTCCGCGCAGAGCGTGCGCTCCGCGTTCGAACAGCCGGCGCGCACTCCCGTTGGCGTGTTGACGGGCGCGTCCTCGACGCCACTGCAGCATCTCACCGGAACCGTCATGCCGAACGATCTGCTGTTCGAGCGGCATCACTCCGGCATCCCCACGATCGATCCGGCGCACTACAAGCTGCTGGTGCACGGTCTCGTCCACCGGCCCATGGTGTTCACGCTCGCGGACCTCAAGCGCTTTCCGAGTACGTCGCGCGTGTACTTCATCGAATGCTCGGGAAACGGACGCGGCGCGTACCGCGATCCGAAACCCGAGATGACGCCGCAGCTCGTGGACGGTCTGACGAGCAACGGCGAATGGACGGGCGTCTCACTCGCTACCGTCCTGCGCGAAGCCGGCGTGCGCTCGGGCGCCGAGTGGCTGCTGGCGGAAGGCAGCGATGCGGCGAAGCTCTCGCGCAGCATTCCCATCGAGAAGGCCTGGGACGACGCGATGATCGTATACGCGTTCAATGGCGAGCCGCTGCGTCCGTCGAACGGCTATCCTGCGCGTCTCTTTCTCCCGGGATGGGAGGCGAATACGTCGATCAAGTGGCTGCGACGCATCGAGGTGACGGACCAGCCGAACATGTCGAAAGACGAGACATCGAAGTACACCGATCCCCTCCCCAATGGCACGGCGCGCCAGTTCAGCTTCGTGATGGACGCAAAGTCGATCATCACGGCACCGGCGCATCCGACGCGTCTCGCGCCCGGATGGCACGAAGTATCCGGCCTCGCCTGGAGTGGACGCGGGCGCATCGTTCGCGTCGACGTGACCACGGATGGCGGGCGCACCTGGAGCCAGGCCGAGCTGCAGTCTCCCGTGTTGCCGAAGGCGCACACGCGCTTTCGGCTGATGTGGCAATGGGCCGGTGGCGCGGCGACGCTCATGAGCCGCGCGACCGACGAGAGCGGGTACACGCAGCCGGCCCGCGACGTGTTCGAGGCAGCGCGTGGCCGTGGCACGGACTACCACTTCAATCACATCCGGTCCTGGCGAGTTGAGCGCGACGGACAGGTGGTGTTCGGCGGATGAGCCGCGTCCCGCGACCGATCGCGATCGCCGTCCTCGGTGTGCTCGCGGCCTGCGAGCGTCCCGACGTCTCGCGAGAGCGCGCCGACACTGCACTGCCCGCACCGACCCTGGTGACCGCGCCCGCGTCTGCGATAGGCGACACGCCGCGCGCCTCGGTCTCGCTCACGCCGTTCCGGACCATCGGGCGTCGAGCGACGGCCGCCGAGATTCGCGCGTGGGACATCGACGTCAACGCCTCGGGCGTCGGATTGCCGGCGGGCAGCGGCAGCTACGCACGGGGCGCGGCCGTCTTCGCGCAACAGTGCGCATCGTGCCACGGTGCCAGGGGAGAGGGCTTGGCCACCAACCCGCGGCTGATCGGCGCCGAGCCGCGGGATTTCTCCTTCGCGCTGGATCCGAAGATCCCGAAGACCATCGGCAACTACTGGCCGTACGCGACTACGCTCTACGACTACATCAACCGCGCAATGCCGTTCACCGCGCCAAGCTCGTTGCCGGCGAACGACGTGTACAGCGTCGTCGCCTACCTGCTGGCGGAGAACGGCGTCATCGACCGATCGCGCACCATCGACGCGGTGAGTCTGCCGCGCGTTCGCATGCCGGCACGCGACCGGTTCGTGCCGGACGATCGCACGGGAGCGCGTGGCTTTCGCTGAGACCCGTCCTGTCAACGCATTCTCGCCCTCTCGTTCCCGCCCATTGCCGGCTCTGGAGTCATAATGGTCACACCCACGCGCGGCGAATGTGTCAGCGTCGCGTGCGCGGGACAACTGCGTGCCACCTGCTCCAGCAAGGTCAAGTCGCGCGGCGGTAGTGCTGCCGGCAGAATGATTCGGGCGACGAGCTCGCCGATACGATGAGGATTGCCAGCGCCAAATTGTTCGACTTCGACCCGCATGCCCTCGTGCGGCAGCCCACGTGACTCCAGGAACCTCTGCGCGTACAGCGCAATGCACGTACCCAGCGACGCGCCAATGAGCTCGAGCGGCATCGGCCCCGAATCATCACCGCCCGCGTGTCTCGGCTGATCCACGATCACGCGATGCGAGCGCACGTGGGCCACGAACCGCATCCCGCGATCTTGGGTAACGACAATCGGTTGTTGCATAGTGAGCTCACTATTCCGTGAGAATGATCGAACGGCCCGCCGCCTGTTCTACGGTATGCGCACGGGCCGACATAAACCTGGATGCTTGCGTCACGCGCGGATGTCGGGCGAAGTACGACTCCGCGTTTCGGCACGCCTGACGCGCGTGCAGGGATCCCCCGAGACGGGCCAGGCAACGTCACCGTGGAAATTGCCGGTGCCGTCACACGAATGAACGGGGTCTTCATACAATCCACGGTCTGGCCCACCGGGCCGGAGCGCTCGGGGTGTCGTCTCGATCAGAAAATGACGACGCGCGCTCCCGTCGGAACGTGCTCGTACAGCCACGTGATGTCCTCGTCATGCAGACGAATGCAGCCGTGGGTTGCCGCCGTGCCGATGGACTCCTTGTACGGAGTGCCGTGCAGCCCGACGCCGTTGGACAACACGAGTCGGTACGGACCGAGAACGTTCTCGACCTGCCGGTTGCGGGATCCGAGCGGCGGAACGAAGAGGGCGCCGTCGAAAACGATCTCCTCAGTCTCAGGGAGTGCCTGGAAGATCGAATCCGGACCCACCAGTCCAGCTGCACCGCCGCGCATGGTGAGCAGCAGCCCGTTCCGCAGGCGTACGCTCCGCCCGAACTCGAGACGCCTGAGGGCGAGGCCCTTTTCCCTGGCGACCTCGATGTAATGCCAATCCGGCGCGATCCACACCGGCGCGATCTCTTTTGCGGTGACCGTCGCGACTCCCACCGGAGTCGTGAACGTCCATGACTTCGCTCCGCTACGCAGGGTGCGCCCGCTGCCCACCGCCACGTCTGCCGTTCGGAGCGTGTCGTCGCCATCGATGACCCAGAGACGGCGGGCGCTGATCGAGATGACGACCCGTACGCTCGGCAACGTGTCCGCGACCGCGCGTTGGCCGAGCACTGCCGGTCGGCCGTTCGCTTTGGCCGGGTCGGCAACACACGCGCCCTGCGCAAAGCCCTCGACAGGGAACAGGGCGGTCCAGGCAAGGACAAGTGAAACGAGCAGCGCGCGCAACATCGGCTCGAGTGAGGAGACACTGTCATGGTACCGCGAGCTCGTACCGTGCTGCATCCGAGGGTTCCTGATGCCCTGTAAGGTGTCTTCCCACGCCTCGCCAGCAGCGCGCCTCTGCGCGACCCGGTGGGACGCTGACTGACGCCGGCCCCTGGATGTTACATCCTCAGTTGGTCCCATGTGCCAGGCCTGCACCCCGGTTGGCAGTGACGGAGGCGACAATGTCCACGATGACCCGTACAGACTCGGCTCGCAATGTGATGCTCATGGTAGCGGGCGCGAGGATCGACGCTGACCTCGTGGTTCCCGACGAGGCGATCGGCCTCGTCGTGATGGCGTACCCGACGGCCGGCAGCCGGAGGAATTCGACACATCGTCGCGTTGCGGAAATCCTGAATGAAGAAGGGCTCGCGACCGTCGTGTGCGATCTCCTGACCGACGACGAGGCATTGCTCGACGACCTCAGAGGCGAATTCCGCCGCGACGTGCCGCTCCTCGAGACGCGCCTCGCCGCGATCATCGGCTGGTGTGAGAAACAGCCGGACCTTCGCGACCTTGCCATCGGGCTTCTCGGCGTCGGCACCGCGGCCGCGGCCGCGATTCGGTGCGCGGCGCGGCGATCCACATCGATTCACGCCGTCGTCGTGCGCGGCGGCCGGCTCGATCTCGCGTGGCATGCGCTCGGACATCTTCATGCGCCAGTGCTCCTGATTGCCGGAGAGCACGACACCGCGCTGCGCGACGTCTATCGCCTCTACCTGCCGTACATCGGGGCATTCAACAAGGACGTCGCGATCGTTCCAGGCGCGGGCGGCCTCTTCTCTGAACCGCGGGCGCTCGACGCGTTTGCGGAACGCGCGGCAGGATGGTTTACCGAGCACCTCGATCGCCGGGACCTCCCTGCAGGGTGGACCGCCGAGATCTGTTGAGCGTCTCTTCAGGCGGTGTCGCGCCACGCGCACGAGCCCGCGCGTTCCGGTTACTGGGCCTGTTCGATGTCGCCGGCGACGATGAGGGCGCCAACTTCCGCCGCTGCGGCTTTGAAGAATGCGACCTCTGCCGAGGCGAACCGGCGGCGACGCTGTTCGTGCAGCGTCAGCACGCCCCATGTCTGCCCCTTGCAGGAGATGCGCGCGGCAAGACTGCTCTGCACCTCGTGGAATCGCAGCAGCTCCGCGTCCGCAAAGCGACTCG
>DASTVV010000023.1:0-2197 GCA_035758925.1 Gemmatimonadaceae bacterium
CAGTTGCTCGAGTTCACCCAGATGGCCCACGAGTGTCGCTCCTCGACGATAATTAAACTACTTTGTGGTTAAATATGTCAACTGAATGACGGGCGCGGGACAACGTGAAGGGAGAGGGATGGAGCCGGAGGGAATTCCCACTATTAGTATCGCCCCGATCCCGCCCATCTTCAAGACTGTTTGTTCGGGCGCTGGACCTGTATCATCGCCGGCCCATGTCGACAACCACCAATCGGCTTGCGCGTCTCCTGGACACGCCGTTTCTGGCGCGCGTGGTCCCGCATCTCGCGCCGGAAACCCTCCACCAGCTCATTCAGTACCGCGGGCTCGATGCGTGCGGCGAGCTGGTGACGGCCGCGACGCCGGCGCAGCTCACGTCGCTGCTCGACCTCGACCTGTGGAAGCACGCGCAGCCGGGATGCGACGAACAGTTCGACGTCGAACGCTTTGGCGAATGGCTCGAGGTACTCGTGGACACTGGCGACGCGGTGGCCGCCCGCACTGTCGCCGCGCTCGACAAGGACCTGGTGATCGCCGGTCTCTCCCGATACCTGCGCGTGTTCGACCCGGGAACCTTCGAACCGACGGAATCAAGTGACGACGAGGCGATCGACCGTCACGAAAGGATGAATAGCGAGACGAGCAGCAACGTGCCGGAGTGTGAGGTGGGCGGCTATCTGGTACGGGCGCGCCGGACCGATGCGTGGGATGCGATCGTCACGCTCTTGACCGCGCTGGAGGGCGATCAGAGCCACTACTTTCACGCGGTGATGCAGGGCTGCCGGCGGCTGTCCAACTCCACGCCGGAGATCGACGGCCTCGACGATCTGCTGCTGGCCCCGGAACAGCACATCCACGACGTCACGATCGAACGGGACCGCCGGCGATCGCAGCACGGCTACGCGCCGGCAGCCGACGCGCGGGCCTTCCTTCAGATGGCGCGGCAGCCTCGCACAGAGCCGACCTCGATCCCGATCAATCCGATCGCGGCCGCATATTTTCGGGCGCTGGACGAAGAACCGGACGGTGCACAAGGACCCGCGCCTGCGAATGCGACCGAAAGCGCCCCCGGCGCGTCAGAGCGCGGCGACGAGGACATTCCGGAGTCCATCAGCGCGGTCGTCGAGCTGCTGGCCGAGGCTGGCATGATGCCGGTACGGCCGCGGGCGCTGCTCGAAGCCGCGAGCGACGACCCTCGTGCCGCGAAACTTCCGTTGCTGCGGCGGTTGCTGGAATTCGTGCTGCAACACGACGAGAGCGCGTACCTCACGCGCAACCGAGAGCTGGCCTTTCTTGCGAATACGCTGTTCGCAGGATGCGCTGTCCAGTCGCGTCCGTTCACGCCGCAGGAAGCGTCGGATGCCGCCGCGTGCATCTGCAATCTGGGCCTCGAATGCTGGCCTACCGGCACGCCGCCTGACACCTTTCTGGTGAATCACGGCCTGGTGGAGGCGTTCGAAGTTGGCTGGTCGGTGTTGTACCGGGATGTGAGCCTGTTCGTGACGGATCAACTCGTGTCGGCGCTGGCCGATCTCGAGTGTGCGGACGCCGGCATCCGGCGCGAACTCCACCGGCTGCGGCGCACGCTCGTGAAGCAGCGCGCGGCCGGCACGCCATGGCTCGCACGCCCCGCGGCCGACGTCCTCGCGATGCTCGACATGACCGCCTGGATCAGCGTGCTCGGGCTGCTGGACGAGTGCCCGATCCTGCCCGCGGCGCTCACCGCCGTCCTGGAGCGCCGCACGACGTCCGTGAGTCAGACCGCGTTCGAATTCATCTCGACGACCGCGCAGATCGGCGACGTCCGCGTCTTCATGAAGGCGCTTCCCGGCCTGTTGTCGAGCTGAGGACGCGGCAGGCGAGCCGGTTCAGCCCCGCATCGCGCAGCGATTTCCATCGTGTGTAAACATTGAAACGGAAGAGATGGCCTCCGCGAACTGCCTGTCCTCGTGACGCTTACCACGCGCGGCGTGGCATGCGCGGCGGCAATCGTCCCGCCGCGAACAGCTTCACGAGCACGACACCGGCGACGAACCCGCCGATGTGCGCCATGAACGCCACGCCGCCGCCGGCCTGCGGACCCTGACCGACGACACCGAACGCGCTGATCAACTGCAGCACGAACCAGAGCCCGACCGCGACGTACGCCGGGACGTCGGTGAGCATCCGGAACATGAACACACGTACGCGGCGATGC
>DASTVV010000201.1:0-10729 GCA_035758925.1 Gemmatimonadaceae bacterium
TGGCCGCCCGAGCTGCTGGACGTGCCGGCGCTCGAGTGGGTGCTGCGGTGGCAGGACAATCCGGCGAACCAGTCAGCGTTCGGCTTTTACTGGATCGTATTGCGTGAGGCGGGGCCGCCCACACGCGTCGTGCCCGCGCGAACTCTGGTTGGTGTCTTTGGCTTCAAGGGTATGCCGGACACCGACGGGACGGTGGAGCTCGGGTACGGCGTGGTGGCCGAGTTTCAGCGGCGCGGCTTCGCGACCGAGGCCGTGCGGGCCATGCTCGCGCGCGCGTTCGCGCACGCCGGTGTGCGGCGCGTGACCGCGGAGACTCTGCCTGGTCTCGCACCGTCCATCGGTGTGCTCGAGAAATGTGGGTTCAGATTCGTTGGGAGCGGCTCCGAGCCCGGAGTCATTCGCTACGAGATCCTCCGCGGCGAGGATACTCGACTGCCGACGGCTCCGAGTGAAGGTCTCTCGGCCAAAGTGGGGGCGCGGATGAGCGCCGATCCAGCCGATTTACGCCGATGATGTGCTTGTTGTAGCCATTCACTTCATCGGCGATGATCGGCTCGATCGGTCAACCGGTCAGCTCCGCCAACCCTCAGGTTGCCGCCTCGCGGGCGAGCTGTTTGACGCTTAGCAGCCATTGCAGTACGCCGCCGCCTTTCTTCACTCCGTCCTCGAACTCCAGAAGGCACGCGCCGCCCTTCTTGAGCTCTACGTGCGACGTCGTCAGGCCCGACATCAGCCACGTCGCCAGCGCGCCAAGGTCTGGCTCATGTCCCACGACCATGGCGACGTCGGCCTTCTGTTTGCGCAGCCACGTGAGCAAATCCTCAGGCGCGGTCTCCGGCTCGAGCGTGCCGGTCGTCTCCGGCTCCAGCTTGTACTCACCGGCCACGATGTCCGCCGTCTCCAGCGCGCGCACGTAAGGGCTGGTGGCGACGAGGTCCACTTTGGGAACGAGGGCGCGCAACCCTTCCGCGGCGCTGCGCATCTGCTTTCGCCCCTTGTCCGAGAGCGGCCGGAGCTCGTCGGGCTTGCCGGACTTGGCGAATTCCTCCGCGTCCCCGGCATCTGCGTGGCGAACTATGACAAGCTTCATCGTCAAAATCTACTTAGATCTCGAGTCAGCAGGCGTCATTCGCCCTACGTCAGGATGGTCATTCGCCCTACATCAGGATGCGTCATTCGCCCTACGTCAGGATGCGTCATTCGTTGCGAGTCAGCGTACGTCATTCGTAGACGGGCATCACGCATGTTGACGCAAGGCGCATCACATATGCTGAGGCATGGCGAATGACGCATGCTGAGGCATGGCGAATCACGCATGCTGAGGCATGGCGAATCACGCATGCTGACGCATTACAAATGACGCATGCGGACTCGAGCCGAGCTCGACCACTTCCTTGTAACTCGCGTCCAGCCGATCGAGCTCAGCCGACCAGCTCTTCGACTCCGCCCATTCCCTCGCTCCCTTCGCCAGCTGGTGCCGCAGCGCCTGGTCCTTCGCGATCCGCTCCATTGCCGCGGCCATGGCCGGGGCGTCGCCGGCCGGAAACGCCAGGCCATTCTCTCCGTCGCGCAGGTTCTCGGCAACGCCTCCCGCTGGTGTCGCGACGACGGGGATGCCGCTCGCCATCGCCTCGAGGATGACGAGCCCGAGCGTTTCGGTTTCCGACGAATACAGGAACACATCCGAGCTGGCGTAGAGCAACGGCAGCACGATGCGCCGATCCATGTTGCCCAGGAACGTCACGCCCTGCCCCTCGCCAGCGCGCGCGCGCAACTGCGGCGCGGCCGGTCCGTCGCCCGCCACGACCAGCACCGATCGGAAATCGGGATTGCGGCGGCGGAACAGCTGGTAGGCGTCCAGCAGGAGCTCGACGTTCTTTTCCGGCGCCAGACGTCCCACGTGAAGAAAGACGAACTCGTCGTCCACCCCGATCTGCTCTCGCAGCGCGCCACTCCACATGTTCGGATGAAACTGCTTCACGTCCACGCTGCGGCCCCACACCTCGATGTGCTCCGCGGGCACACCCATGCGCGCCAGGTCGGCGCGCGCGGGCTCCGACGGCGTGTACACGCGCTTGCTGCGATTGTGGAAGCGCTTGATGTAGCTGGTCACCCAACCGCGCAGCCAACCGATCCGGTACGCCTCGGTGTAACGGCTGAAGTCGGTATGGTAGCTGGACACCAGGGGAATGCCCTGCCGCGCGCCCGCGACCTGTCCCAGGCGGCCGACGAGGAACTCCGTCTGGCAGTGAATCAGGTGCGGCCTGAAGTCCCGCACCGCGCGGGCAACGCGCGCGTACAGCGGCGACACCAATCGGATGTCCGGATACGGCGGGAATGCCGTGCTCGGCAGTCGCACATGCATACGCACGGCGGCGAGCCCCGGGGCGTCCGACGCGAACGCCTTGCCGTACGGTTTGGGGTATTTCGGCGCCACCACCGCGCATTCCCAGCCGCGCTCCTGCATGCCCGCCACCGAGACAGCCGTCACCACAGAGACACCATTCACCTGTGGCGGATAAGTGTCGGAGCAGTAGAGGATTCTGGGGCTTTCCCTGACGGATGGCATGTATCGAAGGCTCTCCGGCTTTCGTAACGAGCGCGTGACGATCGCGTTTCGCCTCACCAGGAGGATTCCGGATGTGGATTTCCTCAGTCCGTGAGAGCTGAGACAGGCGTTGTGCTTAGTGTGTCCCAACGCACAAATACGCTCGTGATTTCCACATTCCGTCCCCGTTACAAACCCGGTACCCCCCCAATGCCGGTTACTGACGGGCTGCCGCGATACTGCGCGGCATCAAGGAAGGACGGCATATGGAGACTCCGCTTTCGCTGATGCATCGCGTCGAGCGCTCCGAGCGCGCGCTGTACGTGCGTTGCGTGGATCACGCCAGCACACGCCGGTGGTGGCGCGCTTTCTGGACCGTGTTGACGCATCTGGGCGGTACCGTCTGCAGCATCGTGGCGGCGGCCTCGCCGCTCGTGCTGTTCAGGAGCGGCCCCATCCATGACGCGGCGCGCAACGCGCTCGCCACGCTGGTGATCTCGCACGTGGTGGTGCAGCTGGTGAAGCGCACCGTGAACCGCCCGCGCCCGTCGCTCCGCGAAGTGACGGCGGCGCTGGTGCCGGAACCCGACAAGTTCTCGTTCCCGTCGGGACACTCCTGCGCGGCCATGGCCGTGTGCTTCGCGTACGCCCTCGCGTTCCCGGCCTTCGCGGCGCCGCTTGTGGTGCTGGCGATGCTGGTGGGCGCGTCCCGAGTGTTTCTGGGCGTGCATTATCCGGGCGATGTGGTGATCGGACAAATCATCGCCGTGGGCACGGCTTTTCTCGTTTGAAAAGGCGAACACCACTGAAACTGCGCATGCTGCCGAACTGCGCATACTGCCGCCGTTGGGCAGTTCGCGCTCTTGGGCCTCTCGCGCCGTTTCACGCGGGCCTGCGCCGTTTAGTCGTTTGACCATCCCGTTACCGCTGCGTTGGGCTGTCTTGGCTTCCACCCGCGAGCGTTCCGTCACCAACCAACGAAACTGACCATGGCTCCCATGCTCGTTCGTGATCTATATCAACTCGAAGTCGCTGGTCGCGTCGCCACCATGTACGTCAACGGCAGACTGACCCACGGCGCCACGCCGACGCTGCGTGACGCGTGCGACGCGCTGCCGGCGAACGTTCACGTGCTGTGCGTGAGCGTCACCGATGAGGCGCTCGACGTCCCCGGACCGGCCGTGCTGCGAGTGCTCCGTGAGCATTGGCGCGAGACTCGCGGCGGACCGTTTCGGTTGTCGATTGGTCGGAGCTACGTGCGGACGCTGAGCCTGCACGGCAGCACTGAGGGAGGCTCGACGAAGGCGCACCTGCGCCTGGCGTGAGAGCGGCTCGCAGCTGAGCCTCGCCTGATCGACGGGCGCCGCCGCCGACATTTGGCGCTTGTGGCGCAGGACGGAGAATGCCTATGTTGCTCGCGGATCGAACACGAGGGCACCGAGCGTCAGTGACGCATCCGGAACCAAAGTCCCAGACCGCCCACCGTATCGCGGCCATCGACATCGGATCGAACTCGATCCGGCAGATCATCGCCGACGTCCACGCCGACGGCACCATCGCCGTCGTCGACGAAATGAAGGCCCACCCGCGTCTGGGCACCGGCGTGGACCGCACGCACTCGCTGAGCACGCAGTCCATGGACCTCGCCATCGACGCGCTGCAGCGGATGGCGACGCTGGCCAAGCAGCAGGGTGCCACCCGCATCGAGGCCGTCGCCACCAGCGCGGTGCGCGACGCCGAGAACGCCGAGCTGTTCATCGCGCGCGTCAAGCAGGCGACCGGGCTCAAGCTCCGCGTCCTGAACGGCGAGGACGAGGCCCGGCTCTCCTTCCGCAGCGCGCTCGCGCACTTCGACCTCGGCAAGGGCCGCTCGGTCATCCTGGACATCGGCGGCGGCTCGCTGGAGCTGGTGCTCGCGGCCGAGGGCGTCGTCGATCGGCTGGTCTCCCTCCCGCTCGGCGCCATCCGACTGACCGAACGCTTCCTGTCGGGCCCCAAGGCGACCAGTCCCAAGCAGCTCGATCGGCTCCGCAAAGCCGTTCGCAAGGCCATCAAGCCGCTCGTCTCGGGACGCGATTGGCGCGGCGCCCGCGTCATCGGGTCCGGTGGCACGTTCACCAACCTCGCCGGCATGCACCTCACCCGGCAGGGACTCTCGGCCAAGTCGGTCCATGGGACGGTGATCCCGCGCGTGGACGTCGAGCATATCCTCGACACGCTCGCCGAGATGAGCCCCGAGGAGCGCCGCTCGACGCCCGGCCTCAACTCCGATCGCGCCGACATCATCGTCGCGGGCATCGCCGTGATTGCCGAGGTGCTCGCGCGCGTGGAGGCACGCGAGCTCGAGGTCTCACGCTACGGCATTCGCGAGGGACTGTTGCTGGAGGCGGCGCGCGTCACGCCGGTGGTTGCGGACCCCGGCGACGCACGCGAGCGCTCGGTGCGCGACCTGGCTGAACGCTGCCACTTCGAGAAGAAGCACTCGGTGGCGGTGCAGTCGCTGGCGCTCAAGCTGTTCGACTCGCTGGCCGACCGCCTCAAGCTCGATCTCACCGACCGCCGCATCCTGGCGGACGCGGCGCTGCTGCACGACATCGGCTACCACATCAATTACGACCGGCACCACAAGCACTCGTACCATTTGATCATTCATGGCGAGCTGCTGGGCGTGACGCCGGAAGAGCAGGTGCTGATCGCCAACGTCGCGCGATACCACAGGGGCACGCCTCCGCGGAAAAAGCACCGGGGCTACGGTGAGCTGGACAAGCTGCTGCGCCGCCGGGTGAAGAAGCTCGCGGCCATCCTGCGCGTGGCGGACGGTTTCGACCGCGGCCATGTGGGTGCGGTAGAGAATCTCAAGGTGCGGTGGCTGGACCGCGCCATTCGCATCACACCGGTTGCCTCGCGCGACGACGCTCCGTTGCGTCTCGAGATGTGGGGCGCGCACCGCAAGAGTGGCCTGCTGGCCAGGCTCACAGACCGGCCAGTCGAGATCGTAGCGCCGGATGGCAGCGTGCTGTCGTCCGAGGCGCTGACCGCGAAAACCTGAGCACTGGCTCAGTCAGGCAGTCTGCCTCAGGCAGGCTTGGTCCGCCGAAGGGGTAACGCTGATCAACGCCGATCGAGCCGATCGAGCCGATCAACGCCGATGGGCCTTGAATGGTTCAACCAAGGGAACCATCGGCGTGAATCCGCAAAATCGGCGTAGATCGGCGGTTCAACTTTGGCAGAGAAGGCTCGCGAGCCAGGGTCGTTGCCCAGGCATCGATGCAAGCCTAGCGGGGACGCAGGTCGAACGTCGGCACCGCGGAGCTTGGAACGAAGGAACAGTGGGTGCCCGCCGCAATGCAGACGTCGCGCTGCATCTTGATCGACTCCCGGCGCAGGAACTGCTCCGGCGACAGCTGCATCGCGTTGCGATAGGCGTTGTCGGCGGCGGCACGCGACAGCTCGGCCTTCGCCCGCTCGTCTTCCGCCAGCTTCCGCTGCCGTTCGGTATTGATGCGCTGCTCCTGCGTCGCCGTCTCCACTCGCTGATGTTTGATCGCGTCGGGCGGGTTGGCGCGCCCGACGGTGACCTCCACCAACCGCACCGGGAGATTGATGCGCTTGATGTAGTCGCTCATCGCCTGCGTCACCTTGTCGTCGATGTCCTCCAGCGCCTTGGTGCTGATGGCGGTCTCGTTCATCCCGTGCCCCTTCACCGCGTCGCGGACCAACATGTTGTCTTCGGACACAGCGGACGTCCGGAACCTGACTCGGATAGATCAAGCCAATCGCCATGTCCGTTTCATCCGGCTGCTCCGGAGATTCCGTTCAGACTTGTTGGAAGCTTCCAGGCGGGTGAAATCTCCAGGCGGTGATGCCCCCGGTCCGGGTAGAGCTTTGACCTGGATTCTTGATGCCGCCAACAAAGAAACCATCGGCGTCGATCCGCTGAATCGGCGTGAATCGGCGTTTCAACCTTTGACAGAGAAGTCCTGAAGCGCCAGGAAAGGTCAGGCTGGCTTCGGCTTGGCCTCGCGCCGCTCGGACTTGGGCTCGCGCCGCTCGGACTTGGGCTCGCGCCGTTCGGAGCGCGGTGTGAGATCCACGATACCCTTGGGTCGCGCGGGCGTGCCGCCGTTCTCGTCGAACAGGTTCGGGCCCGTCGCGCCCTCGATGATCCCCCACGAGTTCACCAGTAGCAGCTCGTGGCTGGCGGTGATGAAGTCGCCCGGCTCGCGCTGACGCCAGCGGCCGTCCGCGCCCAGGTCCCAGCCTTGGCGGTTGTCCTCGAGGTACAGCTCCAGCAGGGCGCGCAGGCGCTCGTGGTGCGCGGGCTTCTCCACCGGTGCCACCGCCTCGATGCGCCGGTCGAAGTTGCGCGGCATCCAGTCCGCACTCCCGATGTAATACTCGGCGTCACCACCATTCGCGAAATAGAAAATGCGCGAGTGCTCCAGGAACCGGCCGATGATGCTGACGACGCGGATGTTCTCCGACAGCCCCGGCACCTGCGGACGCAGGCAGCAGATGCCGCGCACCAGGAGGTCGATCTGCACGCCGCGCTTGCTCGCGGCATAGAGCGTGTCGATCATCGAGACGTCCACCAGCGCGTTCATCTTGGCGATGATGCGCGCCGGCTTACCCGCAACCGCGTGCTGGGCCTCGCGCTCCACCAGCTCGATGAACCGCGAGCGCAGGTCGTGCGGCGCCACCAGCAGCTTTCTATAGATGCGCTGGCGCGAGTAGCCGGTGAGCGAGTTGAACAAGTCGCTCACGTCCGCGCCGATGGACGGGCTGCAGGTGAGCAGCCCGACGTCCGTGTAGAGGCGCGCCGTGCGCGAGTTGTAGTTGCCGCTGCCCAGGTGCACGTAGCGGCGCACGCCGTCGGCCTCGCGCCGCACGACGAGCGCGGTCTTCGCGTGGATCTTGATCGTGGCGCTGCCGTAGGCCACGTGGATGCCGTAGTCCTCCAGCGTGCGCGCCCAGGAAATATTGTTGGCCTCGTCGAAGCGCGCCTTGAGCTCCACCAGCACCGCCACCTGCTTGCCGTGCTGCGCCGCGCGAATCAGCGAGTCCACGACGGCCGTGTCGCCCGACGTACGGTACAGCGTCATCTTGATGGCGAGCACGTTGTCGTCCACCGCCGCTTCCTCGATGAAGCGCTCGACGCTGGCGCCGAACGAATCGAAGGGGTGGTGCAGCAGGACGTCGCCCTCGCGGATAACCTCGAAGATCGAGCGATCGGGGTCGCGCAGCTCCATGGGAACCGCGGGCTGGAACGGCGCGGCCTTGGGCGCCGTCGAGATCGTGAGCGCCGCGATAGTCTGCAAATCGCCCAGGTCCAGCAGCGGACCCGCGTCCACGATGTCCGCGTCGGTGAGCGGCACGGTGCCCGCGCCCTCGTGACGCAGCTCGTCCAGCAGCAGCTCTCGCATGTCCTGTGGCATGCCCGTCTCGACCTCGATGCGGACCACTTCGCCAAAGCGACGCTGGAACACCTGCTCCTCGATCATCGCCAGCAGATCCTCCGGCTCCTCGGCGTCGGGAATCTCGAGGTCCGAGTAGCGCGTGAGGCGGAAAGCGTGATAGTTGTCCACCTCGAAGCCTGGGAACAGCGCGCCCAGGTTGGCGCCGATCACTTGCTCCAGCGGCACGAAGTGCGTGGGACGTCCCGACACCGGCACCCAGCGCGGCAGGCTCTTGGGAACCTTCACGCGCGCGAGATGGATGGTGCCGTCGTCCGGATCGCGCAGCCGCACCGCGAGCGACAGCGTCAGGTTCGAGATGTACGGAAAGGGATGTCCCGGATCGAGCGCCAGCGGCGTGAGCACGGGGAACACCTCGCGCTCGAAGTAGTCGTCCAGGGCGCTGAACTCCGCGCCGGAGAGCGAGTCGATGTCCACCAGCAGGATGTCGTGGTCGCCCAGTCGGCCGAGCAAGGTGGCGAGACACTGCTGCTGCGCATCCACCAGGGGCGCGATCTTCTTCGTGATGGCGTCCAGCTGCTGGCGCGGCGTGAGCCCGTCGGGCGACGTCGCGGACACGCCGGCGGCGAGCTGGCGCTTGATGCCCGCCACGCGCACCATGAAGAACTCGTCGAGATTACTGCTGAAGATCGCCAGGAATTTTACGCGCTCGAGGAGCGGCGTCCGGGGGTCGATGGCTTCCTGGAGGACGCGGGCGTTGAAGTCCAGCCAGCTCAGCTCCCGGTTGAGATAGAGCCGTTCGCTACGACCCTTGGTGTCCTGGCTCTGTTGTTGTGCGGGCGCTGACATAGAGGCGGGCAGTGAAACTCTTATACCCCGGACGGCCGGGCAATATCTGGAGTGTAACGGTTCGGGACTCAAGCGATGCGGCTTCGTGACGAAGACCGTAACAGGGAATTGGCGCGCGGTCTGTGGCAGCCGCAACGGGTGAAAGTCTGGCAGTCGTCAGGAAACGGGAAACGGAAGGGAACGGCGGTTCCAACGGAGCGGTATCGAACAAAAACTCCCGGCGTCCAACCCGCGATCGCGGGGTTTGCTTGCTTTTTCGAAACTGCGGCCGAGCTCGACTGGGAATGTGGCGTCCCGTCATCCGAATCGTCGTGAGAGGAAGCAAGTACACAGCAATCCACAGATGTGGACGGCTTGTGTGCATCTCGGCTTGCCTGGCGTCGCGAACGGCTCGACTGATCTTAAGTAATTGATTATATTGAAGTTGCGATTGTAACTGGCGCCGTCATGGCATGGCGACGCAGCCTAAATCATTTCGTCGCAATTGGTAACGAATAATTCGCCGACTCGTGATGTTCGTTGCTCAGGTTCGTGATGTATGCAGTGCAACGCGTGGTCGGTACACGGGTTAGATACGGTCTGGCGTGGTTTCACGAGTCCTGATAGAATCCGCGCCCACCGAGAACTGACTGAACGACGGATAACTCCACGTTCGTGAAAGTCCTCGGCCGCCGACAACTATATGAAGCGGCGTCGAACCAGCATCCAAGGCGGAATCCAACACATGACGCTTCCCATCAATCCTCCGAGCGGTCCCGTGACTCTGACCGCCAACGCGCGCACCGTCCTCGAGAAGCGCTATCTCGTGAAGAACGAGAAGGGACAGGCCGTGGAGCAACCGGAGGATCTCTTCTGGCGCGTCTCGACCGTGGTCGCCGAGGCGGACAGAAGGTATGGAGCGTCGGAGGGCGCGGTGCAGGAGGTGGCGGAGCAGTTCTACTTCCTGATGACCCAGCGCCGGTTCATCCCCAACTCGCCCACGCTCATGAATGCCGGGCGTCCGCTGGGACAGCTGTCGGCGTGCTTCGTTCTGCCGGTCGAAGATTCTCTGTCGAACGGCAAGAACGGCATCTACGACACGCTCGCCCACATGGCGCTCATCCACCAGAGCGGCGGTGGGACGGGCTTCTCGTTCTCGCGCCTGCGTCCCAAGGGTTCGATGGTGCGCAGCACCACGGGCGTGGCGTCGGGTCCTGTCAGCTTCATGAAGCTGTACGACGCGAGCACCGATGCGGTGAAGCAGGGCGGCACTCGGCGCGGAGCCAACATGGGCATCCTGCGCGTGGATCACCCGGACATCCTCGAGTTCATCACGTGCAAGGAAGACCTGACGCAGGTGACGAACTTCAACATCTCAGTCGCGATCACCGACGCCTTTATGAAAGCCGTGCGCAACCGCACGGCCTATGACCTCAAGGATCCACATTCAGGGAAGGTCGTCGGCCAGATGGACGCCCAGCTGGTGTGGGACAAGATGATCCTCGGCGCCTGGAGGACGGGCGAGCCGGGCGTCTTCTATATAGATGAGGCCAACCGGTACAACCCGGTGCCGCACCTCGGCTCGTACGAAGCAACCAATCCATGCGGTGAGCAGCCGCTGCTGGCTTACGATGTTTGTAACCTGGGATCGATCAACGTCGGCTTTTATGTAAAGGATGGTGCGCTCGACTGGGAGTCGTTCCGAGCTGACATCCAGCTCACCACGCACTTCCTCGACAACATCATCGACGTCAACAAGTACCCGTTGGCGGAGATCGACACGCTGTCCAAGAGAATCCGCCGCATCGGACTCGGCGTGATGGGCTTCGCCGATGCGCTGGTGCGGCTAGGCATCGCGTACGACACGCCCGAGGGCGTGGAGTTCGGCCGCCGGGTGATGGAGTTCGTGGACGTGGAGGCGAAGAAGGAGAGCGAGCGT
>DASTVV010000220.1:0-13686 GCA_035758925.1 Gemmatimonadaceae bacterium
GGATCATCGGCCGCCGCCCCTCACCTCGATCAACCGAAGCGCCTCTCGGCTCACGAAGATCGGCACGTGGAACTGTTCGCCCCATCCGATCGGCGTCACGTTTCGGTACTCGTGCACCGGCCCGCCGCCGTGCCCCTCTTCGAGGCGCGCACGCAGGGACGCGCGAACGTTGGGACTGGCGCCGCGGTCCAGCAGCAGGCGCGTGAAGCGCGCTTCGTCGGGCTGCCCCTTGCCGTGGTTGACCCAGAAGCCGCGCTGACTGACGACCGACGAATAGAGCGTCGTGTAACCGCCGAATCCATCGGCGTCGATCGCCGATCGCGCGTCCGGATCCATGCCCCGATCGAGCAACCACTCGGCAATCTCCAGCTCGTCGAAATAGGCCGCGATGTGCAGGAGCGTCGTGCCATGCACTGGCGTTCCCTGACTCGTGTACGGCTCACGAGCACAGGCCGGCGCCAATGGATAGATCTCGGTCTTGTCGAACGTGCGTGTGAAGAGATCGGGATCGCGCGCGAGATGGGCCTCCAACAAATCGATGCGCCCGCGATGCAATGCCATGACCGGCGTGTCGGGTGGTTCGAAGCCATGATCGATCCACATCTCGAGGATGCGGTGCTTCGCGGTCGGGTTGCGGCCGTCGGTCCCGAGCAAGTGCTCCATGGCGTTCTGGTCCACGCCCTCGGGTCCGACGATGCGGCCCCCGAGTGCAAAGAGGACAGCAGTGCCCTCAACGCTCAGCGTGTACGCGGGGCCGGCGAGCGTCCACTTCTCGAGCGACGGCTGGCCCGCCAGCTCGGAGATCATGCGGACGGTGTCGGTCTTGCCCTGGAGCGCGGCACGTCCCGCCGACGATTCGAGATCTCTGGCCCCGTGATCGTGCAGGAGGCGGATCAGGCCATTGCGCCCGAGGTTTGCCGCGTAGGTCATCGGCGGACCCCAGTTGCTGTCGGTGCGAATCAGGACGTCCTCGTGGAGAAGCGAAGGGTTCCGCGTGATGAGCGTGCGCACCGTGTCGGCATCGTCGCGCCAGATCGCGTCGGCGAGTTGCACGGCCTGGACGAGTCGCGTCCAGCTCGACGCCTGATAGCTCCGCGCGAGCACGAGCTGCGCATCGGCCAGCTTCGCGGCCGCCGGATCGATCGGTTGGGGATGGAACTCGCGCAACGCGGCAGTCGCGATGGCGTCGCCAGCGTGGATGTCGCGAAGAAGTTCCTTGGCCTGGCGGTGAAGCTGATCGAGGTCGGGTCTGACGGGCAAGCGGCGGACGGACATGGCGGGCCTCCTTCTGAGCCCGTGGTCCGCTGGCGTCGGGCAAAGGAGGTTCGGCTACCGCGTCCGAACGTCTGTCGATCTGGTCAGGTGGACTCGGTCCTGTCCGCGGACGGGAGGCGTCCTGCACGCCCGCTCCAAACTACTACTGCACGGTCAGGCGCGCAAGGAGCGGTCGGTCGCCGGCGCTCGAGTTTTCGGCCGGAACTCGCGTTCGCACATTAGGAACGGGTGCCGACACGCGGGGAGCAACTCGCGCGTTTGACCTCTGTGGTGGCCGGTGTGCCACTGGAAATGGCACCTGGGATGGACAGCCCGCCGCCATCCACGTCCGCGTCGTGCCCTTCACCATGGAATCCCGCGGCATCAACGCTGCATTCAGCCGCGCCCACCTCTAGAAGGGATCAGATGCGACCGTTCGCTGAATCAACGAAGCGACTTCGATACTGCATTCTGTCCACTGTGCTTGCTGCCGCATGGATGGCCGCACCTGCGTATGCGCAATGGGTGATCACGCCTTATCTTGGGGCGAATGTTGCAGGCGACGTCGAACTCGCGAAAGGGGGCCCTGGCGTGTCGGTGGGATATTTCGCCGGCCCACTCGGGTTCGAATTCGATCTCCAGCGTTACCAGCACTTCTTCAAGGATTCCCGGGTATCCCCTCTCGACCCGACCGCTCCGCCCAACTGCACGGGGACCCAGATGAATGTCGATCGGCAACCCTGCACAGACCTCGATACTGACGCGATCGGCTTCATGGGCAACATCGTGGTGCCCATTCGCAGCCAACGCGCGTCGCAGTGGCGTGTTTACGGGACCGCAGGCCTCGGAGTGATTCGTGGCTGGACGAACGAGCCCGACAGACATCAGAACGACATCGGATTCAACACCGGCGGAGGCGTGATGTACTTGCTGGGCAGGCGCGTGGGGGTGCGAGGTGATATGCGATATTTCCGCGTGCTCGTCGACGAGAACAAGCCCGGCAACGTCTACGTTGACGACTATGGCTTCTGGCGCGTGACCGCGGGGGTTACGTTCGGATTCCCTCGATAGCTGCAGGACAGCGCATCGCAGGTGTTGGTGACGCGCAGCCTCGAACCGGCCGAGCGCCCCCGGCCGCTTTCGGTGGCGTCCCTCTGTGCGTCTGGATTCCTGCCTGTCAAGTCCACTCTTGACGTTTGTGCCGCGGCCGGTCATTGGCGGAGCGCGTCGATAGGTTCGACTCTAGCGGCGCGGCGTGTCGGCACGTAGGCTGCGACCAGGGCGATCGCGAGTGTCGCGGCGGTGGCGAGCACCAGCGGCCACACGCTCTCCGCGGGCAGGTCGGTCACGACACGGCTTGCCGCGCGCCGACTCAGGAGGCCAAGCGGCACTCCGATGACCAGCCCGGCGCACACGAGGCCGAGGGCGCCCCCGAGCACCATGCGCGAGATATCAGCTCGCGTCGCGCCGAGCGCCATGCGGATTCCGATCTCGTTGGTGGCGCGCGTCACGGTGAAGGCCAGCAGACCGTAGAGGCCGAGCGCGGCGAGCGAGGTCCCGAGGCCGCCGAAGAACGTGGAGAGGATTGCGATTACCCGTTCCGATACGACCGATGCGTCGACCAAATCGTCCATCGTTGCCACGCGAGCGACCGACACGGTCTTCAGTTCTTCGCGCACAATTCGGCGCACTTCGTCTGTCACGGCGGCTGGACGCCCCGTCGTCTTGAGAGCGATCTCATTCGCGAACATGCTCCGCTCCTGGAAGACGTTCAGGTAGATCGTGCGCGGCGGCGTCTCACGCAAGTCCAGGTACTTTGCGTCTCCTACCACGCCGACGATCGTGTACGCCTGATCGGGCGGCGCGTTCGTGATGCCGCTATTGGAGGAGCCCACGAATTGGAAACGCCTTCCGATGGGATCCTTGTCACTGAAGTAGTAGCGGGCCACGGCTTGGTTGACGATGGCGACCGGCGGCCCTCCTTTGTCGGTGAATGCGAAATCGCGCCCCGCGAGCAGCGGTGTGCCGAAGGTTTCGAAGTAGCGTGGTCCCACCCAGTTGAGGGGCACGTAGCGGCGCGCGTCAGGTGCCTCTTCGAAGCCCTCGACTCTGATGAACCGCGACGCTCCTGCGCCAGAGATGGGCGTCACCCCGCTGAGCGTGACCGCACGCACGGCCGGAATCTCCGCAAGCCGGCCAAGCAACTGCTGGTACGGAGTGAACAGCTGCTCACGCGGAAATCCGCTGCGCGTCGTGTCCAGCGTCACCAGCAACAAGGATCTCCGTTGAAAGCCAAGGTCTTGATTCCGCAAATTCGAGAGGTGCTGTACGAACAAGGCCGCCGCGCTCAAGAGCACGATCGACAAGGCGACCTGCGCCACGACGAGACTCTTTCCAAACACGCGCCGTGATCGTGTCTCTCCGGCGGCTCCATGCGCGCGCAGCGAGGATGCCGGCGCCATGGTCAAGGCGTGCCAGGCCGGCGCCGCTCCAAAGAGCACGGCGGTCACAACAGCGACCGTCGCCGTGAACAACAGCACCTGCAGATCGGGCTGCACCTGAATCTCGATGCCCGGCTGGAGCCGCAGAAACTCTCGCCCGGACAAGATGATGCGCACGAGCGTTCCGGCACCGACTGACGCGAGCGCACTCCCGAGCACGCCGCCCATCGCGGCGAGCAGCAGCGACTCGGTCAACGCCTGCCGCACCAGCCGCACGCGGCCCGCGCCGAGCGAGACGCGCAGCGCCATCTCGTGCTGCCGCGCGGCCGCACGCGCCAGCAACAGGCCCGCGACGTTTGTGCAGGCAATCAGCAGGAGCAGCGCGACCACGGCCGTCAACACGAGCAGTGGGGTCGCGAAGCGATCGCGCAGCGTTGCGAATCCCGCGGCCGCCGGCTCCAACTCGATGGTGAAGTCGCGCGCGAACGCGGCCGACCGGCTCTTTGCAAAGTCCTCGAGGCGATAGCGGTCAAGGACCTTCATCTCGGCGAGGGCCTGCTCGATGGTGACGCCGGGCCGCAAACGCCCCAGCATGCCGACGCCCAACGTCCCATCCATCCGGCGACTCGGCTGCTGCAGCATCGGTTCCATCGCCGCCGGCAGCCACACGCTGGGCCTCATACCGACTTGAAGGCCGAAGAACTCTTTCGGGGCGACACCGACGATGGTCGCGGGCGCACCGTTGACGATGATGGCCGTGCCGATGATCGCGGGATCCGCGTGCAACCGGTTGGTCCAATACGACCAGCTGACCACAGCGCTGGCGGCCGTCGCGGACTCCAACCGATCGTCCTGTGCGTCGATGACACGTCCGAGAGCGGGCCGCACGCCGAGCGACGTGAAGAAATTGCCCGCGACGTACTCGCCGTCAATCGTCTCCGGCTCGACGCCTTCCCCGGTCACCTGAAAGCGTGCGCGCGAAACCGCCACAAGGTCCGAGAACGACCGGTTGTGATCGCGAAAGTGCACGTAGTGCCGCCACGAGAAAGAGCTCAGGCGCGGCTCTCCTGGATATCGACTCAGCAACTGGACGAGCTGTTCGGGGTGGCTCACCGGCAGCGAGCGGAGCATCAGCATGTTGATCAAGTTGAAGATCGCCGTGTTGGCGCCGATGCCGAGCGCGAGCGACACGACCGCCACCGTCGTGAACCCAGGCGAGCGTCGCAGTGTCCGCGCAGCGTATCGGACGTCCCCCCATGTCGTTTCGAGCATGTGCTCCCAGCCGACGTCGCGCACACTGTCTTTGACCGAGGCCGTGCTGCCCAGTTCGATCCGAGCCGCGCGCGTGGCCGCCTCCCGGCTCATGCCCGCTCGCACCTTGCCCTCGATCGCCATGTCGAGGAACTCCCGGAGCTCTGAGTCGAGCTCACGCTCCTGCCGCGTTCGGCGCAGCAGCCCGACGATCCCGTCAACGAAACGAGTGAACAACGGCATCAGAGCTCTCGCCTCTCCTCTAGGTCACCTAGATGAGACCAGAATAGGTCCGTTCTCTAGTTTGTCAAGAGGAGAGCGGGGGAGGCCTCGCTCTAGCCCTCGCGCTTCATGCGCTCTTGTCGCGCCGCTTCCGCTTTACTCGGCCACCGACGGCCGTGTCGGCAACCTTGACCTCGCCGCCGCGCTCATAGTGCGCGGTCCTATCGCAATCTGCCCATGGCCGAGCATGATCTGGAAGTGATGATGGCTCCGAGCGGTCACATGGCGGCATTCCGAGAGTTCGTCGACCTGGAGCGCGAGCTCGTGGCATGGCTAACCGCGCACCTCAAAGCTGATGAACAGATGCTGGTCTCGTGACCGAGGCGCTCAGCTTTTGTGGCTGGATGTCAGTGACAGAACTCCCAACTGGTCCGCAGCATGATCGGAACGCCGCGGTTCGTGAGCGGCGGAACGTCAAACCGGAAACGGCTAGCGCGGACGAACCAGTCTCGCGGGATCACCGATCGCGATTGTGCCCGGATGCGCGACGTCCGCGTTGAGTGCCAGGCGGCCGCGAAAACGGCGGCCGATGTCGCGCAGCACTTCGGAATCGCGTTCGAGGGTGTCGGGGTCGACTGTTGTCATCGGGCACCGCGCCCTGAGCGAATCGAGACGCACAATCAGGCTGCCGATGTGCAGCTCCGCGCCTGGCCAGTCCCGCTCGGCGAGGCCATCGACGCCGCCGATCAGGATGTTCGGCCGCAAGCGGCGAACATCTCGCCCAAACGCCGCGACTGCGCCATCGGTCGCCACCAGCAGGGGCAGAACGTCGAAACGATTCTGCGCATCCGAAGCCTCCAGCCACGCGTCGTCGCCGGCCGCCTGCTTTACCAGCGCCAGCGCTTCAGGACTCTCCCACGGATGGCCGTTGATGAGCGCGTGCCCCTGTGGATTCAAAGTGCCACGCAGGCCCAGCAAACGGTAATGCCGGCGCGACGTCCGAACACCTTCTGGACCCATGACCCAGACGGCGCGGTCGCCGGGAATACCGTTGAAGCCGACCGTCGCCGTCGACAGAAGCTCTCCCGCGAGTGTCTTGACGGGATAGCGCCACAAGCCCGCTACATGAAGTCCCATGACCATGTGATGTCGGGCGAGTCACGTTCGTGACCACGGTCGTGTCACACGCAGCGGGTCAGCGGCATCTCAAGGACAAACCGAATGACGGAGGACTCACAAGGTGGCAATACACGAAGGTCCGAAGAACACGATGCGCATTGCGTGCAACGACGTTGTTTCAGGGTGCGGCTTTACGGCCAGCGCCGACACCGAGGAGGAGTTGATCGAGAAGGTCGCAGCCCATGCGGCGCACGATCATGGTGTGGCCGAGGTGACTCCTGAGTTGGCGGCGAAGGTGAAAGCTGCGATCACGCACCGGTAGAATCGACGGCATGATTGTCCCCGCCGCGGAATCGAGCGACGAGGTCTTCGTGGCACGGGCCGCGGCTGGAGACGATGCTGCTTTCGAAGCGCTCGTGGTGCGCTACCAGCGCCGCGTCTTTCGTCTGGCGTGTCGCCTGACGAGCGAAACCGATGCGCCGGATGTCGTGCAGGAAACCTTTCTGCAGATCTATCGCCACCTGTCGACGTTCCGCGGGGACGCGCTCTTCAGCACGTGGGTCTATCGCATCGCCACCAACGTCGGCTTGATGCATCGCCGCGCTCGAGCACGCCGCCCCGCCGAACCGCTCGATGAATTTCTGCCGCGCTTCGATGCCGACGGGACACTCGAGGCCACACCCGATGCGTTGCGAATTCCATCCCGCGTCGATGAGTTGCTGGACCGGCACGAGCTGGCAAGGAAGGCACAGGCCGCCATCGACCGGTTGCCAGATCTGTATCGGGAAGCGTTCGTGTTGCGCGATCTGGAGGAACTGTCCACCGCTGAAGTAGCGCTGGTGCTGGGAGTGGAACCGGCGACAGTACGGCAGCGAGTCCACCGAGCGAGGCTGTTGGTGCGTGGATACCTGAGCGAGCTCGCCGGAGGCAGGCCATGAGACAGATCGTCTGCGTTTCAGGCGTCGAGCTGCTGATGGAATACATGGAAGGAGCCCTGGCGCCCGACGTCCGCGCGGCCATCGAGGCGCACGTCGCTGCATGTCCGCGATGCGAGGCGTTCATTGCCTCGTACCGCGAGATGCCACGCATCATGCGCGACGCGACCACGATAGAGATGCCCGCAGACCTGGAAGCGTCGTTGCTGGCTGCCTTGCGCGCCGCGCGGGGCGACGCACGCCCTCGCGATGAGTAGCACGACACGAGCGACGATCGTTTTGCGATGACGACATCATCCAGAGACGAACGGTACATGCGCCGTTGTATCGAGCTCGCGCGCCTGGCGAGCGCGACGGGCGATAGTCCCGTGGGCTCGGTGGTCGTCGACGATTGCGAGTTCGTGTCCGAAGGCGTCGAAGCCGTACGCGCTCGAAATGATGCCACGGCTCACGCGGAGATCGAGGCGCTGCGCGCCGCGTTCGCACGGAGGCGCTCCCGCGCGCTGGCCGGCTGCACGCTGTACACGAGTGTCGAGCCGTGTGTCATGTGCGCGTACGCGATCAGGCTGGCGCGCATCAGTGTCGTCGTCTCTGGCGCCCGGTCGGGCGATTCGAATAGCACGATCAGCGGCTGCGCGATCCTGACTGACGCGACACTCCTGCCGAACCATCCGCCCCCGACCGTGATTCGCGATGTTCTCGCAGCCGAATGCGAAGCCCTTCTCAAAGACAGGCGTTCAGCCGACCAGCCAGGCCGTGATAGTTGGCCTGGCGCATCTTGACCGGGGCTCCACAACCCTCGCCTCTTATCCTGGCTCGGGCCGGCTGACCGCTCCCGTCACTGACCGCTGCGACGACGTGCTGGCGTTCCTGCAGCCCGGGCAGCTGACGGGCGATTCGGTGTTCGCCGCGCTATCCGCGCGCGAGCGCCAGGTGTTGGCGCTCATGGCAGATAGCCTGAGCAACGCCGACATCGCCGAGCAGCTGCAGATCAGCGAAAAGACCGTCCGCAACCACGCGTCGAATCTGTTCGACAAGCTCGGTGTGTGGTCGCGGGCGCAGGCGATCGTCTTCGCACGCGAGCGCGCTACACGGGCTGAGCCACCGACCAGCCCCTAGAATAGGACGCGCGATGAGCAGCGAAGCCGAATTCGAACAGGAACAGTTGGATATCGTGACAGCGCTTCTCGGGCGACCGCTGTCCGGGCGAGAACTCGAAGGCTTCCGGATTCTCTACCCGCGATTTATCGACCGCTACGGCGGGACCCGCCTTGCCGACCTGCAACGAATCTTCTGCACCGACACACGGGAGGGCAAAGAGGCGCTCGCTGCCAGCCTGCGAAAGGTCGCGAACGACCTCGGTTCGTACGACGAGTTTGCGGCTGCGTATCCGGTGACAATCGTGCCTCCGCTACCCGCCTATCCGCTGTTTCCGATTCTGCATCTTTCAAGCTTTCGGCCCACCGTCTACAGAGTCTTAAACCGCAGCAATCGCGACCTGCTCGCGCAAATCGTCAGCACTGGCCGGTTGCCTTTGGCCCCTCATCCGGCTGCGCCGGTGCTGCGACGAACACCACGAGGACACTGGTGCGCCTATGAGGCGTGGGCGACTCCGGACGAGACCCGTCAAGCGCTGCAAATTCTGCCGGCATGGAGCGACTGCGCGGCCAGAGCGATCATCGATACGCGCAACCTCGAAGGTCAGGCGTACGTCGCCTACAGCGTCGATCCAAACGATCCCGACACTCGCGGTCTGACGTTTCATGGCTACTTCTACGAAACGGTCACGCAGGACCACGACGACGCGCCGTACGAATACGACGGGGACGCCGTTCAAATTTGCGTCTACGGCGAACCGCACGTCGAAGGTTTAGAGGAATGGGATACCGTCAGCGAGCGATGGGAGAAGACCTGGACGCGTGCCTGAGACACGCGACCCAGGCGATCGCTCGAGTCACCGCACTCGTACTTCGACAGCGGGGCGTAGTTTGCTGCGTCGGTCATCGAACGATCGACCGGTGCGGTTCTATAGTGAACTCGCCCTGTGCTGTCCGTAGTTCAAAACACAGGCGATTTTGGGGCTGGGTATTCGGGACGATTTCCGCAACTGTAACCCTGGGCTTGCAGCTCGCGAAAGGCAATGAAAGTCGGAAGTGAACGAGTTTCGACCCTGGCTGATCCATGCGGCCTGATTACCCATCGGCGTATTGCGGGTCCTCACCGCCAAGGCTTTTGAGGGCCGCCCGTCGTCGGTTGTCCCTCGGCCCAGGTCAGCAACTTGTCGAGCGCCGGGCAGAGGGACTGGCCCCAATCGGTGAGGTGGTACTCGACCCTCGGTGGAACCTCGGGATGCACGGTGCGTGCAACGACGCCGTCGCGCTCGAGTCGCCGGAGTTGCTGAGTGAGCATCTTCTGCGACACGGCGGGAATCGCACGCTCGAGGTCGGAGAACCGCAGCGTCTTTCCCCCAAACAGATGAAAGAGGATCAGAAGCTTCCACCTCCCCTCGAGCATTCTAATCGCCTGCTCGATACCTGCGGCGGCGGACGCGGCCGTGTGCGAGCGCTTACTCATAGGTGAGTCCCCCACCTTCGCGTGCGTTCTTGCGTCCTGGCCATGGCGAGATATCTAGTACCGGCATGGGGACGAACGCGAAGCCAGTCAACCTGCCTCCATCCGTTGCTGCCTACTTCCAGGCGGACACGCGTGACGCCGATCGTGTGGCGCAGTGCTTCACCGCGAACGCCGTCGTGATCGACGAGCGCCGCGAACACCGGGGCCGAGCGGCCATCGCGAACTGGAAGACCGAGGCAACTGCGAAGTATCACTATACAAGCGAGCCGATTGGAATCCAGACCGCGGGGAAAGAACTGACGGTGACCGCCCGGCTGGTTGGAGACTTTCCAGGCAGCCCGGTGAAGCTGCGGTACCGCTTCACGCTCGAAGGCGACAAGATCGCCCGGCTCGAGATCACCGCGTGACGTTCGATCTCGGGCTCGCCGGGTACCGCGCGCTCGTCACGGCCGGAACGAAGGGTGTGGGGGCCGCTGTCGTTGAGGTGCTGCGCCAAAACGGTGCGCGCGTGATGACGACGGCACGGTCGGTCCCAAAGGGCGCTCCCGACGATGTGCACTACATCGCGGCGAACCTCACAGTCCCTGCCGACTGCGTCAGTGTCGCCAGCAGTGCGCTGGATCACTTTGGTAGTGTCCGATATCGTCGTCAACGTGCTTGGCGGGTCTCAGGCGCCGGCCGGAGGGTTCGCGGCGCTCTACGACGACGAGTGGAGAAAGGAACTCGATCTGAATTTGATGTCCGCGGTGCGGATCGATCGCGCGTTGTTACCGTCGATGATCGCTCAGGGGTCCGGCGTCATTGTTCACGTGACGTCGATTCAGCACGAGCTGCCCCTTCCCGAGTCGACGACAGCCTACGCCGCCGCGAAAGCCGCGTTGTCGACGTACAGCAAGGCCCTCTCAAAGGAAGTCACACCCAAGGGGATTCGAGTCGTGCGGGTCTCGCCAGGGTGGGTGGAGACGGATGCCGCAGTGGCGCTCGCCGAGCGCCTGGCCGCTGACTGATGTACGGCAGTTTGAATCTAGCCGTGTTTCCTGATTGGTCGCATATTGATAAGACTACACTCAATATACTTGACAGTCATAAAGGCATGTCGTATATAAACGTCTCGGAGGTCCTGTTAAGCAAGGAGGTTCGCGATGTTTGGTCTTACCCGTTGGAATTCGTTCGATGACGTGTTCAATTTCCAGCGTGAGGTGGATCGTCTCTTCAACCAGTTCTGGAGCGATCTGCCGACTCGCACTGCTGCCGGTGCGTCGCCGTCGTTCCACGTGAACCAGACGGATGAAGGCTGGCGCGTTGAGGTGCCGCTGCCCGGCATCGATCCGAAGGACGTGTCCCTCGAGGTCGCGGGCAACAACCTCACCATTCGCGCTGAGGTTCCGAGCGAAGGAGACAAGAGCGTCTCGCGTTACGAGCAGACTCTGATGATCCCGCAGTTTCTCGACCTCGAGAAACTGACCGCCTCGCATCGGCACGGAATGCTGCGCCTGACTTTGCCCCTGAAGGAAAGCGTCAAGCCACGCCGCGTCCAGATCGAGACCCAGGCGGAAGACCAGAAGCAACTGGCGGGGGTGCGGTAATCAAGCGGTCAGCGGCGGGCTTCGAGCTCGCAGGTTCTGACACGTCGTCAGTCGCCGACGTCTTCGCTGCCACCTTCTCACGGCACACTCGACGGGCTCAGCGCCCCTGAGCCTGTCGAGGCGTCGGCAGTCGCGACGCTCTCAGTAGCCACGTCCAGCTTCATCCCGCCGCTCCGCAATCAGAGACCCACTGTCGCGGCAAGCATCGACAAAGATCACTGAGGAGGACGACGCGCGATGACGATCGCTGCGCTCAAGGCCTCGCGGATTCCCAGGTGCGAGCCCGCGGTTCTCGAGTCGGTCTTGGAGCTCGCACTCGAGATCGCGCGCGAGGATCGGGAGGGCCGCCGGATCGGAACGCTCTTCACCGTTGGCAAGGCAGACGAGGTACTCGCCGCGTCCCGGGCGCTGATCCTTGATCCGTTGGCCGGCCATGCTCCGGCACGGACACACATCAGCGACCCCGACCTTTGCGGAGAACACGCGTAAGAGGCGCGAAAGGAAGGAGGAACCCATGGCCACTCACTGGATGCAGATCGCAATCTTGACAATCGTCTTGACCATCAGCGGGGCGGTGCCCGGCATGGCGCAATCGTCGCAGCCAAAGAGCGACACGTATACATGGAATGGGGAACTGGAGTCGCTTGACACGACCGCAAAGACCATGACCGTGAAGTCTCGCGTTGCCTATCAAGAGGCGATTTCGGAGCTGAAGCACTTCAAGGGCGGCGACCGCGTATGGATTGTTTGGTCAGGGGTTCATGACTCCAGCGACGCCGTGCGACAGGTTCGACGGTCCGAGACCGGCCACAAGAGTGACGGGAATCTCGTCCTGCCTGCCGAGCTCGTATCGACGGAGGCACCCAACCAGTACCTCACGTTTCGCGTAAAGGTACCGGAGAGCGCGTTGGCGGCGATCAAGACCGTGAAGCCCGGCGAGTGGGTCACGGTGACGTCCCGACACCAGCCGTCGACCGAGGATGACGCCGTCGTATCGGTCAGGCCGTACGGGGCGAACACGACTACGGAATGAGCGTCGGACCACACGGGATTGTGATGCCTGACGCAACCGTCCTGGCGTTTCAGATTGCGATCACGCGGCCAACGGACATCGTCGTTACTGATGGGCACTGTGCTGGTTCCACGAGCGCCCTGGAGTTAACGCGTCCCTTGAGAATCCACACACGCACGACAAGGGTCCCCATCATTGTGATCACAAGCGAGACGAGGCGCCAGGATGGGTGAACTGTCCATTAAAGCTGGGGCAGGGCGTCTCCCGCGCCAGTTGTCGCCGAAGCACGAACTTCTTGGTTGCGGGCGCGACCACGCTCATCTCAGCAACGAGCGAACGTGCCCGCAATGTCGTGGACTCATTGAATATCGGCACAAGTCGCCGTCCTCTCGGCGGTGGAAGAGAACACCCGCGAGCCGCGAGCCCAGTTGGAGTAAGGCATGGCAACGAGTCCGTTAGATCCGGGCGACATTTCATTGCGAGACTTCATCGAGGCTGTCGGTTCCGCCGACGCGCCTCACGGTGCAGTGTCGACCGCCGCCGTGTCAGGAGGCTTAGGGAGCTCGCTTCTCCTGATGGTCGCGACGCTGCCTCAGACGAGGTCAGACTCGGTTGCCGATCGGGCGAAGCTGGTGAAGGCAGCGGCTGCGTTGACCGCCCTGCGACAGCAATTGATTGAAACGATCGAAACGGAAACTGCAGTGAAGCTCTTCGCCGCGCGCAACATGCCGCAAGCGAGCGCGGCGCAACGCTCGGAACGGCAAGACGCGGTACAACTCGCGCTTCGCGCCTCGGCAGACGTGCCCCTGGAAGTAATGCGCCTGTGTGCGCAGGGATTGGAGCTCGCGGCCGTAGTCGCATCCCATGGTTCTCGCGCAGCATCGGCCGACCTTCAACTCGGAGTGGGGCTTTTGCGGGCAGGCTTCGAGGGCGCGCGTTCCACTCTCGAGGGCAAACTGAGCAGCTTCATCGACGCCGCGTACATCACATCGATCGTGGACGAGATCGGTCGCCTGACTGGTGAGACGACGGCGTCGACACGTGCCGCGGAGGCATTGTTGAAAGCACCGCCGGCTTAATCTATTTCGCGAGGTAGGGAGGCCTCTTGACGTGCGTGCGCGATTACTGAAGACAATCGTTCTGGCGGCTGTCGCCGGAGCAATGTGGACCCAAATGCCGCAGGTGTCTTTGCGGTTGCGTCGGCTGTCGTTGAAGTGCTGGTTCATGGGCCATGACGACTGGATACGCCGCACTCCTGATCGCCTGTATCTCGAGTGCTTCGAGTGCGGCCG
>DASTVV010000008.1:0-4906 GCA_035758925.1 Gemmatimonadaceae bacterium
CTTCCTCCGCGCCCTCCGCGTCCTCCGCGTTGAAAACCGCGCGCGCCCTCCGCGTTGAAGAAGGACTGGGCGCGTAGCGCTCTAGCGACGGCGAATCTCCCGAGTGTTGTACTCGCGCAAATACCGCTGATGCGCTGAGTCTGTCGGATACGCGTCGCCAGGCGCGTACGGGTACGACTTGATCGCGTGGAATGGAAGCGGTTCCACCGTGGTCCCGTGCGCCGTATTCAGGTCCGAGTCCTTGATCCAGCCATCCGTGTAGAGCAAAAAGTCGCGCTTCCAGCCGGGAGGCAGCGAGTCCGCCGACGCAGCGGAGAACTTCACGGTCATTTCGTCCCCCGGCGCCATGACGACGTACTGATCGTCCGAGCCGCGCAGCAGCGGCAGCACGTCGCCGAAGCGCGTGAACGCGCCCTCGATCGGCCGCCATGGCGATTCGCGCGTGACGCTGTCGTAGTCGAACCACTGCGGACCAAACCGCCCGCCAGCGCGATACATCCGCGAGTAGCCGCGGAAGTGCAGGTCGGCACTGACGGGACCGATCGTCGTCACGCGAATGAGCGACGCATCCGCGCTGGCCGCGGGGCTCGCGAGGCGCACGCGATCTCGCGGGCCCTGACTCATGTCGCGTGCCGTGAATGCCTGGTCCCAGTAGATCTGCATGTTCGTCCGGATGCGGACGTGGTGATCGCTGGTCGGGAATCTGCCGCCGAGGTCGACGACGATCGTCTTGTCCTTGCCGGACGGAAACCCGATGGTCGTCGCGGTCACCCACGCGCCACGAGCATCACGAACTTCCAGGGTCGGCAACGAGACCTTGATCGCGCTTTGCTGCGAGAGCGCGACATTGATGCTCGCGTCGGTCGGATAGATCCAGCCGCGAAGAAAGAGCGCTGATCCCGGCTCGCCCGCGTCGGGCCCGAGATCCATCACCAGGTCGTGCGTCTCCACCACGCCCTGGTACGCGAGCGGCGTGAGGTTGGAGACATAGACCTTGTCGTTTGCCAGCAATGCGGCGAGCACGTCGCGCCCGCGATCGTCCACAGCCGACCGCGGTGCCTGCGGTCGAGAGACGAGATACGGACGCAGCGCGACCGACCCCGGCGGAACGAAGCGCTCGTCCACGAAGACGTCGACCGAATCAGGATGATCTACGGCGATGAGCCTCACCTGGTCCATGTACGCCGTCTCCCACAGCTCCTCCGTGAGCTGCAGGGCGTAGTGGCCGTCTTTTGCCTGAAGCGCGTTGCCGGGAATTCTCAGGTACTCCTGCGACGCGCCGGCTGGCGCATAGGCGGTCACCGCGCCAACGCCCTTGCCGCCAGCCATGAGTCCCATCGGCATGCCCAGCGCGCTTCGCCACATCACGTCCGTGATGAACCGGAAGGTCTTGCCATCCCACGTGTAGAGGAACGCGCACGAGCCCTTCAACTGCTCGAGCTCGAGGACGTCCTGGTCCGTGCCGGGGAAGTAGATCGTTTCCGGGACACCGTTGGGCCACTGCACCCGCAGCACGTCGGCCTTGAGGTGTGGGCCCAACCCGAAAAGGGTGACGCGGCCGGTCGCGACCCGCGTCTGGAAAATCTCGCCGGCGCGCAGCTGCAAAGTTGACCCGATACCGAACGTGTTGTTCTTGCCGCTGCCGCTGCGCAGGCCGGTGAGCGTGATGCGTGCGGCGAGGTTGGCGCTGCCGCTTTGATTTCGCAGGACGCGGACGCCGCCGTCCGCCGCACCGATGAACAGGTCTTCGTCGCCATCGCCGTCGACATCATCGGCGACGATCGTTCGCCCTGACGTCACGGTGTTGGGCAGCCCGCGCCTGGGTCGCGCAAACCGACCCGAGCGGTCGTTGCGAAGCAACGTCGCGCTTTGCGGGCCAACGGCTATGAAGTCCAGCCACCCGTCGTTGTCGACGTCGATGAAGCGTGCGTCACCATCACCGACCTGCGTTGCGCTGCCCGGGGGCAGCACGCCGTCCGAACGCCGGTCTCGCGCGAAGGTTCCAGTGCCGGAATTGCGCCAGAGCGTGGCGGCGCCAGCCGTGGACAGCAGCACGAGATCCAGCGTGCCGTCGTTGTCGTAGTCGCCGATGTCGATTGCCGTCACTCCTCCGTCTGTGGTCGACAGCCCACTCTTCGCCGTGACGTCTTCGAACCGACGCAATCCCGTATTACGCAGAACCTTCGCGCCCGACGGTGTCGCGAAGACGAGATCGAGCCTGCCGTCGTCGTCGAGATCGGCGAACTCGACGTCGGTCGCCGAGCCCAGGCCGCCGAGTCCCATGCTCTCGGCGACTTCCGTGAACGACCCGTCCGCGTTGTTCCGAAAGAGTTGTGATTTCGGCGCGCCAACGATGAGCAGGTCGAGGTCACCGTCGTGATCCGCGTCGACGAACACGGACCTGCGAACTTTTCCAACGTTGCCGATCGCGGATTTCGCGGACACATCCACGAAGCGTCCGTTCTGCGCGTTGCGCAGCAGGCGTCCACGGCCGCTGGACGTGACGACGAACAGATCCAGCCAGCCATCGTTGTCCACGTCACCGACGGCCGCCGCCGACGCAGGTTCGTTGAGCGGGAAACTCCACTGTACGGTAGCGTCGGCGAACTCGCCGCCAGCGAGCGTGCGGAACATTCGCGTCACTCGGGCACCGGTGCCGCCGGGTGAGAACGATGCGAAGAGGTCATCAGCGTCATCGTTGTCGAAGTCGCCGAAGGTGAGCGCCGGCGGATCGCCGGCGCGGCGTGCAGCGGCTGCTGGCGCCGCTCGCCCTCCGAACGGCGCGTCGGCGGTCACGTCCTGAAAGATCAAGCTGTCAGCGCTGGCGCCGGTCCGAATCACGCCCAGGGTCTTGAGCTTCGACTGCGGTTCGAAAGTGAGCACCGGACGGCCGGAGATCGGTCCCGGCGTCCACTCGATTTCCTCCCACGCGGCCTGATAGGGCTGCGTCAGCTCCAGGAGCTGCGCGAATCGCGTGAACGGCTCGCGCGCCTCAGCGCTTTTGCCGGCTCGGAGCAGTTCGATCGCTTCACGCAGCGGGGCGCGTGACTCGACCGGCGGCTCCGGACGAAGCACGCGAAATTCCTCGAGGAGGCGCGCGGCGCTATCGGCCTGGCTGCCGTGGACGAACGCGCGCGCGAGCTTGAGCCGCGCCGCGAGATTCGTCGGGACCGCAGCCAGCACGTCGCGCAGCCTCTGCTGGTATTCGGCACTCGGCGCCGCAGCGGTGTCACCCGCTTCCAGCTCGGCGAGCGCATACAGGACTCGCGGATTCGCACCTTGGCCCGTCGATGCGCCAGCGGGTCGACTGCTTTCGAGCAGCGTGCGTGCTTCGTCGCGGCGATTCGTCAACGAATACAGGCGCGCCAGCGACAGCACGACATCGACGTTGTTGGGATCCAGGCGACGGGCGCGCTTCAGCTCTCGTTCCGCTTCGTCGAAGCGGCCGCCTCTCAGGTAGGTCAGCCCCAGGTTCGCGTGCCCAGCGGGATCGTCCGGCGCGAGCTTGATGAGGTTCTTGAACTGGGCTTCGGCCTCCGGCAACTGTCCTCGCCGGAGAAACGTGCTTCCGGTGGAGCTGATGACGAAGAGTTGCGCGGGATTCGTCTCTTCACGCTGACAGCTGGCTGTGGCGCAGAGAGCAAGGAGCGCCAACAGCGTTGGCGCGAGCCGGAATTTGTCACGGAGAGGGACAAATTGTCTAAACCGCGCGATCGATTCTGACGTCACATCGGAAAAGTACCAACACAGCGAAATCACGCGAAATGTCTGCTCACTTCCTTCTTGACAACTCCGTCACGGAGTCGTAATACCGTGGCGTCTGACCGGCGTCGCTCCTCGCGACGTCAGGTTCCGCGTGTGAAGTGGCAAGCTTACCTCCTCCGAGGACGTTCGCATTAGGCTGCCTCGTTCGCTCTCGTTTGTTCTCTTCATTTACTTGATCATCGGCCCGACGACGGTCGTCGCGCAGGCCGTGGCGGCTGGTCGTGTGGCTTCCACCGATCCCGCCTATTTGATCATTCGGAGCGACGACGCCGGGATGAGCCACAGCGTCAACATGGCGCTGGAGCGACTCATTCAGACGGGACTCCCCGTCTCCATCTCGGTGATGTTCGCGACGCCCTGGCATCAGGAGACCGTCGAGATTCTCAAACGACATCCGGATGTGTCTGTCGGGATTCACCTGACGCTCAACTCGGCGTGGAAGAACTACCGATGGGGTCCCGTGCTCGGACGCGGCGGCGTCCCGACTCTGGTCGACTCGAATGGATACTTCTTCCCGACGTCGGCGGATCTCCAGCGAAACCACGCGGACCTCGGTGAGATCGAACGGGAGTTGCGGGCCCAGATCGACCGTGCCAAACGATCCGGACTCCGGATCGACTATGTGGACTACCACATGGGAACGGTGACGAAGTACCCCGAGTATCGCGCCATCGCGGAGAAGCTCGCAAAGGAATACGGGTTCGGGATGTCGGAATACTTTGGCGAGCAGGAAGACAGCCCCCAATACTCAGCCCCACCCCGCGAGAAACTCGACAGCCTCATTGCGCGGCTGGATCGCGCGAAGCCCCCCCTCAACCTGCTGATCACCCACGTCGGGATCGATGGACCGGAACTCGGCGCGTTGCTGGACATGAACGCGGACGGCGCCCTTCCGGAGATGGCGAAGAATCGTCAGGGCGAGCTCGACGCACTCACGTCCCAGCGATTCAAGGATGCAGTACAGGCACGCAACATCAAACTGATCACGTACAGGCAGTTGATCGAGATGCAGGGCCTGAAGTCCATGCGGAGACCCGGAGGATGAGACGTATGCACGCCACTTGGAGAAAAACCATGGGAAAGCTGCCGGGAGGGCAATTGTTCCGAAACATGCTCACGCATCGCGTGCTGGCGGTGGGGC
>DASTVV010000136.1:0-10488 GCA_035758925.1 Gemmatimonadaceae bacterium
AAGGCCAAACGCGAGCTGGGCAAGATGCTCGTCGAGGCACACCTGCCCGCGGTCGGTCAGCGAGTGCCGCGCGGCAGCGACGGCGAGCACTACCTGCTGGTCCGGCATTCGAAGACGGCGACGGTCGAGGAAGCGCTGAAGCACGTGAAGTCTTCGGTTGTCGTTGAGACCGGGTGACGGGTGACGGGTGACGGGCTGACGGGTTGACGGGTTGACGGGTTGTCGCAAACCACAAGCACTGAGCTGTAGGAAACGGACATGCCCAAAGGAAAGCAGCGCGGCGCGCGAGCGCGGACACGCAAGACCAGGCCGTCGCCGAAGCGTAAAGCGTCAAAGCGCACCGCAGGCCGCGGTGGAGCGACTCAGCCGGTGTCGCTGGACGCCATCATCGAGTTCCTGAACTCGACGCCGTTGTTCAAGGACCTCGACGCCGCCGAGCGTGGGGACGTCGCTCGCGTCATCGAAATGCAGCGGCTGCAGGACGCCGAGGCGGTTTTCAATGAGGGCGACGACGGCGACGCGTGGTACGTCGTGTTCGATGGGCGGGCGCAGGTGCTGAAGCGGATGGACGGCAGTGGAGCGGCCGGTTCGAAAGCGACCCAGATTGCGGTCCTCGACTCCGGGGCGTGCTTTGGCGAGATGGCCATCCTCGATGGGCTCGCGCGATCGGCGAGCGTCGTTGCCATCGGTCCGCTGACGGTTCTGCGGCTGCGGCGCGAGCGCTTCGCCGCGCTGCTGGACCAGGGGAGCCTGGGGGCCTACAAGCTCATCGCCGCCATGGCGCGAACGCTGTCACAACGGCAGCGGCATTTGACGCAGAAGCTTTCGGCGGCGATGGGGGCGGGGGCGGGGCGGCGCGATTCGGTGCGCGAGTACCACGTCTCCGAATAGCCTGCCCGGTTGTTCAGTTAACCTCTCGGTTAAGATCAGACAATGAGTCCGCGTGGCACGCTTGGTCAGTCCAAGGAGGAGCGCTGATCAACGCTGATCTGGCCGATCAACGCCGATAAGACTTGTTGGGTTACAACCCATCAAATCAACGGCGTTGATCCGCATGATCGGCGTAGATCGGCGTTTCAACCTTTGGCAGAGAAATCAAGGCTCGCGTCGCATGAGTCCTACGGGATAACGCGCGTCGCGGGCCTCACCCCCACGGTGTTGTATAGCGCCGCCGGGTCATAGATCTTCCCGTCCTTCATCACGTACGTCACGCGGCGGATGTCGGCGATGCGCTGCTCCGGATGCCCGTCCACGATGATGAGGTCGGCGAGCTTGCCCGGGGCGATGGATCCCAGGTCCTTGTCTCGCTTCGCGACCCTCGCCGCGCCGATCGTCGCGATGCGCAGCACCTCTGGCGCTGGAATGCCCGCGGCAGTGTAGAGCTCGAGCTCGCGATGCAGCGCGAAGCCGGAGAACCCGTCGGTGCCGGCGACGATCGTCACACCGCCGTCGTACATCGCCTTCACCATGCGACCGAAGGCGGCGAATGAATCGCGATAGCGCTGGTCCAGGGAGTCGGGGGCGGCGAGCCCGCCGGTCAGCAGCGACCGACGCACGAGGGGCGGCAACCGGTCGGCAACTTCGGTAGCGCCTGGGTCCATGATCCCTGGCCGGCCCACGAGCATTCCTTCGAACGTGACGACCGTCGGGTCGATGACGGTGTGACGGTCCCGCAGCAGCCGAATGAAGCTCTGGACCCGATCCGATTTCAGATCCAGCAGCGCCGCCCGCTGCGCCGGAGCCGTGAAGCGCTCGGGCGTGCGCGTATCCTTGACGGCATCGCGCCAGAAGTTCAGGAACAGGAAGTTCACGTGCTGCAGCTCGTCGGCGCCGGCGCGCACGAACTCGTCGGCCGTCATCCCGTTCGGCACGTGGCCGCTGAGCCGCATCCCGCGCTTGTGCGCCTCGGCGACGATCACGGGCACCAACGCGGTGTCGAGCGAGCTGTAGACCTTGATCTGTTCGTATCCCAGGTCGGCGTAGCGATTCACCCACGCGCGGGCGCTGTCGGCGGTGGACACGAGCACCTTGGTCGGGCCGGCGTACGGCCCGGGCCCGTCCATGAACCCGGCGATGACCATGCGCGGCCCGATGAGCGACCCGTCGGCGAAGCGCTTCTTGCGCAGCAGCGTTTCGTCGATGTCGTTCGCCAGGTCGCGGACCGAGGTGACGCCGGCGGCCATGTGCTGGAGTCCATCGTCGTCGGACATGTGGACGTGCATGTCCCACAGCCCCGGCATGAGCGTCTTCCCGGCGACGTCGACGATCTCGGCGTTCGCCGGAATCGCGACGGAGCCGTCGGCCCCCACCGCCGAGATGCGATTGCCGTTGACGACGACGGACATCTTCGGCCGCACCTGACCTGACTCCGAGTCGAAAAGGCTGGCGTTGCGGAACGCGACCGGGCGTGAGGGATTCCTTATGATGCGCCGGGCAAGGTCGGCGCCGCGCGCCGAGTCGTAGCTGGCCTGCGCCTTGATCAGCTGCGGCTGCACGGCCTCGTAGCCCTCGCGGATGACCATGAACCAGCTGCTGCCCGCGGCGAAGAATCGACCGGCGTCGTCTGCCCACCAGGTGTTGGGTGTGAAGCCAAAGCCGTAGGTGGCGTAGAGCGTCACCTTCTGTGTTTTCGAACCGGCGCGCACGGTCAGGTCGCGAAGCCGTTCGATGCGTGCTTCGCCCTGCGGGAGCAGCGCCACGCGTCCGGTGCGCGACTTGAGCAGCAGCGGCTCGAGCAGATCCACGGACGCGTCGTTCATCGGCAGATAGAACGCCGGCGCCGGTCGGACCACGCTCGACGACTCGGCCGCGTTCTTCCACGAGGCGGTTGTGGCCGCGCCTCTCTGCTTCGCCGTGAATCGTTCCTCGACCGGCGCCTTCATGTAGTCGTGGCCCGTGATCTCGATGCTGGTCGGATAGCCATCGGGGCCGACGACGACGCGCTGTCTGAGCTCCGGGCCGCGGCCGCGATCGTTGAACTCGAGGAAAAAGCGCCGCGACCCGTCGGGATCGGTCCAGGCCTTCTGAACTCCCGACGGGCCCTTGGCCATCAGGATGGTGTAGCGCGTGGTGTCACGGGCCTGTGCTGAGAGAGAGCAGGCAGCAAGCAGGGCGGCAAGAACCAGTCGACTCGGCATGCGGCGAATATGCCAACTGGGACGCCGTGTGGTCAGCCCTAAGGCTTCTGGCCCGTAAGGCTTCTCAGCCGGAAGGGAGGACGCCGATCAACGCCGATCCAGCCGATCTACGCCGATAAGACTTTTGGTTTACAACCCCAGAAATTATTGGCGTGAATCCGCCAGATCGGCGTAGATCGGCGTTTCAACTTTGGCAGAGATGTCCTGAGTCCGGCGTCAGACTCAGCCGGCTGATGTACCCATCAGTCTGAGGTACTCCGCATCCCAGGCGGCAGGGATGCTCTCGCGCGGCGAGTACGGCCCCGGAGAATATCGGCGCGACTCGATCCCGAGCTGGCTGCGCTCGCAGATGTCCCAGTCCTGACGATTGGTCACGTCCCAGAAGTCCACCGCATCCTGCGGATTGAACTTCGGGTCGCCGTCGTTCTTCGGGTTGAACATCCACTCGGACTCGACGATCGTGTGTGTCACGTCGATCGGCGTGAGCATGTAGTAGTTCACGTAGTCCGGATGCACGCTCAAGAACATGTTCGGCATGAGCGTGTAGTAGAACGCCCGCTTCACGTCGTCGCCGGCGAGCTGGTCGCTCACCAGGCGGCCGCACGCGCGGCCGGTGAGGGTCGCGCTTTCATTGGGCGTCTTGATCTCCATGTACCCGCCCAGGAACGGCCCGGCGGTGAGGTCGTTGGCGCCGCTGGTGTAGGGAAGCACCGTGGAAAGCTCCGGGTGGATCATCGGGCAGTGCAGGCACTCGGAGTAGTTCTGGAACACGAGCTTCCAGTTCGCCGCCACTTCGTAGCGCACGCGATGTCCCACCTTGAGCGTCGGCAGCTCGAAGCGCGCCAGGCGCCGGAACATCGGACCGAACCATTCCTTGAATGGCTGCGGCTTCTCTCTCACGTTCACGAAGAGGAACCCCTCCCACTCGGCAACCGCGGCTTCGTGCAGCGGATAGTCCTTCTTGTCGAACCCCTCGACCTCGTTCATGTGCGGCGCGCCGACGAGTCGCCCATCCAGGCCGTAGGTCCACGCGTGGTACGGGCACTGGATGGTCTCGGAGAGCTGGCCCTTGGCGTGCTGACACAGCCGCGTGCCGCGATGCCGGCAGACGTTGAAGAACGCGTGAAGCTCGCCGCCGCGGTCGCGCACGATGATGAGCGACTCGTCGGCCACGGTGCGCAGCTGGTAGTCGCCGGGCTTGATGAACGAGCTGACGCGTCCGACGCAGTTCCAGTGATTGGCGAAGATGCGCTCGCGCTCTTCGGCAAAGATCTCGGGGGACGTGTACCGCTCGCGCGGCATCGTGTGCGCGCCCTGACGGTAAGAGTCGATCGTGCGTTGGAAGGGAGAGGCCATGATTGCAAGATGAGTTCGCGGCGCCCGTGGCGCCACCGGGTTCTGGCTGACAGCTGAGAGCCGACAGCAGTCAGCTGATAGCCATAGTGCGAAAGAGGTTGTCGCGAGATAGCCCTCGGCTGACAGCTATCAGCTCTCAGCTTACAGCTTTCCACTTATCGGTTTCACCGATAGGTCCGTTCGGGCTTTTGGAAGACGCCAGACGGCCCGACAAGATGCCGCACCCGACGAGTGTGTTTCCATCCGGCCCACCGGAGGACCGTCGTCACCTCCACCGGAGCGGTTCCGTTTGCGGCATACCAACTTTGCTTCGCTTGCTTCAATAGCTTCCCGCGGCCTTCGCAGCATCGGCGCGCCCATCGCGTCGCTGTCCCTCGCCGTTGCCTCACAGGTGGCCGGCGCTCAGAGCAGCGGCCAGAGCACCGAGAACCGCGATCGCCCGGCGGTCATGGCGTCGCGCATCGACGTCGCTCCCGTCATCGACGGCAGGACCGACGACGTCGCGTGGGCGACCGGACCAACGTCCACGGACTTCCGTGTGTTCGCGCCGCGCGAGGGCGCCGACCCCACCGTCCGAACCGAAGCACGCGTTCGGTACGACGATCGCGCGCTCTATTTTCTCGTCCGCGCCTTCGACCCGCATCCGGACAGCATCGTGCGGCGACTCGCTCGGCGAGACACGCCCGACGGCACCGCCGATCAGGTGCTGCTCTTTCTCGATCCGTTCCACGACGGCCGCACCGGGTACGAGTTCGTCGTCACCGCCGGCGGCGTCAAGGTGGACGCGGCGCTGAGCGACGATATAGTCGAGGATTACTCATGGGATGGCGTGTGGGACGTGGCCACGCGCATCGACTCGCTGGGCTGGGTGGCCGAGTTTGCGATTCCGTTCCGCCAGCTGCGGTTCGCGGAACATCGCGCGCCGGTATTCGGGATATTCATCGGCCGGTGGGTGGGTCGCAGCGGCGAACGCATGTGCGTTCCGCAGTACAGTCGCGCCAGGGCCGGACTCGTGTCGCAGATGGGCACGCTCGGTGGACTGCGCGACCTGGCGACGTCGGGCGCGCTCGAAGCCACGCCGTACACGCGTGCCCGCTCGCGCAACGTTGCTACCGCAGTGTCCCAAGGAACTCCGACGCTCGAGACCGAGGCAGCGGTCGGTGGCGACATCAAGTGGCTGCCCCGCCCGAACGTGAGCATCGACGCCACGTTCAATCCCGACTTCGGGCAGATCGACGCGGACCCGGCGGTGCTCAACCTCACCGGCGTCGAGATCTTCCAGGCCGAGCGTCGGCCGTTCTTCCTGGAAGGCGCGGGCCTGCTGGCGCTGCCGCTTTCGGCCGACGGATCGGGGCAGCTGTTCTACTCCCGCCGCATCGGCCGACGTCCCACGCTCGCCGACGCGTTCGGCGCCCCTGACTCTCCCACGGAAACCACGATCCTCGGAGCCGCCAAGGTGACCGCGCGCATTACGCCAACGACGTCGATCGCGGCGCTCGCGGCGGCCACCGGACGCGCCGACGGACGCGAGCGCCCCGATGGGCGTGGCCGCTACGTCCTCGAACCGCGGGCCGCCAATCTCGTCGCTCGCGTACAGCAGGACTTTCGCGGCGGACGCAGCGGAGTCGGCGTGCTGCTCACGCGCGTCGCTCGGGACGATGGCGACTCCACCAGCGCGGCATTGCTGCCGTCGGAAGCACAGACCGTCGCTCTCACCACGCAGCATCAAACCGGCTCAGGTGCCTACCAGGCAAGCGGCTGGCTGGCGCTCAGCGACGTTCGCGGGCGTCCCGACGCGATCGCGCAGCTGCAGCTCTCGTCGGTCCACGCGTACCAGCGACCGGACGACGGCGTGGCCTTCGACCCCACACGCGACGCGCTCCGCGGTTCGGCCGCGTTTCTCTCGCTCGGCAAGGTTGGTGGCGGCATCACGCGCTTCGCGGCCTCGTATCGCCGCATCGAGCCGGGATTCGACGTCAACGACCTGGGCATTCTCACCAAGTCGGGCGTGCAGAATGCGTCCGCGAACGTCGGACTCACTCAGAATCGGCCGGGTTCGATCGCATTGGTTCCGTACCGCCGCGCCACCCTCACGCTCGGATACTCCGGCGAGTGGTCGACGAACGGCATGTCGTACGGCCGAGCGGTGGACATCGGCGGAAGCCTGCAGCTCGCGAACCTGGCGCAGCTCCAGGCGACCGTCATTCAGCAGCTTCCGGGCGCGCTGTGCACGGTGAGCTGCACGCGCGGAGGGCCGGCGATGATCGACCCACCTCGCACGACGCTCAGCGTCGACTACACGGGCGACCCGCGACAGGCGTTCGTTCCGCACGTCCTGTCCGAATACGATCGGGACGACCACTGGCGCTCGCACGGCTACGGCGCTCAGATCGACGGCACCTGGCGCGCCCGAAGCAACGTCGAAATCTGGCTTGCCGCGTACGCATTCAACACGCACTACGCGTGGTTCTACTACGACACCTTCGGCGACGTGCTCAGCGACACGGCGCACTACACGGTGGCCGCGCTGGACCTGCCGACGCGCTCCCTCACCTCGCGCATCAACTATACGCTCACGCCAACGATGACCCTGCAGTGGTACGGGCAGGCGTACATCTCACGCGGCGCGTATGACGACGTCCGCGAGGTCGCGAGCCCGCGCTCGCCCGACTGGAACGAGCGCTTTCGTCCGTACGGGGATGCGGCGGTGCGCGCATCACCCGGGGGCATCGACTTCAAGCAGCTGCGCTCCAACGCCGTGTTGCGGTGGGAATACCGGCCCGGGTCCACGCTCTTCGTCGTCTGGTCGCACGGCCGGGATCTCACCGGCGCGGAGCCGGCACGCCTCGGGCTCTGGCCGGCGCGCGACTTCGGCGACCTGTTCGCGCTGCATCCACAGAACACCGTCGCCGTCAAGCTGTCCTACTGGATGAGTCGCTAGCGATGAAGCCGCCACGGATCGTCTGTACAGCCGTTGCGTCTTCTTCTAGCGTTCAACGCATGGAGTCGACGCTGGAGATCCGGCAGCTGCGGGCATTCGTCGCGCTGGTGGAGCAGGGACGCGTCACGGCGGCCGCGCAGTCACTGGGTCTCGCGCAGTCCACCGTGTCCGAGGCGCTGACGTCGCTGGAGCGCGCCGTCGGGGCCGCGGTGTTTCTCCGGCGTCGCGGCTCGCACGAGCTCACGCTCACCGAGGCCGGCGAAGCCCTTCTCCCGCACGCGCGCGCCATGCTGGAGCAGATCGACGCCGCGCACGTCGCCGTTGCCGGGGCAACGATGCGGGCACGTGCCACCGTGGCGATCGCGACCAACGAGTCGCTCAGCACCTACGTGTTGTCGGCGCCGCTCGAGGTCATGCGGCGGACCTGGCCGAACACGATCTTCGGGGTGTCGATCATGATGTGCGCTGGCGTCCGCAGCGGCGTGGAGGCAGGCGAATACGACCTGGGCTTCATGCTTCAGCCGTGCGACGAGGACGCGGCGCCGACCATTGCAGAGCGCACGGTCGTCACGGACGACGTGTCGCTGGTCCTGTTCACGCAGCCGTCGCACCCCCTGCGCGCCGATCGCGCGCCGGTCAAGCGCGACGCGCTCGTCGGTTTCACGCTCTATCTCACCGATTCGGCGGGTGATTTTCATGCGGCGGTGCGCCGCTTTCTCACGGGGGACGGGCTTCCCGGGCCGCAACTGCAACCCACGGGTAGCGTGGAGAGCGTGAAGCGCGGTGTGCTCGGCGACCCCCGCGCCATCGGAATGCTGCCGGCCTACGCCCTCGTCGACGAGATGCGCGCTGGTCGCGTCGTTCCGCTTCGCGTGCACCCCGGGCCACCGCGCATGCGACTCGAGGCGCTCGCGTCGACGGCACGCGCGCAGCATCCGGCAGTCAGACAGCTGCTCGACTCAGTGCTGGCGACGTACACTCCGATTCAGGAAGGCGTGGCCATCATCGGAGGCTGGCGTGCGGAAGGGGGGGCTCGTTAGCGGGCTTCGCGGTGTTCACGCGCCGCGGCAGACGGGCCACGACGTCGAGCCGTTCCGCGAACAGGACGCGGGGCGCTTCGGCGGGCAGGTCGATGCCCGACGCCTGCGCCATTGAATTCACCGTGACGTCCGCTGTCGCCGGCTGCAGCGGCCAGTGTTCGTGCTCGATGTCCAGACGCAGCAGGACGCCACGGCGCATGGCGAACAACGAGTAGCGTTCCGTGAGCCAGTGATCGAGCGAGCCGGCGTCAGCCAGTCGCACCTCGCCGGTCGGTCGATAGCGCGCCTGGAATTCCGCGGACGCCGCGCCCCAATGAATCCGCTTGCTCTCGTATGCGACGTCGCCGCCGACTTCTCGCTCGATCATTCGCGCGTGGAAGTACGGGAGCCCGACGGCCGTGCGGGCGCCGATGACGGCCAAGCGGCTGCCCGCGTCGAGGCTGAAGAACCACACGCCGGACCGATCGCCGTGGCGCACATACGTGCGGACGTTGAGCTCGGGGAAGTCGCTCGCTGTCGGTACCGCGAGCGCCATCAGCGGCCGCACGCGCGACATGCGAAACGGAACCACCCCCACCCACGCCTCACCGCCGAACAGATCCAGCTGGAGCCCGGCCGGCAGGAGCCGTTGCACGCGCTCAGGATCCACGCGCCAGTGCAGGAACGCCAGGTTGGTCCAGCGCATGCTCAGTGCGCGCGTCATGCGTGGGGAATCCTGGTGTGCGAGGCTAGTTGGGCGGCTTCCTGACGCCTCTGGCCGAGTCGGCTGGCACTCGCTCGAGCTCCAACGCGTCCAGGAATGCACGGGCCACCTTCGCCGGGTCGCTCCGATCTGTCGATGGCTGCTGGGCGGCAAGTCCGCCCGCGATCAGGCAGGATGCGATGGCGATGATGAAGTGGCGTGACGGATTCAATGCAGCACCTCTCGACGTTCGGGGCTTTTCCGTCAGGAAAGCTGCGCTCTCTCGAATCGTGGCGCGAGGAGGCCCACCACCGCGCCGCCAATGAGCGACGCGGCCAGCACGGCGAACAGGATCTCGACGGCGCGCACGTTTCGCCCAACCGGTACCGGGCCGCCCATGGCCATCGTCACCACGAGGGCCGCGGCCGAGCACGCGAGCACCGCACGCATTCGCCGCGTCCGCAGCCAGCCAAGCGCGGCGCCACCGGCGAGTGCGAGCACGACCGCGATGGCGTCCGTCAGCGTGCGATGCTCGATCGCGAAGCCGCTGGCGCGCAGTGCCGCGTTGGTGAGCGTGACCGGCACGACCGAAATCCAGAGCAGCACGCCGAAGGCGAGTCCTGACTTCAGCGACGCCGGCGCGTTTGGTCGAAGCTCGGCGTAAGCCCAACCCGCCGTGGCGCCAGCGACCACGCCGAACACGAGGCCCATCAGCATCCGACTCCAGACGGGCGTGATGATGAATGCATGCGCGGTGGCGAAGGCCAGTCCCGCCGCCAGGCCAGCGAGAGCGCCTGCGAGCAACCCCGATCGTGGTGTCACAGCGGCGGCTTCTTTTTCTGGGGCAGGGAGTCGGGCGGCACCTGGTAGCTGACGCATCCACTCACCATCATTCCTTGACTGCGCCGCAGGCTTTGCTCGTCCGGGTGGATGACCCAGGACGCGTTATGGCGAGAGAGAGTCAGAACGCTCGGCCGCGCGCGCGTCTCCATATCGAATTCACCATCGCCAAGGACGCGGGGATGGCGAAACACGACGTATGCCGTATCGCCCGCAGTGATGGTGCCGAGGACCTGGGCGGACCGCCCGGTGGACGCGCGCCGAAGCGAATCGAGCGCCTGCGTCATCGGCACTGTCGGCGGACACCCCGGTGATTGTTCCAGCGCGATGCGCATCAGATAGCGCTCGTCCCGCGCCTCGAGCCACCGCGCGCCGGTTTCCAGCGGCGACATCTGCGCCAGCGTGACCGTGTCGTGCACATTGGCGAACTCGAAGCTCAAATAGTCCGGCTGGCGGTCCTGCGCGAGCTGAGCCTGTGCCAGCTCGTATTCC
>DASTVV010000174.1:0-13152 GCA_035758925.1 Gemmatimonadaceae bacterium
GTTCAGCTTTGCCGTTCTGGCCATCGGCTCGGAGCGCTCGAACGGGCTCCCGATGGCCTTATGGGTCCTTCTCATCGGAGCGTTCGGATTCGACGCCACGGTCACGCTCGTGCGCCGGGTGCTCAACGGAGATCGGTGGTACTCCGCCCATCGGAGTCACGCATACCAACGACTGGTAATAGCGGGTTGGTCGCACCAGCGAGTCGTCACAAGCCTGATCTTTCTGAATGCGGCGCTCGGTGGCTTGGTTTTCGCTGCCTGGCGCCTGCCGTCGCTCGTTCCGCTTTGTCTTGTCCTGGGCCTGGTGTTACTGGGCGGCGCTTATGCAGTGATCGAGCGCATTGAGCCGATGCACGCCGCCCCCATGCGTTCGGACAGGGCCCGATAAGAAGCCACCCAGTCCCGCAGCACGAACCAGCCACGGAGTCGGATTCCCCTTTGCATTGCCGAGCCAGCTAGCTAACCGAAATCGGGACAGTAAATTAGCGGCGCGGTAAGCCGATACTCGAAACGATGAGACGCTTTCGAAACCGTTACCTGCTGGCCATTGACGCGGCGCTTTTGACCGCGCTGCCGTTCTTTGTTTACGCGCTTCGGTTTGAGAGCTTCGTGTGGTCATCGGCCGACACGCTGACGGCCTATGCGTTTGCCCTCGTCATGGTGCCGCTGGAGCTCACGATACTCCTGGCGTTCGGGTTGTATCGTCGCATGTGGCGCTACGCGAGCGTGTGGGAGCTTGAACTGATTTTTGCCGCGGGTGTAGTGGCCGCCGCCGCGGCGTGGGTCATCGGGGCGCTCATCCTCCCTGTTTCAGGAATTACCACGGTTCGTGTGCCGTTGTCGATACTGGCGATGTACTCGGTGTTCAGCATCGCGATCGTCGCCACGCCACGTCTGTTGCTTCGGGTGGGCGGCCGGCCCCACCTCTACCGGCGCGCCGCCGACAACGATCGACGCGTGCTGATCGCGGGAGCCGGGTCTGCCGGTGAGATGGTCGTCAAGGAGATCCGCGCGAACCCGCAGCTCGGTCTCACGCCCGTGGGCTTCGTGGATGACGATACATCGAAGCTCGGCCTGCGACTCGCCAATCTTCCGGTCTTCGGAACGCTGGAGCAAATCAGCGGGATCGTGGAGCACGAGCGTATCCAGGAACTGATCATCGCGATGCCCCGGGCTCCTGGTGCCGTGGTTCGCAGGGTCGTACGGGCGGCCTTCGAGGCCGGCGTGCGTACGCGAACCGTGCCTGGCCTCTTCGAGATCCTCGACGGGCGTGTCAGTGTCACAGCTCTGCGAGAGGTACAGATCGAGGACTTGCTGCGGCGCGACCCGGTGCAAACGGATCTGGCGGCCGTTCGACGGCTGGCGGCGGGGCGCACGGTGCTCGTGACGGGAGCCGGCGGCTCCATCGGCAGCGAACTGTGCAGACAACTCGTTGCGCTCGAGCCCGAAAAACTGATCCTGCTGGGACACGGGGAGAACCCGATCTTCGAGATCCTGCACGAGCTGCTGCCGGACGAACCCAAGGCCGCGCTGATCCCGGTCATCGCCGACATCCGCGACCGGCATCGCATCGAGCGGATCTTCGCAGAACACAAGCCGTACGCCGTCTTCCACGCCGCGGCGCACAAGCACGTCCCGCTGATGGAGGACAACGTCAGCGAGGCGATCACGAACAACGTGCTCGGCACCCGCAACGTCGTTCAGGCAGCGATCGAATGCGGCACGCAGCACTTCGTCTTCATTTCGACGGACAAGGCGGTGCGCCCCACGAACGTCATGGGCGCTTCGAAGCGACTCGCGGAACAGATCGTCCAGAGCGCGGCGATCAAGCACAAGCGCCACTTCGTATCGGTCCGTTTCGGCAACGTCCTCGGCAGTCGCGGCAGCGTGGTGCCGACATTCCTGCGGCAGATCCAGGACGGCGGACCCGTGAAGGTGACGCACCCGGAGATGCGTCGCTACTTCATGACGATCCCGGAAGCTGTGCAGCTCGTGCTGCAGGCCGGAGCCCAGGGACGTGGCGGCGAGCTCTTCATGCTCGACATGGGCGAGCCCGTGCGCATCGTGGACCTGGCGCGCGACATGATCCGTCTCTCAGGGCTGGAAGAGGGAACGGACATCGAGATCGAGTTCACCGGCATCCGCCCCGGCGAGAAGCTGTACGAGGAGATGTTCTTCAATCACGAAATCGCCGAGCCGACGGAGCATCCCAAGGTTCTGCGCGCCCGCAACGGACATCATGACAACTGCAGCGATCAGCTGATCGGCAGCCTCATCGAGGCGGCTCGGAAGGACACCGACGAACAGCTGCTGCGCTGCGCACTGCAGCAGCTTGTGCCGGATTTCGTATGCAACGGAACGCCGCAAAACGGCGTCCCATCGCTCACCGACCCACCCGCACAGCGAACCTCGGGTGAGACCCTCGCCGCGGCCGTCGGCGAAGGTCACGCCGCCGACTAAACGGCGTTCTGCCGCCGGCGGGGGTGGGCGGCCACGAACTCCTTGATGTACTTCATGACGTCCACCGTGGGCTTCCACCCCAGCTCGCGCCGCGCCTTGATGGGGTTGCGCGCGCGCTCCCGTCCGGGATAGCCCTGGATGTACTTGATGGGCCCTCCGAACGCTTTCGCGATCTCCGTGATCGAGTAGCTCTTGGTCTGGCCAAGCGCGTATCCGTCGCCCTTGCCCTTTTCTCCCGTGAGGATGATGCCGCGCGCGAGATCCTTCACGTGCGTGAACGCGCGCTTCTGTGAACCCGGCCGCACGACGGTGAGCGGCTCCCCCTTCAGGTACTGCTGCTCGAACTTCGCGATCACCGTGGAGTACTTGCCGCCGCCACGCTCGCGCGGTCCGAACGCGTTGTAGAAGTAGCAGATCGCGTACGGCACGCCGTACCAGCGACCGTAGTCGTTGATCAGGTCGACGTTCGCGGCCTTGGTGTACGAGTACGGATTCTGGTGCCGCCCGTCCCCCTCGATGGCGAACTTGGTGCTCGACGCCGCGTAGACCAGCTTCCCCACTTTCCGCAACCGACAGAACTCGGCCACCGCGAAGGTGCCCACGATGTTCATGTCGAACACCTGTTCGACGTCGTCGAACGACGGCGCGATGCGCGCATACTCACCCAGGTGATACACGAGGTCCGGCGTCTCCGGCACCAGTCGATCGATGTGCTTGGTGTGACCTTCGCGATACTCTGCGCCATCGATGTGATTCTCGACTGAGCCGTTGAAATAGTTGTCGAGCGAGATGACGCGATTGCGCGGGTCGGCGAGCAGCAACTCGATGACGTGAGAGCCCACGTGACCGGCACCACCGGTGACCAGGATGATCCGCTGTTTCATGGCGCGGAACGTTACTGCGAGGCGCCCCGATCCAGAAGCGGCCGCGACGTCTGGCCCGTTGGTGCTCCGTGACTTCGGTGTTAGTCTGTGCAGCCAATGATCCCCACGCGATTCCTGCTCCCGGCGTTCACCCTGCTCGCCGCGTTCTGGGCAGCGCGAATCGTCAATCCCTCCGACCTGGATTCGCGCTACGATCGCTGGGAGTCGTGGCTCAAGCGATTCGGTCCGCTGGCCATGGCGCTGATCTCCGCGGCCGTCGTCTGGTGGACCTGGGGCACATGGCATCCGCTGCCGGTGGTGCACGACGAAATGTCGTATGCGCTCCAGGCCGAGATCTTCGCGCGATTCCGGTGGACCGTGCCCCCGCCGGCCGCGCCGGAATTCTTCGAACAGCCGCACGTCCTGGTGGTGCCCGCGGTCGCCTCGAAGTATCCGCCAGGCCACGCGCTGCTGCTTGCGGTTGGTGCCCTGCTGCGCTGGGACCCGCTCGTTCCCCTGCTGCTGACCGGCGTGACGGCGGCGCTCGTGATGATCGTCACAACGCGTGTGACCAATGCGTGGGTGGGCCTCCTCACCTGGCTCGTGTGGCTCACGACGCCACTGGTCCTGCGATTCCAGCCCGGGTTTTTCTCCGAGACGACCACGACTGCGCTGATGCTCGCGTCCTGGTGGTGTCTGCTCGAGTGGCGCGAGACGCGCCAGACACGCTGGCTGCTGCTGCTGGCGCTCGCGTGTGGCTGGGGAGCGATCACGCGGCCGTTGACGCAGCTGGCGCTCACGTTGCCCATCGGGTTCGTCGTGATCTGGGGCGTGGTGCGCGCGCGCAGACTGCGCCCGTGGCTGGACCTGGTGCTCGCGATCCTGGTGGGTGCGCTGCCGCTGTCGTTGCTGCCGCTCTGGAACAGTCGCACGACGGGCGACTGGCGGGTGACGCCGATCGCCCTCTACGCGCGCGAGTACCTGCCGTTCGACAAGCTCGGGTTCACCACCGACTCCACACCACCGCAGCGCGCGCTCTCACCCGTCGTCAAGTCGTTGTACGACGACTTCCTTGCGAATCGGCAGCGCCAGACACTTGGCGATCTGCCACGCACCATCGGCGAGCGCAGCTGGAATCTGGCGCGCGATCTCTGGTCCGGCTCGCAGCTGGCGCTGCTGCCGTTCCTCGTCCTCGGGCTCATCACGATGAACCGCGAGCTGCGGTTCGCGCTGATCAGCGCTGCGCTGCTGTTCCTTGCGTATCTGCCGTACTCGCACGACCCACCGTGGACGCTGTACTATCTGGAAGTGGCGCCAGTCGTTGCTGCAACGACTGCCCGCGGCGTGTGGTGGGCGCTCGTCTGGCTCACGAAGAGCGTGAAGGTCCAGATGAACGTCACGCGGCGGCCCAAGCTGGGGACCGTATTGGTGTCGCTGGTGCTGGCGCTGTTCGGGATTCCGACGATTCTCTACTGGCGCACGCAGCACAAGGAGATCAACAGCACGCGGATGGGGTTCGTGCAGGCCGTCGCCCTGCTGCCGGCGTCCAAGACCATCATCTTCATTCGCTACGCGGATCGTCCCCATCACGTCAGCCTGGTGGCCAACAATGCCGACCCGCAGGCCGCGCCGACCTGGGTGGTCCACGATCTCGGCCCGGAGCGGAACCAGGAGCTCGTACGACAGCATCTCGACCGCGCCGCGTTCATTTTCGACGAGGCGCGCGTCGAGTTCCGACGGTTCTAGAGCTCCCCGTCCAGTCCTACAAACAACGGCTGTTGAACGCGGAGGTCGCGGAGCGCGCGGAGCCAGTCAGAGCTCGGTGGTCGTGTGGCGGAGTGCCGCCCTCACGAGACAGCGCCGCAGTCCTGTGGGAGTCGAGATCTCACCATTGGAAACCGAGTAGCGGACGGTTTCCTCTGCGTCCTCCGCGCCCTCCGCGCCCTCCGCGTTGTACAGATCTACTTAAGGACTCAGCCGGTAGACCGTGCCGTTGGCCGACAGGATGTACAGCTCGCCTTGCGAGTCCTGGCCGAACGAGAGTACTTGGCCGACGTCCCCGATGCTCCACTCGCGCGTTTCGGTGGCCGCGCCGTTGGAGTACCGGAAGCTGCGCAGAAAGCCGACGCAGTAGTCGCTGTAGAAGTAGTGGCCGCGCAGGCCCGGCAGGGCGTTTCCGCGATACACGAATCCGCCCGTGATCGAGCAGCGGCCGTCGGAATGCGAGTACTCGATGACGGGGATGTTGAGACCCGACTGGTTGCACGTCGTGGCGTTGTAGCAGTGCATGCCTTCCATCGTGTTCCAGCCGTAGTTGACGCCGGCGGTCGTCGCGGGCACGACGTGCACCTCCTCCCACGCGTTCTGACCGACGTCCGCGATATAGAGTAGACCCTCGACTCGATCGAACGCGTAGCGCCATGGATTGCGCAGACCGAGTCCCCAGATCTCGCCGCGATTGCCGGCCTGCCCGGCAAAGGGGTTGTTCGACGGGATCGCGTATGGCGAAGCACCGTCGACATCGATGCGAAGCATCTTGCCCAGCAGCGTCGTGAGTTTCTGGCCGTTGCCCTGAGGGTCTCCGCCGCTCCCACCGTCGCCGGTGCCGATCCACAGCATGTTGTCCGGCCCGAACAGCAGCATGCCGCCGTTATGGTTCGCGAACGGCTGCGCAAAGCCCAGCACGGGCGAGGCCGAGCCGGACTCGGCGACGTCCGCCGACGGCGTGGCGTGATAGCGCTCGATCTTCGTGTTCCCGCTCAAGTCCGTGTAGTTGACGTAGAAGAACCCGTTCGTGGCGAACTGCGGATGGAACGCCAGACCAAGCAACCCGCGTTCATTGCAGCACGTGATCTTCGACGTGACGTTCAGGTATGGCGCCGTGAGCAGCTGCCCGTTCTTGATGACGCGTATGGTGCCGGTCTGCTCCACGACGAAGAGTCGTTCATCCAGGCCGCCCGATGACGTCAGGAACAACGGTGAGCTCAGGCCCGTGGCTACGGGGACGACTTTGAGCGCGCCGGGCGGCATCGGCTGAGTGCCACTGTCGCCACAGGCGAACGCTCCGACGATCGCGATCAGTGCAAGCATCCTCATGAATCACCCTCCGGTCACGGATTGACACCTCACGCGCAAACAACCCCACGTCTTCGAGGGACATTCCCGCGCGCTCGGGCAACAACAACTGCGCATCCGAATTCCACGAATGACGACGAATCTGACGTCTACTCGTCAGAATATCGGGCGCGCGGCAGGTTCTTGGCCTAAGACGCCCGATTCGAGCTTGTTCGTTGAATTCGGATGCGGGGTTGCTGGAATCCCGGCAGGGAGACAGGCGCTAGCCGCGCTTCACCAGCCGTTCCGCGGTGCTCACGACCTTGTCGACGGTGAGCCCCAACTCCTCGTAGATCTTTTCGTACGGCGCGCTCGCGCCATAGCGCTCCAGGCCCAGGATCACGCCGTCGTCGCCCACCCAGCGATACCACGACATCGGATGCGCTGCCTCCACCGCAATGCGCGGAACCCCTGCCGGCAACACGGACTCGCGATACTTCACGTCCTGGCGCGCAAACAGCTCATGGCTCGGCATGCTGACGACGCGTGACTTGATGCCGCGTTCCGCGAGCTTCTCGTGCGCGGCAATCACCAGCGCCACCTCGGATCCACAGGACATCAGGATGACGTCCGGTCTGGAGAGGGGCTTGGGGTGTGGGGTCTGCGGCTCGAGCCCCTGCGCGACGTCCGCGAGGACATACGCGCCGAGCACGAGGCCCTGGGCCGGCGCGTACTTCTCTCGGTCGATGAAGCCCAGCTTCTGGCGCGTGAACACCAGAGCCACCGGGCCGTTCGAGTGCGCGATGGCGACGCGCCAGGCCTCCGCGGTCTCCCCGGCGTCGGCGGGACGGATGAGCGTGAACTCTGGAATCGCGCGCAGCGTGGACAGCTGCTCGATGGGCTGATGCGTCGGGCCGTCCTCGCCCAGCCCGATGGAGTCGTGGGTATAGATGAAGATCACCGGCTGCTTCATGATCGCCGCCAGCCGCACGCCCGGACGCATGTAGTCGCTGAAGATCAGGAACGTCGCGCCGAACGGCCGAACGCCGCCGTGCAGCGCCAGGCCGTTCATGATGGACGCCATGCCGTGCTCGCGAATGCCGAAGTGCACGTACCGGCCGGCCTTGCAGTCGGGCGCGAAGTTCTTCTGATCCTTGAGCGCGGTGCCGTTGGACGGCGTGAGGTCCGCCGAGCCGCCGATGAGCTCGGGCATGACCTTGACCAGGGCATTGAGGACGACGTTGGACGCGGCGCGGCTTGCGACCGCTCCGTTTTCCTTCGTGAACGCCGGAATCGATTTCTCCCAGCCATCCGGCAGGCGTCCCTCGATCCTGCGCTTCAGCTCCGCCGCGTCGGGGTACGCGACGAAGCGCGCGCGCCATTCCTCGCTGAGCTTGCGCCCCTTCTCCACGGCCTTGCGCGTGTGCTCGAGCACTTCGGGCGGGACCTTGAAGGATTCCTCGGGCCACGGCCACCCGAGGTTCTTCTTGGTGAGGATGACCTCCTCCTTTCCGAGCGGCTCACCATGCGCCTTCGCGGTGTCCTGCTTGTTGGGGCTGCCGTAGCCGATGTGGGTCCTCGTGATCACGAGCGTCGGGCGCTCGCGCTCGGCCTTCGCCTGCGCCACGACGCGATCGATGGCGCCGAGGTCGTTTACGTCATCGAGTCGCAGGACATGCCAGTGGTAGCCCTCGAAACGCTTCTGTGCATCGTCGCTGTATGACAGTGTCGTGGAACCGTCGATCGTGATTCTGTTGTCGTCGTAGAAGCCGATCAGCTTGCCCAGGCCGAAGTGCCCCGCGAACGAAGCGGCTTCGTGCGAGATGCCCTCCATCAGGTCGCCGTCGCTGCAGATGAACCAGGTGTGGTGATCGATGATCTCCTGGCCGGGCTTGTTGAACACGGCGGCGAGATGCGCCTCGGCCATCGCCATCCCGACGGCGTTCGCGATTCCCTGACCCAGCGGACCCGTCGTGGTCTCGACGCCTGGCGTGTAACCATACTCGGGATGCCCCGGCGTCTTGCTCTCCCACTGCCGGAATTGCTTCAGGTCGTCGAGCGTGACACCGTAGCCCGTCAGGTACAGGCTGGAATAGAGCAGCATCGACGCATGGCCCGCGGACAACACGAACCGGTCGCGATCGAACCAGCTGGGATCGGATGGGTCATGCTTGATGTGCTGCGTGAAGAGCCGATAGGCCAGCGGCGCGAGGGCCATGGGAGTGCCGGGATGTCCGGACTCGGCCTTCTGCACCGCGTCCATGCTCAGGGTGCGGATGGTGTTGATCGCGAGTTGGTCGATGTCCATACGGGAAAGTTAGCGGCCGATCAAAAGGCGCATCAAAGGCGGATCAACAGGGGCATCAAAGGCGGATCAAGAAGCGAATCGAGAGGCGGATCTGACTGCGAAACAGAAGGCGGATCTGACGTCGCTGTCAGACCCGCCTCCAGATCCGCCGTCAGATCCGCCGTCAGATCCGCCGTCAGATCCGCCGTCAGATCCGCTGCAAGATCCGCCGTAGGATCCGCTGTTAGACCTGCCGTCGCCTTGTTACCGACGTTTGGCCAACTGAGCCGCCCGTATCTCCTCGACGCTTCTCATCTGCTCGCGCATCTGACCGACGTACAGCAGGTACGAGAAGGGTGAGTTGGTATCCTTCACGACGTTCGGCGTCGCGCTGGAGCGGATGTACGCCAGGACATCGTCCGGCATCGCTTTGGGGTTGCTCTCGAGATACAGTGCCACTGCGCCGCTGACGTACCCGGCCGACATCGACGTGCCGTTCCAGAGCTGCACGCTCGGCGACCGACTCGAGTCGAAGCTCGGCAGGAGCACGGAGTCCCCGGGCGCGTACACGTCGATGCACGGTCCCCACGCGGTATTGATCGCACGACGGTCGGTCACCTTCGACTCGCCTGGCTCACGGCTGATGGCGGAAGCGCCCACGACGATGGAGCCCGCGGCATTGCCCGGGGAGACGCGGCACGCGTTGATCTCGATGTTGCCGGCCGAGACGATGACCGGGATTCCCGCCGCGCGCAGCTCCGAGACGGCGCTGTCGAGCTGTGGAATGTGCGAGCTGGTGTCGGCGATAAAGGACCAGTTCGCGACCGCCGGACCTCCACCATGACGCTTGTGGTCCTCCAGCACCCACAACGTGCCTTCGACGATCGCCTTGATGGTACCGCGCAGCCTGGTGCATTCCACCATCTTCACGTCGACGATGTCGGCGCGTGGAGCGACGCCAAGCGTCTTGCCCGCGATCGCGCCGGCCACCGCGGTCCCGTGTGCGTTGCACACCCGCGGGTCGGACGGGAACGCGTCGTAACCCTTGCGAACGCGACCCTCGAGCTCGGGATGCGAGTCCAGCACGCCGCCGTCGAACACGTACACGGTCACGCCCTGGCCGCTTCCAGACCTGCGATAGGTGTGGTCCAGCGGAAGATTGCGTTGATCGATGCGATCCAGAGCGAGCGAAACGGTCTGCGTTTCGAAAATGCCCTTGGTGGCATTCCCGATGTTGGAGAGAAGCGCGCCAGCGGCGCCGAGACTGGGACGAGCCGACTCGACGCCTGTGCGGGTGGCCTGCGTGCAACTCAGAATGGCGATCAGGAGCGTACTTCCACCCAGGCTCCTGACAGTGAACTGCGTCCGGAAACGATACGACATAGCAGAGCTGCCGGTTCAGGTACGGATGTGTTGTTCCGTTCGAATTCCGTGTCGGCTGCGCTGCAGACGTCGCCTTCGACGAGACTCCGAACTTCTCGCCGACCAGTAAAGACAAGGCGTGTGCCAAATCCGTCGCCGATGTCCGGGTGTCGAGATCCCGGCGACGTGGTATGTCTGATGCCTTTGCAGTCAGGTTGACCGAGCGCCGTCGAGAACGGTGGGAAGCGCTCCGGATCGAGCTGCGAGAGCGTGATGCGCACCACAACAAAAAGAGGCGTGGAGTCGAGCGCTCCACACCTCGTGCAAGACAAAGACGCGCGAAGCAGTGCTCCGCGCGTCTGCCTCCAGCCTGTTGTCAGCTCAGCGAACCAGCTCTTCGATCTCCGCGGCTTTGCACTTCGCTTCGTGGCCCGGGTAGGAGTGGCCACAGTGGATGCACTGCTCGCCGAACCCAGTGCGTCGCCAGATCAGATAGTACACCGCGCGCTGGAGTTTCTTGACGCGGTCCGCGACGTCGGCCGTCGAGCTCTGGGGGGGATTTGTCATGGGCGAAAAGGTAACTCGCGGCGCGGCCGTGGGGAAACACGTTACCGTCTGCTCGTCGGGACGTCGTCCGGCGGCTCGGGTGGGCCGCCTTTGTCCCCGTATTCGCGGTCACGTTTTTCCGTCGACGCCGGCTTGCGCTCCGTTTTTTCCGACGCCTTCTCCGCCGCGCCGCCGATCTTGCCCGGTGGCGCCTTGGACGACGGCTCACGGTCGTCGCTGACGGGCTTCGAATGGTCGAGTCTGTCGTCCATGTTCATCCTCCGCGATCCTGGTCTCGGATCGGCGCGCGCGATCCTGCCGCTTGCGCCTGAATCAACTTGCCAAGTGCAATCGCGGGGCCGAGCGCGCATTGCCCGGTGGAGCGCGCGGGGATAAGTATCGATACGCCAGTCCGGTTGGTCCTCAGGCCCCGTCAGTGCGTCCCATCACCCCCTCAGGCTTCACGCCTCCGCGCGGCAGCGCTCCAGCGCGCCCGAGTGCGCCGTTCGCAGCGGTTCACGGCGACGGAGGTACGGGCGCTGGCAAGGCCAAAGCGGCACTGTCACGCGAGCTCTCCGATTTTCTCGTAGAGCTGTCGATCGCGATGCAGAAGCACGCGATCTATCCGGTCGGCCATCCGCTGCTCGACCAGGCGATCGACGGCGTCATGCGCAAGATCGCGTACCTCCTGGTGGACCGGCCGTCGCTCGCCATCGGCATTGCCCGCCGACAGCTCATCATCGAGGGTGTCGGAACGGACCCTGAGCATCCGCTGCTCAAGGAGCTGGCGGGCCGCCTGCACAAGCACGGCCTTGGCGCCCTGAAGGTCAGCCGCGGCGTGACACGCGAGGAGCTCGGCGACGCCCTTGCGACGATCGCGGTCGATCCGGGCCGCACGGCCACGCCGCTCGGAGACAGCGCGAACGAACTGTCGCAACGCTGGTCGAGCGTCCGGCTCTTCCCGCTGAGCTACGACCGCCTGCAGCTGCTCTACGAAGGGACCGACACCGAGGGCGAAGAGCGAATCCACCGGTCGAATACACGCGGCGCGCAGCTCTGGGTGGGAATGGCGCGCGCCGCGATGATGCTCGATGACGGCGCGATGCTCGACGACGAGGCCATGAGCCCGCTGGTCATCGCGGAAGCCATCGACAGCCGGCGCGAGGAGCAGGCGTACGATCAGGTCATCGTCGGCTACCTGCTCCAGATCGCCGACGAGCTCAAGAAACAAGGGGGCACGCCGGAAGCCATCGAGCTGCAGAAACGCATTTCCGAGCTCGTGAAGCAGCTGAAGCCGACAACCCTGCGGAAGCTGCTCCAGATGGGCGGCGATGCGGCGCAGCGACGGCAATTCCTGCTCGATGCTTCGCAGGGCATGACGGTGGATGCGGTGCTGGACCTCGTCTACGCGTCGGCCGCGGACGGCAAACAGACCATCTCGCACTCGATGATGCGCCTGTTCACCAAGCTGTCCAAGTACGCCGACAACGACAGCGATCCTGTGCGGCGCGCGAACGCCGACTCGTCCGTCCGCGACCACCTGAGCAAGCTGATCACCGAGTGGAACCTGGACGACCCGAATCCGACGGCGTACGGCCGGGCGCTTCAGCGCATGGCCACCGGCGACCGGCGCGAGTCGTCCAATCCGTACATCGATTGCGAGCCCGAACGCATCGTCCAGTTGGCGTTCGAGCTCGGCACCGGCGGGCCACGGCTCGACGTCGCGCTCGACGCCATGCTGAACTCGGCGCGCCTCGAGTCTCTGCTGAACCTCGTCGACCAGGCTCCCGACAAGGATTTCGCCCAGGGCGTCTGGGAGTATCTCGACAGCAGGGACGTCCTGTGGGCCGCGCTCGGCGAGGCACGCATCGACATGGTGGTGCTCGAGCGCCTGGTGCGTCGCAAACGCCTGTCCGCGATTGACCCGGTACTCGACGTCGCCGAGCGGACGCGGGACACCCGCGCGCGCGAACGACTGCTCGACGTCCTGCTGGTGCTGGGCGACGAGGTCGGGCCGTACCTCGCCAGACGCCTCGAGGGCGCGCGCGCGGACATGCGTCGGGACCTGTTCCTCATGCTCGGAAAGCTCAGGAACGTGCCCGAGGGATTCGACATGTCGCGCTTTCTGCTCCACACGGACGCGGCGGTTCGCCGGGAGGCCGTGCGGCTGTTGCTCAAGTTCGTGGAGTCACGCGAGCTGGCCATCGTCTCCGGCGTGACGGACACCGATGAACGCGCGGTGTTCTATGGACTGCAGGCGGCACAGGAGGGCGGTTATCCGCCCCGCGCCCTGAGCCTGATCCGCCAGCGCATCGAACGTGGCGATCTCGACTCGTCGCTCATGACCCTGGCCATTCGCGTGGTGGCGGCGGCGGATGGCAGCAGCGCGCCCAAGCTCACCGGGCGCGGCCGAACGTCGCAGATGATGCGCGCGATGCACGTTGAGTCGACGCCCGCGCCGTCGGCCACCGCAGCGAAGAAAACGCTCGACTGGCTGGTGAACCGTGTGGCCGAGAAGTCGTTCTTCGGACGCTGGAAGCTCAAAGGCAAGTCGCCGGAGATGCTCGCGGCGCTCGGCGC